>NZ_JANAVI010000067.1:0-419 GCF_024213325.1 Paenibacillus sp. MZ03-122A | reverse complement strand
AGTTGTACCAGCTCCTGCACGATATTGTTAGACGATACACCGTCTGAAATAATATGGTGCATGTCGTACATCAGGAGATGGCGCTCTGGTCCAGTTTGAATGAGACGAACACGCAGCAGTGGTGCCTGGCGAAGATCAAAGCTGCGTACAAAGGACTCGATATAAGCTTCGGCTTCGGACTCCCTAGCCTGCAGGCGCTCTACTGCAAACTCCACTTGATCGTAAACGCGCTGAACGACCTCGCCTTCCACCATTTCAAAGGAAGTCCGCAGCGTTTCATGGCGGGCTATTAACTGACGGAACGCATCTTCCAGCCGATCGGCCTGAAGTGGCCCCTCCACGGTTAATACACCCGGCATATTGTAGCTGAGATCCCCACCTTCCAGATGGCTCAAAATGTACAGTCGTTTTTGAGCCGA
>NZ_JANAVI010000066.1:0-421 GCF_024213325.1 Paenibacillus sp. MZ03-122A | reverse complement strand
CAGGTGAACTCGGACGAGCAACCGGAAGGCTTCTCGCCGGATTCCATCGACTTTGTTTTCTAAATCCGTTTTCTAAAATGCAATGAATTCACTTTGCGTGTGCAGAGGGCGGTGGCTTGTCCGCCTGCCCTTGCCTGCATTGAAAAAACAGCGAAAATAATTCCATTTGAAAATTTAAGTATTATAAAATTCGTCAAGTTTAGGTTGATTATGAACATTATATATTAAGGGAAGAGTATAAGATGGATTAGCTCCATTTTATGTTACGAATTGTTTTGATTATTTAAAAGATACCACTTTGAATAAGCTCAATGAACTTAACAAAAGAAGACCCGTGTTTCAATGGAACTGACCCCATAACGTGAGACAAATCAAAACACCTTCAAGAGAATCAAGCCATGTCGTAAGATATGGAGATAAC
>NZ_JANAVI010000013.1:0-112699 GCF_024213325.1 Paenibacillus sp. MZ03-122A | reverse complement strand
GGTAGATAGGTTGGGGGTGGAAGTGCAGTAATGCATGGAGCTGACCAATACTAATCGGTCGAGGGCTTATCCTAAAATAAAACGCAATGAGTTTCGGATCCAGTTTTCAGGGTGTAACCTTGAAATTGCGCTTGATATTCCAAATCACTTTGGTGAGTTGAAGAATAACTTGCGGAGTTTTGCTAAGCGAGTCCATTTATATGGAGAGATACCCAAGTGGCTATAAGGGGACCCTCTGCTAAGGGGTTAGACTGCGAAAGTGGTGCGAGGGTTCGAATCCCTCTCTCTCCGCCATTTAGGACAAGCTAGCGAAATATTATGTTATGGCGGTGTAGCTCAGCTGGCTAGAGCGTACGGTTCATACCCGTGAGGTCGGGGGTTCGATCCCCTCCGCCGCTACCATACATACCCAGGAGGCTTAGCTCAGCTGGGAGAGCATCTGCCTTACAAGCAGAGGGTCGGGGGTTCGATCCCCTCAGCCTCCACCATTGTGCCGGTGTAGCTCAACTGGTAGAGCAACTGACTTGTAATCAGTAGGTTGGGGGTTCAAGTCCTCTCGCCGGCACCATTTTTGAATTTTGAAAAATATAGGGAACTGTGGTGTAGAGGCCTAACATGCCTGCCTGTCACGCAGGAGATCGCGGGTTCGAATCCCGTCAGTTCCGCCATTTTTCAATTCAATAGTTTTACCGTACTAAAGTGGGAAGGGGTATCCCTCCGCACTTTATTTTTTTGTTAATGGATATGGCTCGGTAGCTCAGTCGGTAGAGCAGAGGACTGAAAATCCTCGTGTCGGCGGTTCGATTCCGTCCCGAGCCACCTTTATATGGAGGATTAGCGAAGTGGCCAAACGCATCAGACTGTAAATCTGCTCCCTTACGGGTTCGGTGGTTCGAATCCATCATCCTCCACCAGTTTTGCGAGCCATTAGCTCAGTTGGTAGAGCACCTGACTTTTAATCAGGGTGTCGAAGGTTCGAGTCCTTCATGGCTCATCAGAAGTCATCAACTATAGGTTGATGGCTTTTTTTGTATTGTTTTAAGCTATGTTTTAATATAGCTTTTTTATTTTACGGTATCGACAGGTTATAATGAGTTCATTATGTTCGCTTAGTGCTTATTCTATATTCTAAAAAAGTGAAGTGGTGATCGCGTGACTCTGGATACAGAATGGATTCAACAACAGCTTCAGAATATTATTCAAGCGCCTTTTACCATAGTGCCTTGGTGCCCGGAAATGATGGCAGAGGGAGAGACAGCCGATTCAGTTATACCGGATAGATCGTTTGTCCATGACAACAAGCTATATTTTCCGTTTCGTGCGTCGGGAGGTGAACTGGCTGCCTTTGTGGTAGAGGCCAGATATTTGACGGATCGAGAACGGAAACTGGTAGAAGCGCTATTGGGGAACATGGAGCAGGTCTGGCAGAACGGTCCACAATTGTCGGATAACCCAGTTTATAGCGAGGAAGAGCGGATGAATCGTTTTGGACAATGGCTCATACAGCAGGCTGCCAATCTAAACAGGGAAGAAGAGGTTCCTGATGAATTGCAGCTTCGCGATTCGCTATCAGCGTGCATGGTCCCGATTTTACTGAATGGCGAGGGAACACAGGAGGGGGCTATTACTTATACGCAGCTCCATCGATTGTTCGCGAGCTATTTTGGAGGGGATGTGCTGCTTACTCCATTGGACGAACAGTCTTGGCTGATTATGGCTAAAAAGGAGCTTTTATTAGGAGCCGACGATGAACGGGATAAAGACACTGAGTCCAGGGATGCAGATTTTACGGAATCGTTGGAGGAGGTTCTTACGGCTTTTAGCTTGGGTCTATATGAGCTTATTGCGAATGAATGGGTGGGTGTGTTCCATTTGGCGGTTTCCAAGCCTTCGATCCCTTTGCAAAGTCTTCCCCAAGAGCTGAATTTGTTATGGGAGACGATACATCTGGGCAAGATTTTTCATGTAACAGAGCACATCCACTTTTCATGGGAGCTTCATTTAGAAAGGCTGTTACACCGCATTCCCAAGGAACAACGCGTACTATTTTTAGAGCAGGTAATGAAGTCATCTGTCATACTGGAAGACTCAGAAACGATGGCTACATTAGATATCTTTTTTCAACTGGATTGTAATGTGAGTGAGACAGCTAAGCGCCTATATGTGCATCGAAATACGTTGATTTACCGTTTGGACAAGATCAAACAGGAAACTGGATTGGACGTGCGGACGTTTAATGATGCGGTTTTGGTCAAGCTCTATCTCCTATTGTACAAAGTGACAAAAAGGAAATAGCATTTTTGTGCAGTTTGCGAATAGCCATGCTACGGGGACTAGGGTAAGATACAAGTAAGAAATGTATTCGATTTCATAACTTGATCTTAGGGAGGCAAAAGCTATGGCTGGTGTACGTTTAGAGCATATTTTCAAGAAATATCCGGGTGCAGATAAAGCTACAGTTGTTGATGTCAATTTGGACATTCAAGATAAAGAGTTTCTCGTATTGGTTGGTCCTTCCGGTTGTGGTAAATCTACTACGCTCCGTATGATCGCTGGTCTGGAGGAAATTTCAGACGGTAAATTGTACATTGGAGATCGTGTTGTGAACGACGTGGCTCCAAAGGACCGCGATATCGCGATGGTATTCCAATCCTATGCCTTGTATCCGCATATGAATGTATACCAAAACATGGCTTTTGGTCTGAAGCTCCGTAAGGTGAAGAAAGAAGAAATTGATAAACGTGTACGTGAAGCGGCTAAAATCCTTGATATTGAGCATCTGCTGGATCGTAAGCCGAAAGCGTTATCAGGTGGTCAACGCCAGCGTGTTGCCTTGGGACGTGCGATTGTCCGTGACCCGCAAGTGTTCTTGATGGATGAGCCACTGTCCAACTTGGATGCCAAGCTGCGTGGTCAGATGCGTGCGGAAATCACGAAGCTGGCTAAGCGTCTGGAAACGACTGTTATCTACGTAACCCATGACCAAGTCGAAGCCATGACGATGGGTGACCGGATTGTAGTTATGAAGGATGGTATTATCCAACAAGCTGCATCCCCAGATGAACTGTACAACCGTCCAGTGAATCTGTTCGTAGCTGGTTTTATCGGCTCTCCTACGATGAACTTCATCACAGGTAAACTGGTTGAAAAAGAAGGTGCATTGCACTTTAATGCGCCAGGTCTGGATCTGTTCGTACCAGAAGGTAAAGGACAGATTTTAAAAGCGAAGGGCTATATCGGCAAAGAAGTGATCTTGGGTATCCGTCCTGAGGATATTCATGAAGAGCCTGTATTCCTGGAGGCTTCTCCGAATACGATCTTTACATCCACTGTGGATGTAACGGAAAATCTCGGTCATGAAATGCTGTTGTACTTGAGCGGTGCCGGAAATGATACGATTATTGCCCGTGTAGACGGACGTTCCAATACTCGTGATGGTGTTAAAGCGAAGTTGGCTGTTGATATGAACAAGGTTCATATTTTTGATAAGGAATCGGAATTGAGTATTCTGGTTGGCGAATAAAATTTGCCTCTGGAAGAGAGTCGCAGTTTTCCCCAAGCGGAGAACTGCGACTCTTTTTGTATATCGCATACGGCTACTAGCTTCGGCATTGCATTCATTGGAAAATTCCGATACGATGGGTACAATGGTACGGGTCTAGATGCAGGCAAGGTTCGTTGGCAAGGGTCCTAGATGGGATCAATCCTGCTGTCGGAATAGAGTTAGCCTGGAACCATAGTGTTAAATCAAGTGGAGTGTGGATTGATGCAGTGCAGCTAGACTGGCGTTGGGCTGTTGGTTAATAGGGTAAAGCTACATAAATCAAATGACGTATAGAATCCGGTGTTGCAGATGAAGGGGAGAATACAATGGCTAAACAGGTAAAGGTATCCGAGCTTGTACAGCAGTTTCAAATGGAAGTTATTTCTGGTGAAAAAGGTCTGCGAAGACTGATCACAGTGGATGATTTGAATCGCCCAGGTCTGGAGATGGCCGGGTATTTTGAATATCATACACAGGAGCGGGTACAGCTTCTGGGAAGGTCTGAGTTGGCTTTTCTGGGGATGCTTCCTCCTGATGAGCGACGGGATCGGATGGAGCGTCTGTGTACAGAGCTGACTCCATGTATTATCATCACACGTGGTCTGGAGGTACCGGCTGAGTTAGTGGAGGCGAGCGCAGAACGAGATATTCCTGTACTGCGTACTAATATGGCGACGACGATTTTATCAAGCCGCATTACAGGCTTTCTCGAAAGAAAGCTGGCTCCTACGGCGACTATCCATGGTGTACTATGTGACGTGTATGGCGTGGGAATGCTTATCACAGGAAGTAGTGGAATTGGTAAAAGTGAAACAGCACTGGAACTGGTTAAACGTGGACATCGCTTGGTAGCAGATGATGCGGTAGAAATTCGGCAAACGTCTGATTTTCAGCTGCATGGCACAGCACCTGAGCTGATCCGTCACCTGTTGGAAATTCGTGGCGTGGGCATTATTAATGTGATGACGCTGTTTGGTGCTGGTGCAGTTCGTAATAACAAACGGATTACATTGGTTGTCCGTCTGGAGGCATGGCAGCAGGACAAGCAGTATGACCGTCTTGGTCTCGATGAAGAAACGACACGCATTATTGATACAGATGTTCCACTAGTTACAATCCCAGTTCGTCCGGGCCGAAACTTGGCTGTTATTATCGAGGTGGCGGCGATGAACTATCGTTTGAAACAAATGGGCGTTAATGCAGCTCTGCAATTTACAAACAAGCTGACTGCTACGATTTCTGAAGATATGGAAGAGATGGATTAAGGTTTGTTCGTTTGTAAGGAAGAACGAGGAGTGAGAGAAATATATGTTAACGGCAACATTACTGCTGAATCCGATCGCTTTTTCAATCGGGGCAATCAAGGTCCATTGGTATGGGCTTATTTTGGGGCTGGCGGCGCTTGTGGGTTTATATCTCGCCATCCGTGAAGGAAAAAGATTCGGTATTCCGCAGGACTTTTTTATGGATATGCTGCTTCTGGGTGTTCCATCAGCAATAATTGGAGCGCGTATTTATTATGTAGCCTTCAAATGGGAAGACTACCGAGATAATCTATGGGATGTTTTTAAAATTTGGAATGGCGGTATTGCGATATACGGTGCCTTGATCGGAGCCATTATATGTGCGGTCATTTATTTCCGGTATAAAGGGTATAATTTCTGGCGTATCGCTGATATTTGTGCACCAGGCCTACTGATCGGTCAAGCGATTGGACGCTGGGGTAATTTTGTCAATCAGGAAGCCTACGGTGGACCGACGGAAGAGACTTTTTTGCGAAATCAACTGCATCTGCCGGATTTCATTGTGAATCAGATGAACGTTAACGGGGTGTTTCATCACCCTACATTTTTATATGAATCACTGTGGAGTATTGTAGGTGTGATTTTGCTGCTCGTCATTCGTCGTATGAAATTTGTACGTGCAGGCGAAATGTTTGCGTTTTACTTCATTTGGTACTCGATTGGTCGTTTTTTCATCGAGCGTGTACGGACGGACAGTTTGGCTTTTCAGGGACCGGATTGGCTCGCTTCCTTTGTAAATGCCCTGTGGTCTCCTATGGTATGGTTAGGGTTTGAACCAGGGCATCTGGACCCAAGTTACGGTAACGTACGGATATCACAATTGCTGCCTATTTTCATTGTGGTGGCTGCCGTGATTTTCATTTTGGTTCGTCGCCGGAAGGGCACATCTGTTGCTCGGTATAGCGATCCGATTATCTCCAGCAAAGCGGGGATTGATCAGGTACCTGACGTGACGCCAGAACAGGTATCCCGTCCAGGACAAGATGCGGTTCCTCCAACAGCTACGGCGGATAAGCTACCTAAGGAAGACACGGACGAGGACAAGAAGGAGCATCTATGATAAATACGATTTTGTTTGATTTAGACGGCACCATCATGGACACGAATGAGTTGATTATCAGCACATTTCTACACATTTTGAATCATCCGGATGCTGATCCGCTGACGCGGGAGCATATTATTCCTCATATGGGTGGAACGCTGGACGATCAACTTCGTACTTTTTCGGGATTAACGGATGTATCTGGGCTGGTTAAGGACTACCGTGCTTATAATCAGATTCATCATGATCAAATGGTGAAGCCATTTCCATATGTCATTGAGGTTATTCAGGAGTTGCGTGCGAGAGGAATTAAGCTAGGGGTTGTGACAACCAAAATACGACCATCCACGATACGTGTACTTAATCTGTTCAATCTGACTTCCTCTATGGATTATATTGTGACGGTGGACGATGTAGAGCATCCTAAGCCACACGCTGAGCCAGTCCTTAAGGCCTTAGAAGGCTTGAATGCTGAAGCAAAGCATACATTGATGGTCGGAGACAGTTCTTTTGATATTTTGTCAGCTCAGGCAGCAGGTGTGAAATCCGCTGGTGTAGCTTGGTCGCTAAAGGGCGAGGAAACTCTGCGCGGATATGGGCCTGACTATATGTTGCATGATATGCGGGATTTGCTGAAGCTGGAGCTTCAAGGTGTCAATGTATCGTGAGAAAGGTGAACCGCTATCCTGTAGAAGGTCCCAATGCGTTGTGGCAGATTTATCGGACGGTGAGCCGCTGGAAAGGCATTAAGAACTTTATTTTTATACAGATTGCCCGGTATTGTCCTGTGCTTTCTCTGAAAAACGTCATTTACCGCAGAATGCTGGGGATGAAGGTGGGGCAACATGCGGCCTTCGGCCTGATGGTGATGGTGGATGTTTTTTTTCCGGAGCATATTACGATAGGGAACAATTCGGTCATTGGATATAACACGACGATACTGGCTCACGAATATCTCATTGAGGAGTATCGTATCGGTAAAGTGGTGATTGGTGATCATGTGCTGATCGGCGCCAACACAACCATTCTGCCGGGTGTCACCATTGGTGACGGAGCTATCGTAGCGGCCGGAGCGGTCGTGCATAAAGACGTGCCCGCAGGTGCATTTGTGGGTGGCAATCCGTTGCGTGATTTAAGACGTTCTGGTATGGATGAGTAGTAAATAGCACTATAAGGAAGGCCCCTTATGTATTAAGGGGTCTTTCTTGTGTTGTTTTTCTGTATAATAAGTGGGGTAATGCATGTTAATTATGTTTAAAAATTGTTAAAAGCAAGGCGATATGGGAGCGTGTTGATTTGGTCAAAAAAGAACGTATACCAGAGCTTGATATTTACCGGGGAATATTAATTGCAGCCGTTGTTACCATTCATGCGACTTCAATGGCTTTAATTGATGCGCGTCATTCTCTATTGTTTTATCCTTTTTTATTTTTAAATGTGTTTAGTAGCTTTGCAGTGCCCGTATTTATTTTTGTGAGCGGGTTTGTTTTATTTTACAATTATATCGATAGGCCGCTTCGTGGTAAGAATATGCTTGTGTTTTTCCGAAAAAGACTGATGTTTATTGTGTTACCGTACGTTTTGTTTTCTCTTGTGTATTATTTGACCTTGGTAACACGCGGGTTGATGCCGCTCAGTGATCTTCCGCTCGTGCTGTTAACGGGAAAGGCGTACACACATTTGTATTATGTCATCATCATCATCCAATTTTATTTGGTCTTCCCGCTGTTGTTGTGGGGAGTGCAGCGCTTATGTCATTGGATATCGAGTCCACGGAGAGCAGCCTGTATCATTTTGGCAGTAGGGTTAGTCATTCAATGGGGGTTTGTATTGCTGAACAAATACGTTTGGCAAGAGGAAAGAGGAAGCCTTGCGATTACGTATATCAGTTATTTTGCCTTGGGCGCAGCTGTAGCGATTGGATATGAAGGGTTTAAAAAGTGGCTTTTTCCAGTGTCAGGTACAGTAATTAGACGTGGTCAGTTGATCAGTTGGTGGGGGTTGTGGGCGGCTTGGCTACTCGTGGGTATAGCTTATGTACAAATATGGTTTATAGCATATCGCAAAGGCATCTATGCAGACTCACTGATCTATGAACTACTCCGTAATGCACATGCCCTCGTATCTGCATTAGTGTTGTTTCAGTGCTCGGTTTTATTGTATCGTCATACTAATGATAGGCTGCGAATGTTAATCAGTTGGTTGGGGGCATGTTCTTTCGGTATTTATTTACTTCACCCGGCGTTACTGCGGGTGTATCGCAAGTTAGATTTGCATGGAACACCGATAGAATATATCTTCTCCGTTGCCGGTGGATGGTTGTTGGCGCTGTTTGGCTCATGGCTGATTGTGACGCTGTGTTTTCGATATGTTCCATTTGCATGGATCGGTTTGGGCACGGTTCCGAAGTTTCCTTTCCGGAGTAAAGATGAACAGGTGAATAGATAAATATTTTAATTTGGACTGTTAGCTTAAAGCTGGCAGTCTTTTTTTTGAGTATAGAATTTATAAATTTTCAGTAGAACTGAACAACTCAATATGCACAAAAAAATTAACGTAGGCGCGGTCTTGCTCCGTGAAAATACATTGATAGATGTTTTTCATATAGGATTCATGTATTTTGCATTGGATAAAATATAGAGAGGGGCAGCAGCTTGGCTAATCTGTAAAAAAGGGCTGCGTCGTTCGGTTGACGTTCACAAGTAGAGCATGATAATATATCGAATATACTTTAGTTTGTTAGCACTTTACCATGATAAAGATATTGTGAAATCATGAGGTGATAGAGATGTCTAAGCCAAAAGGATTCGAGATCCCTGTAGGGGTTCGAGATTATCTTCCGCGTGCAGTGTCGAAGCTGCGGGCCATTGAACTGAATGTACTCGAATGCATGGAGCGTTGGGGCTACCGCCAGATTATGACGCCTACGATGGAATACTACGATACGGTGGGAGTGGCTAGTTCTACTTCCGATCGGAAGCTGTTTAAATTACTCAATAACCGGGGGACCACGTTGGTGCTGCGATCGGATATGACCGCTCCAATTGCACGGGTGGTATCTTCGTTGCTAAAGGAAGAGGAAGTACCACTCCGACTTTCCTATCACGCAAATGTATTTCGGGCGATTGAGGAAGAGGCAGGAAGAGAAGCGGAGTTTTTTCAGACGGGTGTGGAGCTGGTGGGTGATGATTCGCCTGAGGCTGATGCAGAAGTTGTAGCATTGGCAATTGCATCATTACAGGCAGCAGGGGTGACCTCTTTTAAAATTGCGATGGGGCATGTGGGATTCCTGAACGGTTTGTTTGAGGAAATCATTCCAGGCCGCCAGGCTGAACAACAAGCGCTAAAGGAACTGTTGCTCAGTCGTGATGTAGTGGGCTACCGAACAGCGATTGAAGCTTTGGGCTTGGCTCCCGAACACCGGGATAAACTTGAGGCTATTCTGCGGCTGCGCGGTGGAAAAGAAATTTGCGAACAGGCTACCGGTCTTAGTGTGGAGCAGCAAACGATTCAATCCATTGCACATTTGTGCGAGGTATGGGAAGTGCTGGAGGCTTACGGCGTATCTGAGCATGTGTTAATCGACCTTACCATGATCGGGGATTTTTCATATTATACAGGAATGACTTTTGAGGGCTATGCGGCGGAGATTGGGTTCCCGGTATGCAACGGGGGGCGCTATGACAATCTGCTTCAGCAGTTTGGTCGATCCGTACCTGCAACGGGATTTGCATTGAAGACAAACCGGATCGTCGATGGTGTGGATGGTATCCAAATGGAGACGAAGCTTCCTGTACTTATCCGCTATGACGAACAGGGACGCCAAGAGGCGTTATCCGTAGCGGCAGAGCTACGCGCAACAGGTCTTACTGTGGTGACAGGGCTCACGGGTGGCCCGGAAGACCGACGCCGTGAGCAGCAGGGCCTGTACGCAGAGGTATACAGCTATACAGCTGAAGGAAGACAGCCAGTACAAAGGAGGGAATTGCCATGACGGAAACATTGAAGGTAGCCATGCCAAAGGGACGGATTTATAAGCAGGCTTCTGAGCTGTTTCGCCGAGCAGGGGTTCCCATTCCGCTGGATGTGGACGAGACGCGCAAGCTGGTCATCCCACTGCCCGAGCTGGGTATGGAATTTATTATGGCGAAGCCCGTTGATGTTCCTACGTATGTGGAGTACGGGGCGGCGGACATCGGCATTGTGGGCAAGGATGTTTTGCTGGAAGAAAACAAGGATGTGTATGAACTGCTGGATCTCGGGATTGCCCGTTGTCGGATGTCGGTGATTGCTTTACCAGATTGGCAGCCAGGTATTCGTCAGCGGGTCGCTACAAAATATCCGAATGTGGCTTCCCAGTATTTTCGGGAGCAAGGCCAGCAGGTGGAGGTTATTAAGCTGAATGGCTCCATTGAGCTGGCGCCGTTAATTGGTCTGGCAGACCGCATTGTTGATATGGTGGAAACGGGTCAGACCTTGCGGGAGAATGGATTGGTCGAGCAGATCAGCATACTGGATATTACCAGTCGTCTGATTGCCAATCGGGTCAGCTACCGGATGAAAAACAGCTCGATTCAGGCATTGTGTGATCGATTGCATCAGGTGATTCCAAATGCGGTGGCACCCCGGGAGTAAATGGACTAAAGGAATAAGCCAAGGGTTAAAGGGGCATTCTGCAAGCTGCAAGTAAGGGGGAATGGACAAATGAAGATCGTATCAGCCCGTGATTTCAGTCTCCAACGGGAGGTGGATTACGGTACACCTGAGCAAAATGAGGCTGTGCGTACCATTATTCAGTCGGTACGCCAAGAGGGGGATGAGGCTGTCCTGCGATATACGCAATCGTTTGATGGTGTATCGCTGACAGCAGAGCAACTTCGTGTGACGGAGGAAGAATTGAAGGCGGCATATGATGAGGTAGAGCCTTCTTTTTTACAGGCGATTCGAGAGGCGGCGGATAATATCCGTGCTTTTCACGTGAAGCAAAAACGTAATTCGTGGATGGACTTACAGCCAGATGGTAGCTTGCTCGGTCAAATTATCCGACCGTTGAAACGTGTAGGCGTGTATGTTCCGGGCGGTAAAGCAGCCTATCCATCCTCAGTGCTGATGAATGTCATTCCCGCTCAGGTGGCTGGTGTACCGGAGATTGTCATGGTGACACCCCCGGCGACGGGCGGCAAGGCAGGGATAGATCCATATACACTGGTGGCTGCGGCAGAGGCTGGTGTAACGGAAATATATAGGGTTGGCGGAGCGCAGGCGATCGCCTCTCTCGCTTACGGAACACATAGCATTGAGCCAGTCGATAAAATTTGCGGTCCCGGCAACATTTATGTAGCGTTGGCGAAGCGCGAGGTGTATGGCGCGGTGGATATCGACAGTATAGCGGGACCAAGTGAAATTGTTGTGTTGGCTGACGATACAGCAAATGCCTCTTATGTAGCAGCTGACCTGCTTTCACAAGCAGAACATGACGAAATGGCCTCAGCCATACTGGTTACGCCTTCGCAACGCTTGGCCGAAGATGTATCAGGTGAAGTACAGCGCCAATTGGCGGAGCTGCCGCGCAGAGATATTGCTGCTGCATCGGTGGAGGCATATGGGGCTATCATTGTCGTCGACACTTTGGAAGAGGGCATCCATATTGTAAACCGACTGGCGCCGGAACATTTGGAAATTATGACAGAGCAGCCGATGGAGCATGTGGGTCTGATTGAAAACGCGGGAGCTATTTTCCTAGGAGCATACAGCTCGGAGCCAGTAGGCGATTATTTTGCCGGACCTAACCACATTATCCCGACGAATGGAACGGCGCGGTTTTCTTCGCCAGTGGATATTGATGATTTTATCAAGAAGTCGAGTATGATCTATTACAGCAAGGAAGCACTGCTGCGCAATGGAGAGACGATTATGCAGCTTGCCCGCCATGAAGGACTGGAAGGACACGCACGGGCGATACAAGTTCGATTGGACAATGAAAAGAAGGCGGTGGATGGCGATGGGGAACGAAAATAACGTAACAGAACGTACAGGCAGCGTCAGCCGAAAGACGAACGAAACGGATATTCAGCTATCTTTTGCAGTAGACGGCACAGGGCAGGCTGAGATTGAAACGGATGTTCCGTTTCTGAATCACATGCTGGATTTGTTCACCAAGCACGGACACTTTGACCTGAATGTACAGGCCAGAGGGGATGTTGATATCGACGATCATCATACCGTAGAGGATATTGGTATTTGTCTGGGGCAAACCTTGCTGGAAGCGTTGGGTGATAAAAAAGGAATCAAGCGCTATGCCAGCGTCTTTGTACCGATGGATGAGGCGCTCGCGCAGGTTGTCATTGATCTGAGTAACCGCCCTCACTTTGAGTATCGTGCGGAGTATCCGTCACAGCAGGTAGGGAGTTTTTCGACGGAGCTGGTGCATGAATTTTTGTGGAAATTTGCGTTGGAGGCTCGCATGACGCTACACGTCATCGTTCACTACGGGCAAAATACCCACCATATGATTGAGGCGGTGTTCAAAGCGCTGGGACGTGCACTGGATGAAGCGACATCCATTGATCCGCGGGTGACGGGAGTGCCTTCAACGAAGGGAGTGCTGTAGTCCATGTCCATTGCTATTGTGGATTACGGCAGAGGCAATCTGCATAGTGTGAGCAAGGCGGTTGAACGTCTTGGCTATGAGGCTGTAGTAACGGGAGATGCCCAAGTGATTCGTTCCTCCAGCGGTGTGATTTTGCCAGGCGTAGGGGCATTCGGGGATGCTATGGAGCATTTGCGTTCCAGCGGATTGGATCGGGTAATTCAGGAGGTTGCCAGCGCTGGACAACCACTGCTCGGTGTTTGTCTAGGAATGCAACTGTTGTTCACTCGTGGTGAAGAATACGGCAGTCACGAAGGGCTTAATATTTTACCAGGCGAGGTCGTTCGATTTGCTCCTGATCTGGGGGTTAAAGTGCCGCATATGGGTTGGAATCGTCTGTGTATGACTCAGCCGGATCACCCGTTGTTACAGGGCTTGGAGGAAGGACATGTGTATTTTGTACATTCCTATCATGCGAAGCCGGAGGTCGAAAGTGACCTGCTGGCGGTGACCGATTATGGTGGGCCCGTAACAGCTATCGTAGGCAGAGGCCATGTATATGGCATGCAGTTCCACCCAGAGAAAAGCGGGGAGAAGGGGATGCGACTGCTTCGTCAGTTTTTGGAACTAGCGGAAGCGGAAAAGCGAGCGTAAACGATTCATGGGTCTGCAATTGGTGGTACGCCAACTTTGGTCGTTGATTGATGTAATGGCATATAGATGTTGAATAGCTCACAAGGGGGTCATACTTTGTTCACGATATACCCGGCGATTGATATTCGCGATGGCAAATGTGTACGACTGGTACAAGGAGATTATAACCAGGAGACGATATACAACGAAAACCCTGTAGAGGTTGCCCAAGAATGGGAGCGTTTGGGCGGCTCCTACATTCATTTGGTTGATTTGGACGGTGCTAAAGCAGGTCAACCGGTGAACGATGAGCTCATTGGGCGCATCGCTTCTGCGGTGCAAGTGCCTGTACAAGTGGGTGGCGGCTTGCGTACACGTGAACATGTAGAGCGACTGTTGTCGCTGGGCGTGAGCCGTGTGATCTTGGGTACGGCAGCGATTGAGGACCGTGCTTTTACGGAAGCAGTATTGGGTACCTACGGTGATCGGATCGCCATTGGTCTGGATGCACGGAATGGCTATGTGGCCACGCGCGGCTGGCTTGAAACCTCGGAGGTTCGAGCGGACGAATTGGCTGCTGAGTTGGCCTCCAAGGGAGCGGAAACGTTCATTTTTACAGACATTTCCCGCGACGGAATGATGCAAGGCCCGAATGTGGAGGCGATCGTAGCGCTTGCGAAAAGCAGTGGACGAACCGTGATCGCTTCCGGCGGTGTCAGCAAGATGGACGATCTAATCACGCTGAGCACCTATGCGAAAGAGGGTGTAGGCGGTGCTATTGTGGGTAAGGCATTGTATACGGGCAGCATTGATTTACAGGTCGCCGTACAAGCTGTAGCAAAGGCATAGGGGGAGTAGGCATGCTGGCTAAACGTATTATTCCCTGCTTGGATGTAAAGGATGGCAGGGTGGTTAAGGGCGTTAATTTTGTGAACTTACGCGATGCAGGCGATCCGGTGGAATTGGCGGCACTTTATGATCGAGAAGGGGCGGACGAAATCGTATTTCTGGATATTTCTGCTTCAGTTGAAGGGCGTGCCACCATGGAAGAAGTAGTTCGTCAGACAGCCGGGGAAATTGCCATTCCTTTCACCGTAGGTGGCGGGATATCTCATGTCGATGATATGAAACGCATTTTGCGTGCCGGAGCTGATAAAATTGGCGTAAATACGGCAGCTGTCCGTAACCCTCAGCTGATTGCGGAGGGTGCGCGCAGCTTTGGCTCACAATGTATCGTTGTTGCCATTGATGCCAAGTACAACGAGGCGTGGGGCGAGTGGGAAGTGTATACGCACGGAGGCCGCACGCCATCTGGTATCCGAGCCTTGGCCTGGGCCAAGGAAGCTGAACAGTTGGGAGCCGGTGAGATTCTACTGACCAGCATGAATGCGGACGGAACCAAGGACGGCTTTGACCTGCCACTGACTTCCGCGGTATCGGATACCGTCGGGATTCCAGTTATCGCTTCTGGCGGAGCAGGAAAACAGGAGCATTTCTATGACGTGTTTACGGCGGGTAAAGCGGATGCTGGATTAGCAGCAACGATTTTTCATTATAAAGAAATAGGAATCCCTGAGCTAAAACGGGATTTGAAGCGCAGAGGAGTGGAGATACGATGAGCAACGAATTGAACCAACAGCTATCTCTGGAGCAGATACTGGATAATGTACGCTGGAATGAGGCAGGACTTGTCTCGGCGATTGTGCAGGATGATGCTACGCTTCAGGTGCTTACGCTGGCCTACATGAACCGCGAGTCGCTGAAACTATCTTTGGAGTCGGGAGAGACCTGGTTCTGGTCACGTTCCAGACAGGAGTTGTGGCACAAGGGGGCTACTTCGGGGAATACGCAAAAAATCACCTCCATCCAGCTGGATTGTGACGGTGATGCCCTGTTGGTACGTGTCATTCCGAGCGGTCCTGCCTGTCATACAGGAGCAACGAGCTGTTTTTTTCGTAATATTTCCGCGCCAGGAACCGCTGTAGCACCTGTTGCAGGAAAAGCAGGAGACCACACGTTGGTAAATGATGTTTCCAGTGCTTCAGCAGACCGCTTTGAGGTACTTGCCCAGTTGGAGGCGATTATTAAGGAGCGCGAAGAGACACGTCCTGAAGGGGCCTACACGACTTATCTTTTTGATAAAGGTGTAGACAAAATCTTGAAAAAGGTTGGCGAAGAAGCATCCGAGACAATCATTGCCGCCAAAAATAAAGATAATGACGAACTGCGCCTGGAGGTCAGCGATTTGATTTATCACCTGCTGGTGCTGTTGCAGGAGCGCAAGCTACCGCTCGATGACGTGCTGGCTGAGTTGAATCGCCGCCATGAACGTCCTCGTCGTGATTAGTACGGTTTGTTGTAGTGCTGTTGTAGTGTTGAAAGGGGGGGAGCCGCATGAAAATTGACTATCATACGCATCACGCCCGCTGCGGGCATGCCATAGGGAGTCTGGAAGAGTATGTACAGCAGGGAATTCGGCTAGGGCTGGATCAGCTCGGCTTGTCCGATCACATGCCACTACTGCATGTAAAACCGGCTGACTATTATCCGGAAATGGCAATGCCTATGGAGGAGCTGCCCCGATACGTGGAAGAATGTTTGGAACTGAAGGAACGTTTTAAAGGGCAAATTGATATTCGTGTTGGCTTGGAAGGCGACTACATCGAGGGCTGGGAACGAGAAATCGAAGACATCATCACCGCGTATCCCTGGGATTATGTGATTGGTTCCGTCCACTTTCTCGGTGAATGGGATGTCACGGACTTCCGTCAGGTACACCATTGGGAAGGCAAAAATGTGCTTGAGGTGTACCGCACGTATTATGATGCGGTTTCCAAGGCGGCAGCTACCGGTTTGTATGACATCATGGGTCATCTGGATGTCATTAAGCGCTTCGGCTATCATCCGAGGCCGGAGGAAATGGAGGAGCTGTGTGAACTGGAGCGTGCCGCAATTTCAGCCGTTGCCCGTAGCGGTCGGGCGATGGAACTGAATGCATCAGGGCTTTCGAAGCCCTGTGCCGAGATGTTCCCGAGCCGCCGCATGCTGGAAGAAGCTTTTTCGCTAGGCATCCCGCTGACCGTCGGATCGGATGCTCATGATCCGGCGAAGCTGTCCGAGCACTTGGAGAAGGCACGCGCGCTTCTATATGAAGTCGGCTATCGCGAGCTTGCCGTATTTCAGCATCGCGAGCGCTCGCTGGTGCCGCTGACGCTTTAATTATTACGTTTATTGGGTCTAAGTATCATTTCCAGTGGTTAGCCGAACGCTCCCTATTTCTACAGGGAAAAAGCGCTCGGCTATTTAGCGTATTCTTATATACATATCTATAGGTATACAAGAGTGTATCCGATTTTTGGAATGAGGCAGGATCGACTGTCAAGTCGTTTTGAAGTTGTGGTATACTGAAGGGTATGAACATGCCAGTTACTTTTAAAGGAGGTGCCTTGGTTATTTATGAAAGGGAAACATCTGCGAGTATCGGAACCTAGCCCTAAAATTATTGCTTTGCGTTTCGACGCATCTTTCTTTTTTGAGAAAGCTGTGCGCTCGCTTGATCGCAATCATTATGACAAGGCATTGAAATATTTTCGCAAAGCCGTTGAATATGAACCGGATAATCCGGTGAATCATTGCAATATGGCGGGTATATTATCAGAGATGGGGGATTATGCAGGTTCGAATGAGATCCTGTCCTCTGTTCTGAGTGACGTAGACTCGTCGATGACAGAGTGTTATTTCTATATGGCGAATAATTACGCTAATATGGAGCAGTTTGAAGAAGCGGAGAAAGCATTGGTCACGTACCTGGAGGAGGACGAAGAAGGCCAGTTTCTTGATGAAGCGGAGGAAATGATGGAGCTGCTCTATTATGAGCTGGACCGTCCAACGAAGCTGAACCGCATTAAGGCCCGGCAGGGAGTAGTAGAGCATGATCAGGCTCGTGTCCTGCTGGAGGAGGGGAAATTTGCTCAGGCAGCCCAGTTGCTCAAGCAAATTTCAGAGGAACAACCGGATATGTTCGCTGCGCGGAATAATCTGGCGCTGGCGTATTACTACATGGGATTGTTCCAAAATGCTAAGGCTACCATTATTCAAGTGCTGGAAGATGAGCCGGGTAATTTACACGCATTGTGCAACTTGGCGATCTTTTATCAGCACGAGGGCGGCGGCCCGGAATTGGATCGTCTGGTGCAGACTTTGGCGGTTACTATACCGTTTCAGGAGGAGCAGGTATTCAAGCTGGCGACCACTATGGGGATTCTCGGACGCCATGAGGAGGCCTACAGACATTTCCGCAGGTTGCTTCATGGCGATGGAGAGAACAATGCGGATGCTTCTTTGTACCATTACACGGCGGTAGCTGCTAGCAATACCGGAAGATATGCGGAAGCTCGGCGGTTGTGGAGTCATTTGCAAAAGCAGGATGCTTCCTCGGAAGTTCCGCGGTTTTTCCTGTCCCGACTGGAGGAACTCCAGCAGGAGGGTACACCGCTGCAAGTGCTCAGCTATCATTATCATCTCCCGTTTGAGGAGCAATTCCGGATGTGGGAGAAGTTTGGTGCTGACCAGGTGCCTGACAGTATGAAGAAGGACCCGCTAATCCGGTCATCCTTCTTCTGGGCCTTGCGCCACGGGGATCGGGCGACTCAGCTTCAGGTCATTCAGGCGTTAAGCTTGATCGGTGATGATGAGGTGCGTCAGGCACTGGAGTCCTTCGTAGAAGACCCGGACCAGGAGGATGAGCTGAAACGCCGTGCCTTGCAAGTATTGCAAGAACTGGCGGAGCAGGGTGAGCAGAAAATGTACCCGGAAACGGAACATTCTGATCAGTTGGAGGTTGAGAACGATCCGCATACAATTGAAGGTGGTGTATCTGCTTCCCCGGTCGATCCACAATGGCAGGCAGTGCTGGATAAGGTACTGACCGTCATGAGCAAGCCATCAGATCCGGCCATGCAGCACGATTTGAGATCGCTTTGGCTGGAGTATTTGGATCGGCTTGCCCCGGAAGTTCCGATGGTTCAGCACACTGAGGGATGGGCAGCGGCGCTGGAATATTTGACAGCTAAAATGCATCATCATTCAGTCACCTATCAGGAAGTAGCCGATCGTTATGGTATTTCCGTATCGACCGTAAGCCGCTATGCACGCCAGATTGACAGCGTGTGTGGTATCAAACAGAAGCTGAAGCAGCCGCTCTCCACGTTTAAAAAGCAGGTCTGAGACCTGCTCCAAACATCACTTAAAGGAGGCAACAAACGTATGTATAAATCCATAATTATTGGTACAGGTCCTGCAGGCTACACAGCCGCTATTTATTTGGCACGCGCTAACATGAATCCGCTGATCATTGAAGGGATGCAGCCCGGTGGGCAGCTTACTACAACGACCGAAATTGAAAATTTCCCGGGTTTTGAGCAAGGTATCCTCGGGCCTGAACTGATGGATAATATGCGCAAGCAGGCTGAACGTTTTGGCGCTGAATTTACTTCCGGTTGGGTTGAGGAAGTGGATTTCAGCAAACGTCCTTTTAAAGTGAAGGTAGAGGGTAAAGGCATCATTGAGGCGGAGTCGGTCATTATTGCTACAGGTGCGTCCGCCAAATATCTAGGCATTCCGGGCGAGCAAGACAATGTAGGTCGCGGAGTCAGCACGTGCGCAACTTGCGATGGCTTCTTTTTCCGCGGGAAAAAGATTGTCGTGGTTGGCGGTGGCGATTCAGCCATGGAGGAAGCGAGCTTCTTGACCCGTTTTGCTTCCAGTGTAACCTTGGTCCATCGTCGCGATGAGTTGCGGGCGTCCAAAATTATGCAAGATCGCGCGCGTGAGAACGAAAAAGTACATTGGGCATTAAACCGGACTCCTCTGGAAGTTGTGACGGGAGAAGCTGGCTTAAAGGGTTTGAAGGTACACAATAATGAGACCAATCAGGATGAGCTGATTGAGGTCGATGGCGTATTCGTAGCCATCGGGCATACACCGAACACAGGTTTCCTGAACGGACAAATCCATACCGATGAACACGGCTATATTGTGGTGAAGCCAGGCACAACAGAAACGAATATCCCCGGAGTTTTTGCCTGTGGGGATGTACAGGATAACCGTTACCGGCAAGCTATTACGGCTGCGGGAACGGGATGTATGGCGGCTATGGACTGCGAGAAGTATCTCGAAGGCAGTGCTGTTCACGACTGGAGCGAAACACTGGATCAATAAAAGAGTGACTATAGTACACAAAAAGGCTAGCAGGAGAGCGAAGGAAGCCTCTGTTATGCCGTATCTTTTGTTCAGGAAGAGAAAGCCTGCTGCGTTTGCACAGGCTTTCTCCTTTTTATGGGTGCATGAGGTTAAAAGTTCCGCTAATCGTACACTTTTCAACAAGGAAGTGTCCTTGACCGTAACGGGGGCTTCAATTATAGTTGGAACGTAGGAATACTATTATGAAGTAGGAATTGTAATCGTATATTTCATACCAGGTTTTTAAGTAAACACAAAGGTGGCTTGGAACATGTCTGAAAGTATCTATGTAGGTGTCGATTTGGGCGGTACCGCGATTAAAGTCGGCATTTGTAATGAAAACGGACAGCTTTTGCACACATATGAGGGACCAACCGAAACCGATAAAGGTGTAGACGTTGTCATCGGTAATATCGAAAAATATGTGCGGCATATTGTTGAGCAATCTCCTTATGAGTGGGATCAACTAAAGGGTGTCGGTGCAGGCGTTGCAGGTTTTACGAATGTTCGTGATGGTATTATTGTCCTCGCTCCTAATATTGGCTTTCGTGACGTACCGATCCGTGCGCTCCTAGAGAACCGGATTGGCAAGCCTGTGAAAATAGACAACGATGCGAATGTTGCTGCGCTGGGTGAGGCTTGGGCTGGTGCAGGCAAAGGCATCGAAAACTGCGTATGCTATACCCTGGGAACAGGCGTAGGTGGCGGTATTATTATAAACGGTAAAATATACCAAGGTTCTTCGGGCATGGCCGGAGAAATTGGCCATATCAGTGTCGTACCTGATCTGGAGGCTATTCAGTGTGGGTGCGGCAAAATGGGTTGCTTGGAAACTGTATCTTCCGCAACAGGCATCATTCGTATGGCCAAGGACGCTGTGGAACGTGGCGACCGGACCTCTCTGGCGCTGGAAGATCAAATTGCTGCCAAGGAAGTATTTGATGCTGCTAAAGCTGGAGATGAAGTCGCGCTGCGTATCGTGAACCGGGCTGCCTTTTATTTGGGGAAATCCATGGCAGCGGTTGCCGCTGTGCTTAATCCAGAGTTGTTTATTATAGGCGGCGGTGTTTCTAAAGCAGGCGACTTTTTATTTGAAGAGATGCGTCGCGTATACGCCAAGCTGGCACCTGAACCGCTTCAAAAGGGTGTATATATCGTACCAGCGGTGTTAGGCAATGACGCAGGTATCGTAGGGGCTGCAGGGTTGCTGCTACGCTCCTGATCCACAGGTTATTGATAATACGGGTACTGGTATAGAGCGAAGAAGCAAAAGGAGAGGGAAGTCCATATGACAGACAACCTAAAAAATGCTGCGCCGTGGGCAACGCTCATTATTATTACGGGGATGTCAGGCGCAGGGAAGACCATTGCGGTTCAGAGCCTGGAAGACTTGGGCTTCTTCTGCGTTGATAATTTGCCCCCTGTACTGATTCCCAAATTTGCCGAGTTGATTGAGCAGTCGAACGGTAAAATAGGCAAGGTGGCACTCGTAATTGATTTACGCGGACGAGAATTTTTCACTGCCTTGTCGGAATCTTTGAATTATATTAAAGATCATTTTACGATCCATTGTGAAATTTTATTCTTAAATGCGAATGATGGCGTTCTCGTACAGCGGTATAAGGAAAGCCGTAGACGTCATCCGTTGGCTCCAGACGGCATGCCTTTGGATGGGATTCGGTTGGAGCGCAAGATGTTGGAAGAATTAAAAAGCTCAGCTACACAGGTTATTGATACAAGTGTGATGAAGCCTGCAACCTTAAAGGCGAGGATTATTTCACGATTTTCTCATCTGGAGAGTAGTATGCTTTCCGTGAACATTACTTCTTTTGGCTTCAAGTATGGTATTCCCATTGATGCCGATCTTATATTCGATGTGCGCTTCCTGCCTAATCCCCACTATGTGGACCAACTACGTCCCCACACGGGACAGGATAGCGATGTATATGATTATGTCATGAAATGGCCCGAGACTCAGGCATTCTTGACCAAGTTGCTGGATATGTTACACTTTTTGATTCCGCAATATCGCAAAGAAGGCAAAAGCCAGGTCATTATCGGCATTGGCTGTACTGGCGGTAAGCATCGTTCTGTTGCAATATCGGAGTATTTAGGAAAAATGCTGGGTGCCAGCGAGACAGAATCTGTTTCTGTTTCGCATCGGGATGCTGATCGGGACCGGCATTAATGAGGTGAAATCATGAAAGAGACCGGATCACAACGGGAGCGCCCACGTATTGTTGTTATGGGCGGCGGAACCGGCTTGTCCGTCATGCTGCGGGGCTTAAAGCAAAAGCCGCTAGATATTACGGCTATTGTTACAGTCGCTGACGATGGCGGAAGTTCCGGGATTTTGCGCAGTGAGCTACAGATGCCCCCTCCAGGGGATATTCGCAATGTGCTGACTGCCTTGGCTGACGTGGAACCAGTGATGTCAGATATGCTGAAATACCGTTTCGGTGCGGGATCAGGATTGTCAGGCCATAGCCTGGGTAATCTGATTTTAGCAGCGATGACCGATATATCGGGAGATTTCGTAACGGCGGTGCGTGAGCTTAGCCGTGTATTTGCTGTCCGGGGACGTGTGCTACCGGCAGCCGAGGAAGGCGTTGTGTTAAGCGCCGAGATGGAGGATGGCACGGTGATTACCGGGGAGTCCAAGATCCCGGAAGCGGGCGGACGCATCAAACGCGTCTTTCTTGAACCGACTCACGTGGAGCCGTTGCCTGAGGCTGTAGAGGCCATTAATGAAGCCGATGCGATTTTGATTGGCCCCGGCAGTCTATATACCAGCATATTACCAAATTTGCTTGTACCTAAACTCGCTGAAGCTGTAGTAAAATCAGACGCTATCAAAATATTTGTCTGTAACGTTATGACCCAGCCTGGGGAAACCGATGGTTATACGGTAGGAGATCACCTGCAAGCTATTTTTGAGCATGTAGGGCATCATCTCTTCGACTATGTCATTGTAAATAACGGAGAAATTCCACCCCAAGTACAGGAAATGTATGCCGAGCAGGGAGCCAAGCCAGTTCAAGTAGACATGGGCGAGCTGACCGACCGGGGATATAAAGTGGTGGCAGATACATTAGTTCTGTTCCGCACGTATTTACGGCATGATGCCGACAAATTGAGCCAGCATATCTACCAATTGGTACAAAACTGGATATTAAGAAGGAGGTGAGTCCCTTGTCCTTTGCGGCACAAACGAAAAAAGAGCTTACGATGATTGAAAGCCAGTCCTGCTGTGAGAAAGCGGAACTATCTGCGCTCATACGTATGCTCGGATCCGTACAACTGTCGAATAAAAGGGTGATATTGGACGTGTCCACAGAAAATGCCGCGATTGCAAGGCGGATTTACTCCTTGATCAAGAAGCATTTTCAACTTCATATCGAACTGCTTGTACGGAAAAAAATGCGCTTGAAAAAAAATAATGTGTACATTGTCCGTATTCCCAATGGTGTGCAGCAACTGCTAAAGGATCTTTATATCGTCACAGAAGGTTTCTTATTCACTGACGGGATTAATCGGGATATCGTTCGGAAAAACTGTTGTAAGAGGGCTTATTTGCGGGGCGCCTTTATGGCAGGTGGCTCTGTCAACAATCCTGAAGGATCGTCTTACCACCTTGAAATTTCTTCGATGTATGAGGAGCATTGTCAGGCACTCGTTGATCTTGCGAATGAATTTCATCTAAATGCTCGCTGTATTGAGCGAAAAAAAGGTTTTATTCTCTACATCAAGGAAGGCGAGAAGATCATTGAGCTGCTTAGCATCATTGGGGCGCATCAAGCCTTGTTCAAATTTGAAGATGTACGCATTATGCGCGATATGCGCAACTCCGTAAATCGCATTGTCAATTGTGAAACGGCTAATTTGAACAAGACGATCGGAGCTGCTGTCCGGCAAATTGAGAATATTAAGTTGCTGGAGAGGGAAGTTGGTTTGGAGACCTTGCCGGATAAACTGCGTGAAGTGGCAGAAATTCGGCTCGCTCATCCCGATTTGAATTTGAAAGAAGTCGGGGAAATGCTTAAAGGGGTCGTGAGTAAATCGGGTGTAAATCATCGGCTTCGCAAAATTGATGAGATGGCTGACAAAATTAGGGGCGAAAATGGCCTGATTCCGTAAAAAGAGTGTCCATGGGGCTTTTAGCCCCGGTTTTTTTAGTTTTTTTTCTAGTGTCTGTCCCGGGTTAATGTTATAATGTGATAAATAAAATGGAGTAAGTAGTGTCCAGATTTATTTGATGAGGGGGTAAGCTGACATGTCAAAACATCCGGTAGTCGTACGCTTGAAAACAGGACTGCACGCCAGACCTGCTGCGTTGTTCGTACAGGAAGCGAATAAATATTCATCTGAGATTTTTGTGGAAAAAGATGACAAAAAAGTTAATGCCAAGAGTATCATGGGTATTATGAGTCTTGCCATCAGTACAGGTACTGAAATCAATATTAGTGCTGAAGGTGCGGACGCCGAACAGGCTGTAAACGCTTTAGTAAGTTTGGTTAGTAAGGTAGAGCTGGAAAATCAATAAACAAAGATTTGCTTTGTAATATGATGTATGCTCTTAGTGAAAAGCCCCTTTGGGGCTTTTTTTGTATCCAGAAAAAAGTCTTCGAACGCTCCTCCGTTAACTGTTCTATGTGTGGATTTGTTGAATATAGAGACCGTATTAAGTTCAAGTTATAAATAATTAAAATTTCCGTGGTCATGCTCTGTTTCGGAAATATGTATGCTTGGCTGCAACCTTTTTTCGTCATTTCCGTCTGGAAGGTACAAACATTTACAAGAAAGAGGTTGAATTCAATGAGACTTTGGACAAAAACAGTAGCCACGGCAGTTCTCGCAGGAGCATTAATGGCAGGGGGAGTAGCAGGAGGATTATGGACAGGGGAAGATCGTGCCTATGCTGCGTCAACAGCTTCGACGGTAAACGGTGTAATTAATGTGACTGGAAGCGGGGAAGTAATGGCGAAGCCTAATATTGCTTATCTCTCTATCGGTGTACAATCAGAAGGGAATACGGCAGCCGCTGCTCAAAAAGCCAATGCTACAAAATTGAACAAGGTTACACAACTGCTGAAAGAAAAGTGGAGCATCAGCGCAGATGACATTCAGACCAGCCAGTTTTATGTACAGCCTAACTACACCTATAACGAAAAAGAAGGGCAAAAGCTCAAAGGGTACACTGCCAACCATACACTTTCCGTCAAATACCGCGATTTGGATAAAATTGGTCAGTTATTGGATGAGGCGACCAAGTCCGGAGCCAATAACGTGGATAATGTACGTTTTTCCGTGGAAGACCCTTCGACTTATGAAGAGGAAGCCATTACTAAGGCATTGGGAAGCGCACAATCTAAAGCCAGTGCTGTAACTAAAGCAGCCAAACGCGGGTTAGGTGCCCTTGTGAGTGTGACGGTAGATGGCGGAGAAGCACAAGTCTTTACACAACGTGAAAATGCCATGTCAAAATCGCTCTTGGACGTAGCAGGTGGCGGGACAGAGATCCAATCGGGACAAGTAACAGTGAAAGTTCAGGTGTCGGCTCAGTACGAAATGAACTAATACAGATCATCAAACGAAGCCACAAGCGGCCTGCATCATGCGTAGGCTGGCTTGCTGGCTCTTTTTGTATATCGAAACCTTTTTGTAATGAGTCTGTCATAGCTAAGGGTTATTAGGTGTACATATTGAAATCGGAGAGTGTACAGATTGTAAACTACATACAATAGGGTATAGATATAATAAGAAAAGTAATTATCACACATAGACAATACAGATCAATAACAGGAGGAATACTTAATATGAGTAAGCATGCGAAAAAATGGGGTTCAGCACTGCTGGCAGCAGGGATTTTAGCAGGAGTCGCAGCTGTTCCCGTTTCCTATATCCAGGCAGCATCGACCAAACAAGCGACAACACAGCAACCAGGAATCACCATCCAATGGAATGGTAAAACGTTGCCCGCTAAAGGTGTTCAAGTGAACGGGAGTACAATGATTCCGGTGGCCGCTTTGCGTGACAGCCTGGGGACTCCAGTAAGCTATGATGCGAAAACAACGACATATACCGTAGGTAGCGGGTACAATAAACTTTACATTATGGCTTCTTCCTCGGATGCCTACGTCAACGTCAATGGAATCAATACACGTAGCATGGATGCCAAACAGATCGCTGGGAAGCTATACATTCCTATGAGTCTGCTGAAAGACTATCTAGGCATAGATGCTCAATGGAATGCTGCTCAGAAAACAGTAACGCTGAGTAAAAGCCAGCTAAATCCGATCACAATTGCGTCTCTAACACTTCCAGCTTCGAGTAATGCGAAGGTGTCCTACAAGATTAAGTATCCGCAAATCAGCGGCAGCCAACTGAATCCTGAGGCTCAACAGGCCATTAACAATGTGCTTAAAAAGCATGCAGAGGGTATATTGGCAGCAGGCAAAAAGATGATGTCTGAGGGAGAGGCTACAACAGAAAGACCGTATGAGTTCGGAAATGATTTTGCAATTGCCTATAACAAAGATGGTATTCTGAGTGTGATTATGCAGGATTACTCGTATACGGGTGGCGCACATGGCATGACGGTACGTAAAGGATATACGTTCTCGCTCGCTGATGGTAAACTGCTGCAATTGTCTGACGTATTGAAGGCAAATCCGAACTACAAAAAGTTCCTCAATGCTGATTTGAAGAAAAAAATCGATGCGCTTCAGGCTGGCGAAGGATTCGAGAAATTTAAAGAGCTGGCGGCAGATCAGAATTTTTATGTAACAAACAGTGGAGTAACAATTGTGTTTGATTTGTATGATTATGCGCCATACGCGTATGGAATTCCGGAGTTTACCTACTCGTTCGGTCAACTGCTGCCTCAAGGCGGAAAGCCTTTTGCGGGACAGCATGAATAGTAGGAGTAAACAATTCCAATTGTCTATAACCTAAAAAACAATAAAGCAAAAAAAGCTGCCTACCGGATAAGAACATCCGGGGCAGCTTTTTCATTTACCAGCTATCGAGAGGCGAATTTCTTCTCTTATACACCTTCTGGAGAGGAGCTAGTTAGCACTTTATCAATAATACCGTATTCCTTGGCATCATCAGCGGACATGAAGTAGTCACGGTCTGTGTCTTTTTCAATGCGCTCCAGTGGTTGGCCTGTGCGATCTGCGAGAATGCGGTTCAATTTGTCACGCATTTTCAGAATGCGGCGTGCACGGATTTCAATATCCGTTGCCTGGCCTTGTGCACCACCCAGTGGTTGGTGAATCATAATTTCACTGTTTGGCAAAGCGAAACGTTTACCTTTGGCGCCTGCATTTAGCAAGAACGCGCCCATGGAAGCCGCCATACCTACGCAAATCGTAGATACGTCAGGTTTAATGTATTGCATCGTATCGAAAATGGCCATGCCAGCTGTAATGGAACCGCCAGGACTGTTAACATACAAGTGAATATCTTTTTCAGGATCTTCGGCAGCCAAAAACAGCATTTGCGCAATAATAGAGTTGGCTACAACGTCATTGACGTCCGAGCCTAACAAAATAATGCGATCCTTCAACAGTCTGGAATAAATGTCATAGGCGCGTTCGCCGCGGTTACTTTGTTCTACTACCATAGGAACATAGCTCACGTCAAAAAACCTCCCTTAAATATCGTTAGTGGATTTGGTGGACATGCCGATTACACGTCCCTTATTTATAAACTGTTACCGTATTAACCACATGATAAACAATTTCAAACAAAAAGTCAAAGAAAGTCAAACTAATGATTAAAAAAAAGAGCCCTCAGCGCTCTTATTGGTTAAAACATTATGTAGAAGCATTTATGCGTTCATTTAAAATGGCGCGCCCGCGAGGAATCGAACCTCGATCTCAGGCTCCGGAGGCCTACGTCATATCCGTTGGACCACGGGCGCATAGTTCAATCAATGCAAACAACTAACTAATTAAACAGCTAATTGGAAACAAAGATGATTATATGATATACAGCAGTGAATTGCAAGCTTTTATTAAATGCGCATATTCAGGCAAATGGTTGAGAAATATAGGTTCAGATAGACTTGCATGTGGAGCAAATATTGGTTAAGATATACGTGGGACTTAAAAAGTTATCCCGGGACATTTTAAGACCAGTTAGAGATAGAGCATTAGAGACAGAACTTAGAAGTGTGCGGGAGTGGAAAGCATGCGAAAGATATTAGAAATACAGAAGCAGCTTCTGCCCGACCTCATGGATGTTTTGAAAAAAAGGTACACGATCCTGCATCAGATTATGCTGTCCGATGTTGTTGGACGCAGAACACTGGCAGCTTCACTGAACATGACTGAGCGCGTGTTGCGCGCCGAAACCGATCTTCTTAAAGCTCAAGGGCTAATTGAGATTGAGAGTGTAGGCATGAAGGTGAGCAAAGCAGGACTGGATCTGCTGGAACAGCTGGAGCCGATTGCGAACAACTTGTTCGGCCTGTCCCAATTGGAGGACCAGATTCGTCAAGCCTATGGTTTGAGGAAGGTGGTTGTCGTTCCAGGGGATTCGGATGCTTCTCCGTTAACAAAGCAGGAGCTGGGGCGCGCTGGAGCAAAAGCGTTGCTGAGTGTTATGGACGACGAGGATGTGGTCGCTGTAACAGGTGGCACGACGATTGCCGACGTGGCGGAACAACTGGCACTACCTTCTAATGGCCCACTTAAGGGTGGGTGGTTTGTACCGGCACGCGGGGGTTTGGGAGAAAGCATGGAAATGCAGGCCAACACAATTGCTTCCACAATGGCTCGCAAGGTAGGCGCTCAATACCGTCTGCTCCATGTACCGGATTTGCTCAGCAATCATGCTTACAACTCCTTGCTTGAAGATACGAACATTCAGGATATATTGAACCTGATTCGCGAGAGTCGTATCATCATTCACGGGATAGGCAACGCCATAGCGATGGCACATAGACGTAAACTTGATCCCGAAACCTTCGCCCAGATCAGCAGTGAGGGGGCCGTTGCCGAATCGTTTGGTTATTACTTTAACGAAGATGGCGTCGTTGTTCACAGAATGCTGACGCTTGGACTTCGATTAGAGGACATCAGGCGTACCGATACGGTTTTAGGCGTAGCTGGAGGCAAGAGCAAGGCGGCCGCTATTCATGCGGTACTGCGTTTCGGACAAGAAGACATTCTAGTCACCGACGAAGGCGCTGCTGCCGAGATTGTAAGTCATTATTTAAATGGTTAAGATGGATTTATGAATGGTGTTGTCTTGACGGGCTTTCGGGTCTGTCTTGAATATATAAAACTAAACTAAACGAACTTTGGGAGGAACTCACTCATGACAGTTAAAGTTGGTATTAACGGTTTCGGACGTATTGGACGCCTTGCTTTCCGCCGGATTCAAAACGTGGAAGGTATTGAAGTAGTAGCAATCAATGACTTGACAGATTCCAAAATGTTGGCACATTTGTTGAAATATGATACAACACAAGGTACTTTCCAAGGAGAAGTAGAAGTACATGACGGCTTCTTCAAAGTAAACGGTAAAGAAGTTAAAGTTTTGGCTAACCGCAACCCTGAAGAACTGCCTTGGGGAGACCTGGGTGTAGATATCGTTCTGGAATGCACAGGTTTCTTCACAACTAAAGAAGCTGCTGAGAAACATTTGAAAGGCGGCGCTAAAAAAGTTGTTATTTCCGCTCCAGCTACTGGCGACATGAAAACTGTCGTTTATAACGTAAACCATGAAATTCTGGACGGTACTGAAACTGTAATCTCCGGTGCTTCTTGCACAACAAACTGCCTGGCTCCTATGGCTAAAACACTGCAAGACAAATTCGGTATCATCGAAGGTTTGATGACTACAATTCACGCTTACACTGGCGACCAAAACACTTTGGATGCTCCACATGCTAAAGGTGACTTCCGTCGTGCTCGCGCAGCAGCTGAAAACATCATTCCTAACACAACTGGTGCTGCAAAAGCCATCGGTCTGGTAATTCCTGAACTGAAAGGTAAACTGGATGGCGCGGCTCAACGTGTTCCAGTAGCAACTGGTTCCCTGACTGAGTTGGTAACAGTTCTGGAGAAAAACGTAACTGCTGAAGAAATCAACGCAGCAATGAAAGAAGCTTCTGATGCTGATACTTTTGGATACACTGAAGATCAAATCGTTTCTTCCGACATCAAAGGTATCACTTACGGTTCTTTGTTTGATGCAACTCAAACTAAAGTTCTGACTGTTGGCGACAAACAACTGGTGAAAACTGTAGCTTGGTATGACAACGAAATGTCCTACACTGCACAATTGATCCGCACGTTGGAATACTTCGCAAAACTGGCTAAATAAGAACAGTCTTATTGAGCAATAACATAGAGCGGAAACAGGTTATTGTTTCCGCTCTTTATATATCAAATGTGCCTTAAATTCCTGTTTCGTAAAATTATAAGGGTGCGGAGGAATATGGAGATGAACAAAAAGAGCGTACGTGATATAGAACTGAATGGAAAACGGGTGTTTGTTCGTGTAGATTTTAACGTTCCGGTTGAGGACGGTAAAATTACGGATGACAAGCGTATTCGTGAAACCTTGCCAACCATTAACTACTTGATTGAAAAAGGTGCAAAAGTTATTTTGGCGAGTCACTTTGGACGTCCAAAAGGTCAGGTTGTTGAATCCATGCGTCTGACTCCTGTTGGCGTACGTTTGTCTGAGCTGCTGAAAAAGCCAGTAGTTAAAGTGGACGAATCGGTAGGCGAAGCTGTTAAAGCGAAAGTGGCTGAACTGCAAAACGGCGACGTGCTGTTGCTTGAAAATGTACGTTTTTATGCAGGAGAAGAAAAGAATGATCCTGAATTGGCGAAGCAATTTGCTGAACTGGCCGACGTTTTCGTGAATGACGCATTTGGTGCAGCACACCGTGCTCATGCTTCCACTGAAGGTATCGCTCATATTCTTCCGGCTGTTTCTGGCTTGCTGATGGAAAGAGAATTGTCTGTTATTGGTAAGGCTCTGTCGAATCCAGACCGTCCTTTTACAGCCATTATTGGCGGTTCCAAAGTAAAAGACAAAATCGACGTGATCGACAACTTGCTGAACATTGCAGATAACGTAATCATTGGTGGCGGTTTGACTTATACATTCTTCAAAGCTCAAGGTCATGAAGTGGGTCAATCTTTGCTGGATGAATCCAAACTGGACGTAGCTCTTGGATTTATTGAAAAAGCGAAGAAGCTCGGCAAAAACTTCTATCTTCCGGTTGATATTGTAGTATCTGACGATTTCAGCGCTACGGCGAACACGGACATTGTGGATATCGACGGCATTCCTGCAGATTGGGAAGGCGTGGACATTGGACCGAAAACACGTAAAATCTATGCAGATGTGATCAAAAACTCCAAACTGGTTGTATGGAACGGACCAATGGGCGTATTTGAAATCGAGCCTTTCGCTGGTGGTACTCGTGAAGTAGCGGAAGCTTGCGCAACAACTGAAGCATACACCATCATTGGTGGCGGGGATTCTGCGGCTGCGGCTGAAAAATTCCACTTGGCTGATAAAATGGATCATATCTCCACTGGCGGTGGCGCATCACTGGAATTTATGGAAGGCAAAGCACTTCCGGGTGTTGTTGCACTGAACGATAAATAATCAAACGCACTATGCGTGAATAAAGCTTTAGGGCACCTAATAGTTAGGAGTTGAAACCATTGAGAACACCGATTATCGCGGGTAACTGGAAGATGTTTAAAACAGTACCAGAAGCTAAAACTTTCATCGAAGAGATCAAAGGCAAAGCAGAGGTTGCAGGAGTGGAAAGCGTGATTTGCGCACCATTTACGAATCTTCCTGCCCTGGTTGAAGCAGTAAAAGGTACGTCTATTAAAATTGGCGCACAAAACCTGCACTTTGCAGAAGATGGTGCCTTTACAGGTGAAATTAGCGGTGGAATGCTGAAAGATCTGGGCGTAGATTACGTTGTGATCGGACACTCCGAGCGTCGTGAATATTTTAATGAAACAGACGAAACGGTGAACAAAAAGGTTCATGCGGCATTCCGTCATGGCCTGACTCCAATCGTGTGTGTAGGCGAAAAGCTGGAAGACCGTGAAGCTGGACAAACCAAAGAGGTTGTAAAAGTGCAAACTGTAGCAGCTTTTGCTGGTTTGGCTAAGGATCAGGCTGCACAAGTAGTTGTTGCTTATGAGCCGATCTGGGCCATCGGAACAGGCAAATCCTCCACTTCGCAGGATGCGAATGAAGTGATTTCCTATATCCGCAGTCTGATTAAAGAGCTGTATGATGAAAATACAGCAAATGCTGTACGTATTCAGTATGGTGGCAGTGTAAAACCTGAAAATGTTACTGAGTACCTGGGTCAAAGCGATATCGACGGCGCGCTCGTGGGTGGTGCCAGTCTTCAACCGGCGTCGTACATCGCGCTTGTTGAGGGGGCGAAGTAAGATGACAGCACCAAAACCGGTAGCTTTAATTATTATGGACGGGTTCGGATTGCGTGACAACGTAGAAGGTAATGCGGTTGCGCAGGCCAACAAACCGAATTACGACCGGTATTTACAACAGTATCCTCATACAACGCTGACGGCTTCTGGCGAAGCAGTGGGTCTGCCTGAAGGACAAATGGGTAACTCCGAAGTAGGTCACTTGAACATCGGCGCAGGCCGAATTGTATATCAAGACTTGACTCGTATTTCGAAGTCCATCCGTGAAGGTGAATTCTACGACAATGAAACACTGGTTAAAGCAGTGCAACATGCCAAGAAGAACAACACGAAACTTCACCTGTACGGACTTCTGTCCGACGGCGGCGTGCATAGCCATATCAGTCATCTGTTCGCTATGCTGGACTTGGCGAAAAAAGAAGGCTTAACAGAAGTGTACATTCATGCTTTCATGGATGGACGCGATGTTATGCCTGACAGCGGCGTAGGCTTTATGCAGCAGCTGATCGCTAAAATTCAAGAAGTGGGCGTAGGTAAAATTGCGACTGTACAAGGACGCTATTATGCTATGGACCGCGACAAACGTTGGGAACGTGTAGAGAAATCCTACCGTGCAATCGTGTACGGAGAAGGTCCTCAATACACAGATCCAATGGAAGCATTAAAAGAATCGTATGAAAAATCAGTGTTCGACGAATTTGTGGAGCCAACGGTTATTGTGAAGGCTGACGGAAGTCCTGTAGGTCTGGTCGAAAGCAATGACTCTGTTATCTTCCTCAATTTCCGTCCTGACCGTGCGATTCAACTGTCTCAGGTATTTACAAACGCGGACTTCCGTGGTTTTGACCGTGGTCCGAAATGGCCTAAAGATCTGCACTTTGTTTGCCTGACGTTGTTCAGCGAAACGGTTGAAGGCTTTGTAGCTTACGAACCGAAAAACCTGGATAACACGTTTGGTGAAGTGTTGGTTCAAAACAACAAAAAGCAATTGCGTATTGCTGAGACTGAGAAATATCCGCACGTTACTTTCTTTTTCAGTGGCGGACGTGATGTGGAGCTTCCTGGCGAAACTCGTATTTTGATCAACTCGCCTAAAGTGGCTACATATGACTTGCAGCCGGAAATGAGTGCGTATGAAGTAGCGGATGCTGCTGTTAAGGAAATCGAAGCCGACAAGCATGATGCGATTATCCTGAACTTTGCCAATCCGGATATGGTTGGACACTCCGGTATGCTGGAGCCAACGATTAAGGCGGTAGAGACGACGGATGAATGTGTTGGACGTGTTGTAGATGCGGTTAAAGCCAAAGGCGGCGTGGTTATTATCATTGCTGACCATGGTAACGCCGATATGGAAATTGATGAGCAGGGACGTCCGTTCACAGCTCACACAACTAATCCGGTTCCGTTCATTTTGACTGACGAAAATATCGTTTTGCGTGAGCATGGAATACTTGCTGACGTAGCTCCAACGCTTCTGGATTTGATGCAACTTCCGCAACCTGCGGAAATGACAGGAAAATCTATGATTGCATCCCGCAAGTAAGCTTGATTTAATAAGTATAGGCTTGACCAACAAATCATGATTCACAAAGGAGATTAAGTACAAATGACTATTATTTCTGACGTGTACGCTCGCGAAGTCCTCGACTCCCGTGGTAACCCTACGGTTGAAGTTGAAGTTTATCTGGAATCCGGTGCTATCGGTAGTGCTATCGTTCCTTCCGGTGCCTCCACAGGCGCTCACGAAGCTGTAGAGCTTCGTGATAACGACAAATCCCGTTACCTGGGTAAAGGCGTTCTGCAAGCTGTTAAAAACGTGAACGAAATTATTGCTCCTGAAGTAATCGGCTTGGATGCTGTGAACCAAGTAGAAATCGACACGCTGATGATCAAATTGGATGGTACACATAACAAAGGTAAATTGGGTGCAAATGCAATTCTGGCAGTATCCATGGCTGTAGCTCGCGCTGCTGCTGAAGCTCTGGGCTTGCCACTGTACACTTACCTGGGCGGATTCAATGCTAAACAATTGCCAGTACCAATGATGAACATCGTTAACGGTGGCGCTCATGCCGACAATAACGTTGACGTACAAGAGTTCATGGTTCTGCCTGTAGGCGCTCCTACATTTAAAGAAGCTCTGCGTGTAGGCGCAGAAATCTTCCACAACCTGAAATCTGTACTGAACTCCAAAGGTTTGAACACAGCTGTTGGTGATGAAGGTGGTTTTGCTCCTAACTTCAAATCTAACGAAGAAGCTCTGTCCACTATTATCGAAGCGATCGAAAAAGCTGGTTACAAACCAGGTGTTGACGTATTCCTCGGTATGGACGTTGCCTCCACTGAGTTCTTCAAAGATGGAAAATACACTTTGGAAGGCGAAGGCAAATCCTTCACTTCTGCTGAGTTCGTTGACCTGCTTGCTTCTTGGGTTGATAAATACCCAATCATCACTATTGAAGATGGTTGCTCCGAAGATGACTGGGAAGGTTGGAAATTGCTCACTGAAAAATTGGGCAACAAAATCCAACTGGTTGGTGACGACCTGTTCGTAACAAACACAGAGCGTCTGGCTAAAGGTATCGATGAAAACATCGGTAACTCCATCCTGATCAAAGTAAACCAAATCGGTACGCTGACTGAAACATTTGATGCCATCGAATTGGCTAAACGTGCAGGATACACAGCTGTTATCTCTCACCGTTCCGGTGAATCCGAAGACAGCACAATCGCTGATATCGCTGTTGCAACAAATGCAGGCCAAATTAAAACAGGTGCTCCTTCCCGTACTGACCGTATTGCGAAGTACAACCAATTGCTCCGCATTGAGGATCAACTGGGTGAACTGGCTCAATACCACGGCCTGAAATCTTTCTACAACCTGAAAAAATAATATTGCGCAAAAATGCTGATGGCGTCTCTTGACTCATGGTTTATGATCATGAAGTCTGAACGCTCAAAGCTTTTTCGCATGAATAAAACAGGCCTACTCGCCACCGCGAGCAGGTCTGTTTTTTGTTATTATGGATGTGTATGAGAATTTATAACTTTGCAAAGGCTTAATGGCTGAGTGACTTGCTATAGCTGTTGTTATCTACTGGAAGCTGTGGTAGAATAGAAATAGTGTTTTGCGTTAATTTCCGGCTAGTTATAACATGATATGTACATGTTTTCATAAAAGAGGCTGTGTTGTTTTGCAAAACAGATGTATAAGCTCAGGAGGTGGGATTTTTCATGGAAATCTTTTTGAAAGTGCTGCTCGTTGTGTTCTCGATTGCTGTTATTGCGGTTGTTTTACTGCAAAAGGGGAAAAGCGCAGGTTTGTCCGGTGCCATCTCTGGCGGTGCTGAGCATCTGTTCGGCAAGACAAAAGCTCGCGGTATGGATTTGATTTTACAACGCGCAACTGCTGTTTTGGGTGCGGGTTTCATGATCGTTTCTGTTTTAGTTGCATTTTTTGCAAAATAAGATAAATATGTACCTTAAGCCTTCGTTTCGCGGGAAACGGGGGCTTTTTTTAGATTTTGGACAGGCAGGGATGCCGTCGATTAAATTCGTGTATACTAGGGTATGAGTATATTAAGAGCCTTGTATCAGGAGCAAGGAACAAGGACATGCGGATTTTATTACTGAAAATTAAAGGTCACCCGAGGTGGACAATATTATGATAACAGAGCAACAACTACTCGATTTTATGCGCGAGACCGCATACAAACCCATGACTTACCAGGAGCTGGAGCAGCACTTTGATATTAAGGATGCCGATGATTTCCGTGAATTTCTTAAGCTATTGAATGCCTTGGAGGAAGAGGGGAAAATTCTGCTGACCCGCACAAACCGTTATGGTGTGCCGGAACGAATGGATTTGCAGCGTGGGCGTTTGCAGGCTCATGCCAAGGGATTTGCTTTTCTGATTCCAGAGGACCGGGAGCACCCGGATGTATATATTCATGCCAATGATTTAAAGAGTGCGATGAATGGAGATACGGTACTGGTAAGAGTGTCCTCGAAGGGACCTGCGGGCGGTCGACTAGAAGGTGAAGTTGTACGGATCGTGAAGCGCGCAGTGCTTCAAGTAGTAGGCGTGTTTCAGAGCCACGAAGCATACGGTTTCGTTTTGCCGGATGATAAGCGTATTAACCGGGATATTTTTATTCCAAAAACAAGCTTCAATGGAGCTGTAAACGGTCAAAAGGTCGTTGTGCGTATTGTGAGCTATCCAGAAGGACGAGCAGCAGCGGAAGGCGAAGTGTTGGAGGTTTTGGGTCATAAGGATGATCCGGGCGTCGACATTTTGTCAGTTATTCGTAAGCATCAGCTTCCGGAAGCTTTTCCAGATGAAGTGACAGAGGAAGCCGAGAATGCTCCCGACGCGATTACGGAAGAAGAGATTGTACGTCAGGGACGGCGCGATCTGCGTGATAAGATCATTGTTACCATTGATGGTGAGGATGCCAAAGACCTGGATGATGCTGTCAATGTAGAGCGCTTGCCGAACGGAAACTACCGTCTGGGCGTTCATATTGCCGACGTAGGGTATTATGTGCGTGAGAACTCCAAGCTGGATCAGGAGGCATATAACCGCGGTTGTAGCGTGTATTTGGTTGACCGTGTCATTCCTATGCTTCCACATCGACTTTCGAACGGAATATGTTCTTTGAATCCACAGGTGGATCGACTGACTTTATCCTGTGAGATGGAATTCAATGAGCATATGAAGGTTGTAAAGCATGATATTTTCACCAGTGTGATTAAAACGAAGGAACGGATGACGTACACTAACGTTCGCAAAATCCTCGAAGAGGAAGATGCTGAACTGATGGAACGGTACAAGGATCTTGTTGAAGTATTCGGCACGATGAAGGAATTGGCATTGAAGCTGCGTGCTAATCGAATGCGCCGAGGCGCGGTTGATTTTGACTTTGATGAAGCCAAAGTGATTGTGGATGATGAAGGCAAAGCTGTCGATATTGTAAAGAGAGATCGTACGATAGCTGAACAAATTATTGAAGAGTTTATGTTGGCGGCCAATGAAACGGTAGCCGAACATTTCCATTGGCTCAAAGTACCTTTCTTGTACCGGATTCATGAGGACCCAGATCCAGAGAAGCTGCAAAACTTTATGGCTTTCGCAGCTAATTTTGGGCATCAGATCAAAGGTAGAGGGAATTCCATTCATCCGCGTGCGCTACAAACGTTGCTAGAAGACATTCAGGGTACGAAGGAGCAAACCGTGCTTAGCACGATGATGCTGCGTTCGATGAAGCAGGCAAAGTATGATGCGGAGTCGACAGGACATTTTGGATTGGCAGCGGAGTATTACTCTCATTTTACATCGCCGATCCGTCGTTACCCTGACTTGGTGATTCACCGTGTCATTCGTGAGGTATTGGAGAATGGTGGGGCTTTAACAGCCGAGCGTCAGGAATATTTGACTGCACGTATGCCTGATATTGCGCAGCAATCTTCCGAGCGTGAGCGTGTGGCTGTGGATGCAGAGCGTGATACAGAGCAGATGAAAAAGGCTGAATACATGCTGGACAAGGTCGGCGAGGAATTCGAGGGGATCATCAGCAGTGTAACCAGCTTCGGAATGTTCATTGAGCTCGACAATACAGTGGAGGGCCTGACGCGTCTGAGTGCGCTTACGGACGACTATTATCATTTTGACGAGCAGCATATGGCGTTGATTGGCGAACGCACCTCCAAGGTGTTCCGCATTGGGGATGAGGTTAAAGTTCGCGTCGCACGTGTGAATATGGAAGATTACACAATTGACTTTGAACTTGTCGATATGAAGCAACGGCAACGCCGTGAACGGACTGGCGGTACAGGACAGGGTGGAGACTTTGCGCGTGGCGAGAGCCGTGGTAAAGGCAAAGGCCGAGAAGGGCGTGACCGCAAGGGCGGCAAGGACAAGACTGGCAAAGAGCGTAAAGGCGGTCGTGATGTTACCGGGAAGCCAAAAGAAGCTGGCGCTGGTAACGGAGGGATTAGCACCGCAGGTCGTTCCGGGCGCGGCGGCGGAAACGGAGCTGGAGCCGGCTCAGCTAGCAGCTTCGGCTTTGGCAGTGGCAAAGGCGGGTATAACTCACCAGCATCCGGGGCAAGCAAGCGACGGAAGAAGACGTCTGCTAGCGGTATTTTCATCGGCGGAGCAGCTACACCAGGTAGTGATGCCAGACCAAACGGTGAAGGCGCAGCACGTCGCAAGCGGAAGAATAAGGGCGGAAGTGGCGGCAATAGCACCGCGGGCTTTGTGCGGAAAAAGAAGAAGTAGGAAGTTAGAGTTTACTTACTTTGAAGGGTGGAGCTTCCATTGCAGTGAATGAAGCTGACTTTGAAGCATAGGTTATACGGGCGGTTTCTGTCTGCTGTATTGGATGGAAGCCGCTTGGTTTTAAGTGTGATATAAGTGCAGTTTGAAATGTAGAAGGCTTGACCTTTCTTGCTTTTACCATCTGAAATTTGTTACAATATATTTCTAGGTGGCTCTTTGTAGCCGGATTTTGATGCTTGGATTTCAAGAGTGAATTACGTTATTCATAAGGAGTGGTATTCATGGGTAAGAAGGCAGACGGGAAAGTGCTCGCCCAGAACAAAAAAGCTTCCCATGACTATTTTATTGAGGACACCTACGAGGCGGGCATGGTGCTTACGGGAACAGAAATTAAGTCTCTACGGAATGGTCGCTCCAATATAAGTGATGCATTTGCTACGATCCGTAATGGCGAAATTCATATTCACAATATGCATATCAGTCCTTTCGAGCAAGGCAATCGTAATAATCCTACCGATCCGACCCGTACACGTAAGCTGCTGTTGCATAAAGAACAGATTCGCAAGCTTATCGGATTGTCCAAACAGGAAGGCTACACGATTGTTCCGTTAAAGATTTATGTTCGCAATGGTTATGCCAAGCTTCTGCTCGGACTGGGTAGAGGTAAGAAGCAGTATGATAAACGTGATGCTGCCGCTAAACGCGATGCACAGCGTGATATCCAACGTGCTTTGCGCGAGAAGCAGAAAATTGCAAGATAAGTTGCTGTATTATTGGGTATGGTACAAATTACGTGGAGAAGTTATTTGTTCCTGTAATGGTGCTATTTTATAAGGCTTAAATAGCTTCATTTCGTTTCGTAATGACCTGTAATATGGTATACTAACGAAGTAGTCAGTTTTAAAGCTTTTAACTTTGTTCGAGTGTTGAATCCTAGGATTCAGCTTTTGATATTATGCATGCTTATGCTCCGGTATTTCCGGTTTTAACCGTGGAGCCCTTTTATAATAAGGGGGCGTTTATGGATTCGACGGGGATAGTTCGAGCATGGGTAGCGGGTAGTGGGGACGCGTCCGCTTCATCAACGCTAAAGCCTATTAAACGGCAAACAACAAAACAACTACGCTTTCGCAGCCTAAGAAACTGTGTGCGTGCTTCTACCCAGCATCGTCCATGTGACTGGGATAGGGGCTAACAAATAGTGGAATACGCTGTCTCATCTCCGCCTGCGGTGAGCTGAAGAAGATAATCAGGCTGACCCGAAGGGAATCCGGTGACAGGGAGTTTCTAGGGTGACATCAAAACTGTCACTACACCCGTAGAAGCTTATGTGTCGTTATCTTCGGACAGGGGTTCGACTCCCCTCGCCTCCATCGATCAAATCCACAACTTGTAGTTTAAAGATGACTTCTACATGTTCTTTGTAGACGATCACCTTTTCTACATAGCTGCCGATGAACTTCTTGATCTCAGGAAGGTTCCGGCTGGTGATGTGGTCCTGAAAGCCAGAAAGCAGTTGTCGCAGAGCATCCTCTGTGATGGCTGCTTTTTCTTTTACCTGCTGAGCCTCAAGCAGTTTCGTTTCTAGCTCAATCTTTTGCTGTTCCAGTGAGGACAACTTTTCAAGAATGGTAGGATTGTTCAGACCGCCAGCCACCGCATTTACAATGTTATCAATCTGGCGCTCCACACCTTCCAGACTCTTGGTCAGGCGTTGTTGATCGGCTTTGACGCTCGTTTGCTTGGAATTCTGGTACTCATTAAGCTGTTTAGCCAGAACAGGGATAGCCTGATCGTTAAAAATCTTCTCCTGAAGCTGAGCCAGCACGTAGGCTTCAATGTATTCGCGGCGCAGCTCAGGGTTTTTACATGCCTTTGTCCGATCACGGTTACCGCAGCGGTAGGTGACATATTTCAGTTTGCTTCTACCGCTGTATTTGGTATTGCCCATCATGGCATACTGAATGCCTACGTTTTTCAAACATTCCCCGCAAACAATGAGTCCGCTAAGCAGGTACATTTCTTTTGCCTTGTAAGCGCCAGGTTGGCGCTTGTTTTGATTCATCTTATCCTGTGCCTTCTGAAAATCTTCCTTGGTTACAAGTTGTGGCATACCACCTTCGACACGAATTACATCTTCACTATTTTTATGCCGGTTGCCATTACGCTTACCAGCCGCATCCTTGCTGTCGGTGAGGTTGAAAATGTAGGTGCCTGTGTACTTTTCATTGCGAAGAATGGTACCTAAGGTTCCCTTGCTGATCGGTTTTCCATAACGTGATGTGTAGCCTTGCTCCGTCAGTTCTCGAATGATCTGATTATAGCCGTGACCAGCGAGGAACATAGAAAAAACAGTTTCGACGATGCCGCGTTCCTCTTCATTAATGATGTACTTTTTTGTTACAGGATCTACAGCATAGCCGATGGGAGGTAAGCCGCCTGTATGTTTACATTGGTATGCTGTTTCTTTCATCCCCTTCATGACCTCACGGGCCAAGTTTTTGGAATAGTACTCAGCCATACCTTCCAGCAAAGATTCCAGAATGACACTTTCGGGAGAGCCATCTAGGTTTTCGGTGACGCTGTACAGTTTAATACCGTTCAACTTCAGTTTGCGTTTGTATTTAGCACTGTCGTATTTGTCCCGGCTGAAACGATCCAACTTATGAACAATGAGCACATCAAATAATCCTTTTTCACTGTCGAGAATCATTTGCTGGAACTGTGGACGTTTATCTGAGGTGGCGCTTTTGGCGCGGTCGATATAGACTTTAACGAGTTCAAAGCCTTTTTGTTTGCAGTAGGCTTCAATGGCTCGAACCTGAGCGTCGATGGATTCATCCCGTTGGTTGTCACTGGAAAAGCGAGCGTAAGCTGCGGCGCGTTGAATAGTCATTGGTATAATTACCCCTTTCGATGTAGGCGAAATGATAGTAAATAGAAATCAAAGGCTGGCTCCTCAGAAAGAGGAGCACAGCAAGATAAAGATAAAGATAAAGATAAAGCGAGCCTATTGGTTCAGCGTTGCTTTTTGAGAATGGTATCCAGCATCTGCACAGCAGGAAGATAGTAACATTCCGTTGTTTCCCGCACTTGGTCGATTTGGTTCCACGACGTCGTATCTGGATCAGTACAGGTGTGTTTCAGCTTATGCCTTGAAATACGAGTGACGTAATGTACGAGTATGATAATCTCCCCCGATGGCTTATTTTTTATTTTGACTAATAATCTCTATGGTCAGTTGAGCTGCTGCAACGATGAGGGCCAAGATTAACTTTTCCAATTTAAAATAGCCCCCTTTCCTTCATGCTGACATAGCCATCCTGGCCTAAAATGATATGATCCAGTAGCTCGATACCGAGCAGTTCCCCACTTTTTTGAAGCCTTCTGGACATGGAAATATCTTCGCTACTTGGCGTAGGGTCACCCGACGGGTGGTTATGACAAGCGATGATGGATGCTGCATTGGAAAGAATGGAAAATTTGAAAACCTCCCTGGGATGCAAGATAGATGAATTGAGCGTGCCAAGTGAAACCTGCTGTAAGGCCAGCGGCTGGTTTTTGGTGCTCAGCGTGAGAATACAGAAGGACTCCCGATCACAATCACCAATGAACTCTCGAAAGAGTTGGACGGTATCGTCCGGCTTATGAACTTTGCGACCTGAAAACAGCATTGACTTTTCTCGAATTAACTTCAAGTGAATCACTTGAACTCGCTTCATAGTGTTATTCATGTGATAACCTCCAGAGCAGAATATTATAAGATAGACGCTGTTAATAGGCCCATCCTATTTATAATTTCTGTTTGAAGCCTTATTTGAAACGTTTTAACGTGCTTTTAACAACATGTATTCAAATATACTTAACTAAAATCATCTCGTGATTCATTGGTAAACCGGAGATGACATTCCAAATCAATAGAGCTTTCATCTACATGTAACCATTCGGCAACCGAGCGGACAACACTAGACGTGTAAAAATGATGTTGTTCGAAGGTTATAACATAGTCATGATCTCCGGGCTCAAAGGTAATGAAGTACCATCCATCCTGAACGCTCCAATCTTCGCAGGTACCCTGTAAATGCTTGGTCAGTTTGAGTATAGAAAAGTCATCGAGATGTACTTGGTCACAAGGAATACGGATAACGTAATGCCCTAGGATGCAGACACTGGAATAGATGTATTCTAGCAATTCACTGATTGTGTACGGTTCATTATAAAATTTCATAGTGATTACCCCCGTATGATAAAAGTTTTTGGAAAAACAACATAGAAAATGATTACAAACAAATGAAGATCGTTTAAGAAATCGTGCTCAGTGTCGTGGCGTTGAAGCGACCCGAAAGGAGCGTTTGTGAAATCTTGTGCCACGGCCTTCTTTCCTTGCAGGATATGGCTTTTTTTAGGTGTCGTGGCGCTTGTGATCCTTTTTCTGAAAAACTATTCTTTTTATTTTTAGATGATTAAGGATGAAAAGATTTGTCAGGGGGGGGGGAAGAAGCCACAAGCGCCCCGCTTTCTTCAAACCCCTTACCAGGCAAGGAGTCCAGGCGTGGCGTGCCTTTGATTTACCTGCCACACCTTCGTCCCTGACTGTCCTACAACGCCTCGGATTACCGTTTAATCCAGGTCATCAATGTTATCAACGACTTGGACTTGAGTGCTCTTCATCCAAGAAGGCTTAGGAGCGAGTTTCAGGCAAATGCCTTTGATTAAACGTTCCCCGCCGGACTTATTGGTTTCAAATACAATTCCTTGTTCATTCAAAACTTCTTTTACTTTATTCGTCAGTTGCTGGTTGCTGATGTTGGACAGACCGTTATGGCCTTCACGCTGACACCAGTCTACAAAACCAGCTTTTAGGCCCTTGTTAAGCAGTCTACTCTCAGGATTAGCTTCAATCATATCCTCAACAAACATTTGAACAGGGTTGATCATTTGGCTGTACTGGTTAGCCAGTTGCTGTACCTTTTTCGACTTTGTAAAACGGTATGAGTGTTTACGTAAACGTTCCAATCCTTTTAACGCGAAGTTCAAAATACCAGCACCCTCCTTCATCAGCTTGTCCTTCAAATTCGGATCTTTTTGCTCGTCTGTAAATGTCTTTTCAAAGGGAAGGATGGTCATTTTACGTATTAGTCCGTAGCTTTTGTCCTTGGAGTAGGGCAGGTTGTTCGTTGCAAATATGAGCTTACAAAACAGCTCCTGCATGTAGCCCTGTTTGAACTTTTCTTCCGTACGAACGGGATCGCCGGAAGCGATAGCCTTTAGGTAGCTCGTTTCAATCCCCTTACTGCCTACTTCATTCTCGGTGGTGATGTTGACCAGTTTGTTAATCATCTCGGAACGGGCAAAAGGTTTTTCCAGGTCATTTAAAGAGAGAGCCGATGTATTACGTTCTCCAATCAGGCTTTTCAGCACATGAATGAGTACAGACTTCCCGTTAGATCCTTTGCCGTAAAAGAGAAAGACTTGCTCGGCTTGGGTGGATGTGGTCAGACAGTAGCCAAAGATTTCGGCAATGAGGTCAATACGCTCCTGGTCCTGATCGAAAATATCATTCAAAAAGGCTTCAAATTTTGGACATGTAGCTTCAGGGTCATACGCGATGGGAACCTGTACGCTGGAATAGAACTTAGGATCATGATCGTCCAACTGGAAGTTACGTAGGTCAAGCATCCCATTTTTTAGGTTAATGTAGTCGCGCTTGCCGTCCATTAGATGTTCCCGTGTGCAATCACGTGTCAAGGCAGTCATGTACTCCGCTTCGATTTTAGAATTCCAGAAATAAGGAACCCAAGTGTGAAGAATTTTTCGTACATTCTTTTTGAGTACATCGGGAAGTTGATCCCGCCATACTCCAGAATTGTAAACATAGTAACGTTGCTCAGGAGCTACAAAAATAGTTTTGAGGTAATGACGACGGATGAATTCAGAAAATAGGTTAGGGTTTAAGCGTGTCGGCTTATTGTTATTATCTAAGGTAAAGCCAACGTCTTTCGGACCTATATTATGCAGAGACTTCAGTTTGGACGTTTTGGACATGTAGGAATTAGGACGAGTACTTTTTTTGGTTTTGGGTTGACTTAACATTTTAGCAGGACTATTCACGATGATTCCCTCCTCATTTGTACGTACATGGTTTTGGAAGCAAGTGGCGATTTGTTGTTCATTACAGCCAAACGTGCGGCAGCGCGTAGGTGGCTTCTTGTTCTGCTGTAATTGACGAATGCGATTCTGACTATGTGTGTCGTGTTTATCAGAAAGCGCAGAAAACTCTAATGCTAACTCCTTTGGGAGTAACTGTACCCACTTAAACCAGGTTTCTTCATCCAGACCCTGTTGTTGCTGGGTGACGTAATCCTGGGCAAAACGGGGGCAACGACCGTACAAGGTTTTCAGGTTACCTTGTACGTTGGTTTGTGCAGATGCAAACGTGTTTTTGTTGGTCGGCACCCGAGTAGGATGCTGAAAAATCCATGAGGGTGCTTCTGCCAGCAATGCACTGGCCTTTAGGGTTCGATGATCCATTGGTATTGACCTCCGTTTGTATGAATGGATGGGGGAAGAACGGTCTGACGTCCACTTCCCAACACGTTTACTTCGCAATGTGACTCCGTCGGGTGTCGCTCTACCCAACTAGTGAACGACGAACCTTCCGGGATTTTGTACAAGTATCTCATTCCTCCACTAGGGGTACTGAATTGCCATGTAGAGGGTACAAACCCTTGGGAAATGCGCTCTAGGATGTCAAATCCCTTCTCTCCATCCACATCGATGCCGATGATGCTGCTATTTTCTCCTAGTACCAACCCGATGTTACATGACGGGCATTTGGAGAGCCAACGGTTAATCTTGGCTTGGGATGGTGGCGCAGCCTCTTGCCATCCCTTAAACAAAGGAACTTTTCCAGGATGTCTGCATGTTTCTTTATGCCTCTCAGACATCCCTTCGTGATTGTGAGGGCAAAGTGGTATGACAGGTAAGCCCATGGCTGCGTATTTGTAAAAGTAACGCCGTATTTCCTCCGTACGATCTGTAGCATTCTGACTATTTGGGTTGTTCATGATGTTATTCCCCTCTCTGTTTTCTAAACCTTAACCGCATTTCTATCTCTTGAAGAAGGTAAAGCGGCTAAGCGTATTTGGTTATCAAAGAACTTGTTGCAAGCTTGTTCAAGTTAATTTGCGTTGCTTGCATAATAAGAATATCAAAGATAAAAGGACGTTTTTTGTAGTTGAGTAGGATTGAATTTTTGAAAAAAAATGAATAGGGATATTGAAGCTCCCCTGTTGTGTTTTTGAGAGTATTCAAGTTCCCAAAATTCTATCAAGAGCATTGCTTTTTATATGAATTTCTCGTTTTTTTGAGGTTTTACGTTAAATTTCTCCCGTTTTGAAAAAAAACTATAGTTGAATCGAGGAAATTTTTAGAAAAAGAGCGATGAGGAATTACTCCTCACCGCTCAAATTAAGGTTCTTCTCTTTTTCTTTCTTTTTCTTATCAGCTATCTGTCGTAGTTTGTCGATCTGTTTTATGGAAAAATATTTAATAATAATTTTAATCAAATATTTCTTGGATAGGTGTTCAAGGGATTCAGCCATTTCTACTTTGTCTTCTTCTTTTAGCGCCTTATTTTTATTCGTTCTTTCTCGTTTCAGCTTTCTTAACAAGTTATTCGTTTCTTGTGAAACTTCTTTAAGTATTTTTAGAACTTCATTATACTTAGCTTGATTGTACAAGTGCTTTATTGGCTGGTTAGTTATTAGGATTTCCTTAACGATCTTAGCCGCGTGCTCATCTTGTCCTGATATTGTTAATAGAATACGATCATCCAAAATATCAACTTCAAAATCAGCATACAGGATATCTGCTTTATTAATAATTGCCCCTATATTATTGCGTAGTTTCTCTCTGCTTCTTTTAATGGCTGGATTCATCGTTGTAGTCTCTCCCTTCTTGAAAAGTATATATGGAAGCAGGCTAAAAGTTAAGAAGGACTTACGATGACTTGCAGAGCATAAAAAAGACGAGATTTCACAGCTCGTCTTTCTGTACATCTAGCTGCTATTAAACTAGGAGCTAGATTCGTGTTTAGTTTTTAACAAAAACTCCATTAGCGTACTTGTATTCCTCGTACAGTCCCTGCGAACCGTATGGAAGTAGGAACTGGTTGCCAGACATTAAGATATCCGATTGTCCCATACCACTCCACATCAGTTCTAATGGTGAAGTTCCTTGTTCTGAAGCCATGAAATTATATGTGAGTATCCACACATACATGTCGGCTTGCCCATCGCTGGCGACTACAACAATTTCAGGCGTTCCATCTTGAGTAAAATCGTGTTCTTTGACAGCCAGGGAGTAACCAGGCAACAGGTCTCCAAATTCATCAAAGGGACTACTGCCTTCTATGGAAGGCAAGGATATGTTCCAGCCCTGCCCCAAAGCATGATCCACAACTTGTGCTTTCACGCCATTGGGATGATCCAAACCCAGCACAATGTCCATGTTATCCCCATCTAAATGAACAGGATAGGTGAGATCAGCAGCAGGAGGAGTCCAGTGGTTGAAGTTTTTTAAGCTCACCGTTGGGACGGCATCGGATGTTGGCGCTGTTTTCTGTGCTTCCTTCACAGGTGTTGTAGCTACCTGCACAGGAGGAGCGGGTTCCTGTTCAGATGATTTGGCTTCGACATTGGTTTGAGTCGGGGGTTCTGACTGAGGGGACTTTGATATGGAAGAAGTAGAGGCGCTTTCTTGCCAAGCCCCTTTATCCGAGGATGGGGGACTTCCATCCAGTTTGGAAGTGACCTCTACTAAAAAGTAAGTCCAGTCCGACAGTTCCTGCCCATCTCCATCAATGGTATAAGCAACGGGAGTGAATTGGTTTTTGGAAAACACTTGAAATACGGTTTGGATGTTGATGCTCACACCTTGATCGGTGTAGGTGGCTTGGTACATAACGTATTTGTTTACATCTTCTTCGTTGCCGTCCTTGTTGACCTGTTTCCAGACGACATTGCTAAAATACTTGTCATTGCTCAGGGCTTCGTCCATCGTATGATGGGTGCCGCCTGGAACCGTAGCATCTTTAACCCAGGCGACGTATGGATTATCAAAGCCTGCGCGTGATGCAATGACAAGCAGTAAAATGAGAATCGCCACAATCCCCGCACTTACTATGCCGAATATTTTTTTAGGCTTGTTGCTTAGGACTTGGGGAACGATGGAACTTTGTCCCGTTTCTGTGTTGTCGGAATACTTTACTTGATTGATCGTATCGGCTAGAACTCGAATGAATGAGTTTGCATCACCTTTAGAACCAGTTAGGATGTTCAGGTTGTTTCCTGAGCGTTGGCGTATTTGAATGTTGGTGTTAAAGGTGCGCCACAGAAAAAGAGTAGTCAGGAGTAAGGGCAAAAAGTTCATGGTGATCAGAGTTACGAATACAAACAAAATAGCAAATACCAGGTCAAACCAATTGATCTTGGAGCCCACAGCTATGGAGTTGATGTTGGTGAGCGGAATGTCCTGAGTCGATGGCTGTAAGGGAAAAGCGCCTAAGATGAAGTTTTGTCTAGTGAGCAACAGCTTTTCGCCCTCGAATGTAGCGGTTGTTCTCTTTTTTAAGTACGTAAGATAACTGAAACCTCCGTTCCATTCAAAATTAAAATTTTTGGGTGTGGATGGAGTTTGTTCGGCCTTGGTTAGCATTTGAGGTACACCTTTCTACATTGATTTAACGTAGCTAATGAAAATAAATATAAATTATGAGGTTTGTATTATTATGAATTAGTCCAGTTTAGTTATTCGTTGTTTTGTGCAAAAGGCCAGCTTCGGGCTGGCCTTGTTTCCTATCTTTGAAAGAAACCTACCAGTTCTACATCCAAAGGTTTCTAAAGATCCATTTACGAATGATCACGGTGAGAATAGCACCAAATACTATACCCGACCCTACATTTGTATCCGTAAGGTAAGCGCCGATTAGCCCAAGGAATGCTCCCCCAATAGCCCACTTCATTAACATTGAATTCAATCCTTTCAGTATGAAATAGAAGATGATTAAGACAAATTGCCACTTATGTAGAATAGCGAGGGCATACAATTTGGCCTACTACTCTAGTACTATAAGTAAGATAAATTCATTATAGGGTACTTATAATATCTTAAACAAGATATTTTTATAGTTTAGTAGTATTACTTAACCTTATTCATTTTAACTACCCTTACTTTATAAGGGGTGTATAAGATGTCTGATTTGTTAAAATTGGTCGGAGCAAGGATCAGGAATTTACGCAAGCAGCGAGGACTTTCTCAAGCAAAGCTTGCAGAACTGTCCGAATTACAGGACTCCTATATTGGCGGCATTGAACGAGGAGAGCGTAACATATCGCTGAAATCAATTGATAAAATTACTTCTGCACTTGAAGTTGAACCTGTCGAAATTTTTAGGTTCGGCTCGTTAGATGGAATTGAAGGAAATACAGAGAAGCATCAAGTTATAGAAATGCACCGTTCTTTACTCATGGAAAGAAGTTTTGAGGAGGTTGCAATGATTCAAAGAGTTGTGCGCGACATGCTTCATACATTTGATAAAGAAAAGAATAAATAATGTAGTTTTCAATGTAATTTTACGATGATTAGATCAAAGATCATGCTCCTTAATATATTTCTTATTAACAGTAATTTTTGTTCCCTGAAAATGAGTGTAAAACTTCATGTCACGAGTCGATTGGTTAGCTTGTACTGTAAAAGCCTGTTGGAGCGAAGAATCCTCCGTAATGAAGTAATCCCGTCCTTTCTGCTTACCAAACAAGGAAATGAGAGCATATTTAAAGCTTGCGGGATTACAAATGCCTCCAGTACCCAAAGGGAGCAGCTCAACGACCTGTCCTATGGTAAGTTTTTGCCCCACATCAGGTTGTTTATCCAGTAAGGAGAGCAGGCAAGCAAATAGAACATCTGCATTGGAGCGCAAAGTGATTTTCTCCAAGTCGTAGTGTTCTGTTTTAGCGTCATTCCATGAGAATTGCCAGATGTGAGGCTCACTAGTCATGTAGCTGCTATCTACATTTTTGTAAGCATGACGGTTGCCGTAGGCTTTTAGAAAACGGTCGAGCTGAATACGGTTGTGATCACCAAAGGAAAGCTTGGGTAAGATGGCGCGGAAAAAGCTAGTGTAATTTTCGAGGTCAAGTAACGACCGTGACAAACTCTGGCCGTTTTCTTGGTGATTGATCGTTTGAAGTAATTCATACATGGCTTGAAGGCGATGAGAGTCCGTGATTTCGTATTCATCGGGACGCATGAGATGTAAAAGGAAGGAAACAGCCTGAAATCCATTTGTCCAGTCTGTCAGCCGCTCTTCCCAAAATTGAAGGATGTCTCCGGGTGTTGGGGGCATCTTTTTGATGAATTCTGACCACAACTTGATGATGTTTCTAACCACACTACTTTGTGCAGAGTAAAGGTCTTTCCGTTGCCAGCCCCCGAATGTCCAACCGAGTATTTGCTTTAAAAGAGGTGGGGTGATTACATCAGGATCACACAGAAGACGCCTCCATTCTTCCAAAGGATATACAGGGTATCTGGCAAAAGGAAAGCGAGATAGATGCGTGTCCATTTGCTCTTGAATGAGAGCAACAAGGGCGCGTTTTTCTTTTTCCGTGAAGGTTAACGTTGACATGGTACCGCTCCATTTCTAAATGGGAATAGCGATGGTACTGACTTTGGCGTAGTATGACGCATTCGTGGGTACCATTGCTGGTGAGATTATACCGTGGAATCTGGAAGATAATTATTAAAAATATAGTACAAAAGTGCTTATTATGAAATTTATTATTAAAATTTTTAATTTAAATATTAAATTTATTCCTTATTGTACCGATAAAGTATATTGAAAGGAGGTGTGAGTATGAATTCTACTGTTAATTCTGTATTACATAAGGCGTTCCCAAATGACGGAAATGTTGTGGGCCGCTCCACTGCAACCGGTGCAGCAAGAGGAGCTGTAACTGGAGGTATTGCTGGCGCAGCCGCTGGTGGTGTAGGAGCTGTTCCTGGAGCCATTTTAGGAGGAACAATTGGTGCCGCTGGTGGGGCAATAACGGGTGGTATACGTTATGGTATCGGTGTGGCTATTTGGGGTAAAGGTAACTAATTAAAGATGAATCAAAAAACCAATACTGGCATACTTGAGTATTGGTTTTTTGATTTACAGTATAGAAAGGCAGGTGGACGAATATGAATATAGAATCTATTACAGTCTGTGAAGATACGACCTCAGATTTTAAACCAATTAATATAACGAATACTTTTTACCCTGAGCAGAGCGGGTCCGTTCAGGTATTAGTTCAGCTATCCGAAATTCATACGACAACAGATGTAAATTTCCAGTGGTATATTTCTGATGAGCCAGAGGTTCCTCTTGCTACTTATACATTCACCTTAGAGAGAAAAAGTAAAAAGACTAGATATGCAGTGGGGGCGTTGGATTTAAGAGCACTACTACAATTAAAAGAATTTAACATTTTTCAAAAATGGTTTACTATTATTGAGGTAGAAGATAGTAAACGTCGGGTGGATTTTTTCTTGAAAAAAATGGGTTATGGTCCTAGTACTCTAAGTAACAATTTTGTCAACGTACCTAGAATTAATCTGAAAGGGTGAAGAGGACTAGTGTCCATTTTATTGCCAATAATTTATATAATAATTGATTTAATTATAGGATATTTGTTTGCGACAGTGTTTATCTGGATTTCCAATAAAGTGAACAAGATGGGGAAAATGAGCAGCTCCTTTAGAATGAAAGCAACTATTGCTATTGTTTGGACTATTCTGGGTGTGTTGATAAGATTAATTTATAAAAATTAAATACTCGCCAACTTTCAATAATGTAGAGTTTTTTTGGGTTGGAAAAAAGCGACAGTATCGGCTCTGGCATAGAATGACACATTCGTCGATACTGTCGCTTTTTGATTGGAAAAAATTCATTTACAGGGTAAAAGGATCATCCTCTTTTGCACTCTGCATGAACAGAAGGCGTTGCTCCGGTGTAAGGAAAGGGTCTTCTAGCGCGATGTAATAAGGATCGGCTAACTCGTTCACCCAACGCAAGGCATCTGCAATTTCTCCGCCATGAAATACAGGGCTGTCTGACAGTGCTTCGTCCTCTTTTGCAATATCTACAATTCCGGTATCTTGGTCTATTGTCACACATAGATTCGTACCGTCCACGTATCTGTTTGTCCCATTCCGATCGGTTGTTCTGATGATCATACGCACAAAAAAGGCCTGTTCGGGATGGAGCACTTCATGCTCTTCCAAACAGGCGGGTAGAAGCTGTTTTTGATTGTGGGTGAACGGCCTAACCGCAAGCGCCATGATCCAAGTGTTTCCGTACGATTCAGGATTATTTACAACGTCCCCGTTGTATTCAATGACCTCTTTTAGCTTGTTCAGTATGTTTTCCTCATTTGCCTTTAAACTTCTGCTTGTTCTTTTAGCCACTGTTCGGCCTCCTTGTGGTGAATTCCGACTTGTGTGAACAGGGTGATGATATAGTCGTTGGTGTTCATGACGGCGATTTTGTAGATTTGGGTGTTGCCGAGGTCGTACAACTCGACGTATTCAGGGCAAATACCGAAAAGTCCGTCGTCTTCTCGTCTAAAACCTACGAGGCTAAGATCGTGTAGGTTATCCCCTGCTTCTAGTATGAAGATAGGGCCGGAAGGCTGAGGGAAAAATACGGATCATCTTGGTCATGGAATGAGTTGCGAAACTGAGTGAAGTATTCTTGGATGTGTTTTAAAAAAGAGGGGGAAAGCGAAGAGTGTTGCAGTGAGTCGATGTCTTGCTGGGTCTGTATAATACGCATAATGTAACCTCCTAAAAGAAAATAAGACCATCAATAGATGGCCTTTCAAAGTAATAATATCTATTTTATTTTATAATAAAGGCATTTTTATGATATTTAACCAGTATTATCCCAAAAAGAGTGGTTTGAATCTAGAAAAAAGTTGAAGTGGGTTTTACTGTAAAATGCCATGAGAGAAAATGAGAATGTATATTAAAAGGTTATCTTAATTCAGCCTACCTTAAAATACAAATTAAACGAGCTTTCTCCCTCTATATAAGAGCTTGTATATTAAATTTAGTTAGCAATTGGTTTCATAGTTATAACACCAAAGTCAATTGCTTCTTCTAAAAATTTTCTAATCTCAGATTCAGTTATATCTAAATCAGACAAAATTTCTTTCAAAGATTGCTCCCCGTTTATTTTCCTTAAAACCCGTAACCACTGCCCGGCTTCATCTTCAGAAAGAGCGTATGTAAGATGGTTATCCACAACTAAATAGGCATGATTATCTTTTTGAATGTCATCTCGTTGCATCAAAAATACTTCTGGAGCAAATAAAGGAATGTCCTCTAATTTAATTGCTTCACGGCGTTTGGATAATTTCAAGTGAATTTCTTCTTCGTTTTTCTCCCAGTTTTCAATAGGATGGTTAGAAAGAATAATAAAATTGTCTGAGTCTTCATACTTAACATTCGTTTGCTCAACCATGTGCTGCAATAAACCCATATTTACTATACGGAGAAAATATTCCATATTAGTTACCTCTGGGTCTTGTGATAGCTGATGAGCTATTGAGAAGAAAGCATCAGTATCGATAAAATCAGAAAATTTGGAGGAAGCCACTGCTTCTTCAAGTAATACGCTCTTCTGTTTTAATAAGAGATCCAGCATCATACGAAGTGTAAACCTTGCATCTTCACCATAAAAGAATGGTACTTTAGATCTCTTATATAATTCTGAGGGGAGTCGGTTTCGAATGCCTGATCGTAGTAATTTTTTATCCCAAAAAAGTCCTTTTCGCCTAGCGGACGGGATAGATAGAGCAAATTCAACAATTCGGTGATCGAGAAAGGGTACACGATTTTCAATACTATTACCCGCAGCTATTCTATCCTCAAGCCAACAATTATACATTTGGATATCTCTAAACTTCGTTAATATGTAGGCTTCCCAAGAACTTTCCCTACGAACCTCACTGCTCTTAGATAAAATAAATTTCTCTGAGAGTGGTGATTGCTCAAAGTGTTCTTCCCAGACAAAGAGTTTAGATGGTAAATTACTCATGTATCTTCCCATTTCTAGACGGTTAAGGTTTTTTGTAAACCCTTCCCAATTATTCTCCCAAGCAGGAGCTAAAACACTACTGTAACCACCGTTAAATTCATCACTTCCCTGACCAGTTAAAATTACTTTTAGATCGGGGCAAACAGAGCGAGCATAGCGATGTAAATGGAATTTGTACAACTGCTCTGGACCACAAAGTGGTGATTCACATAACCATAACAATTTTCTCCAATGGTTTGGTTCGAAGTCATTCTCATCCCAATGAAATAAGACTTGATGATTTGGAAGTCCTAAGTACTTAGCAGTAATATGTGCATACTTAGCATCTTCATTCGTTAGGGTGCTCTGGCTTAACACTGAAAATGTATGGATATTTTGTCGCTCTGATGTTATTGCAGCAATGGACGCCGAATCGATCCCCCCGCTTAGGAATAATCCAATTTCTACATCACTTTGCAAACACTTTTGGACCGAATCTTCAAGTAAATTGGCATAATAATTAATAATTTCTTGATCGCTGAGTTCTGCAAATGATTGATTATTGTTCGCTAATAAATCCCAATAGCGAATTTGCTTCCAACTGCCCTTCTTAACGTCGACTTCTACTGCACATCCAGCTGGTAAATGCTCTATCCCTTCAAAAAATGAAGAAGGATCAGATAGATCAGTTGCGATATAGCCACTCAACCATGGATCAGTTAAAGCTTTATTCCAATCAAGAGATCGTGGACAATCGGGATATTTCATCAATGATTTTATTTCCGAAGCAAATACCAATCTCTCACGGTTAGCAGTAAAAAATAATGGCTTGATCCCAAAACGGTCCCGTGCTATAAACATTTTTTGCTTCCGAGAATCCCAAAGAGCAAATGCATACATACCAATTAAATCTTGAAGTAGATCTATTCCTTTCTCTTCATACAAATGCAAGATAATTTCGCAATCTGAATTAGTTTTGTATTGATGCCTTGAAGATAATTTTGCTCTTAACTCCGTACTGTTATAAATCTCCCCATTTGCAATTAGCACAATTGTACCGTCCTCATTTGTAAGAGGTTGCTTTCCTCCATTAATATCTACAATTGAAAGCCTACGGAAAGCGAAACCCAAAGGTCCTTTTATAAAGAATTGTTCATCATCAGGTCCTCTATATGAAATTTCTTCGGCCATATTTTGCAATATAGTATCTACATTTTGGGGTAAAGAGGTACCGTCTAATCTAACTACACCAGCAATTCCACACATAGTACAAATCCTCCATAATAATTTTTTGTAGATTAATACTAGGGATAGTACATTATCAGAGCTATTTCAGAGAGTCATGATTTAACCACTTTACATTTAAAACAAGAATTATATAATAGTGTCCTTTTTGCATATCAATGCTTGTTCTATTCCATTGTTATGAGAAATTTTTAGAGTTATCCCAAGACGATCTGCTTTGGAGCAAGCAAGTGACTGTACATATTTTACAATCTCTTCAGGTTCCATATCAAAATAGAAACAAGCATCGGTTGGTTGATTTAACCACCATGAAGTACTTTGAACTTCATAATTACCATTTTCGTGGATAAAAACTTCGATATTTTCATATAATAGGCTACGTCCTATTACAAAATCTTGTAAAAACAACTTTGTGTTGCCCGATCCAAATTTCAATAAAGTTTCCTCATAATAACCACGCTCTTCAAAATGTCTGTGAATCCAATTCACTAAATCTTGATGTTGCATATGATGGTCGCGTGCGAGCGCGACCATCATTATAATATAATTAAATATTCCACTAGCACGCTCTTTAGCAAGATCATTATTATATTCAGGGACTAGTTGTCTCAATTCATCAATAGTAAGTTTTCGCATAATGAATACTCAGCACCTATTCAACTAGAATAATATTTTTTTCAATTAAACCTTGAACTAGTTCAACGGAATCACCTAATATCGTTTGGTAATCTACCTCATATTCTTTTACCATATCTTTGCATATTTCAGCTAAAGTACGTATTCCATCAATTCGTTCAAACAGATTTGTTGCTACCTCGTTTAGGGTAATTCCAGGTTCGATAATAGTACTTTTAAGGTAATTGCGAGTAGATATATCAGGATTTTTTCTTAAAATTGTATTTTCATTAAAGTTCATTAGATTATCCTCCTAAAAAATAGATTGTATGATAAACATCACTTTTTACAAGCTGTTAGTATCCAATTTTCGGTGTTAGCTTCCGCCTCGACCTCAGGAATATGCAGGTCCTCCAAAACTTCAATACAATCAGCAATATCTTCTTCATTGAACTTAAAAAGATTAAGTTCAAAATCTACTATACCAGCTTCATGTATCATCTCTTCAATTTTTGACATTGAATAGCTTTCCTCAAAGGCTTCACGAATAAAACGGAAATACTCTGGCTCAGGAATAGAACGCTTAAGTGCATTAAGTGTATCTTTATTATTAGGCAGCGTATCAATAATAATTAACAATCCATTTGGAGACAATACCCTGTAGCATTCTAACAACGCTCTTACAGGGTTTTCCCAATGATGTAAACAAGAGTATGAAACCACCAAATCCGCGTAATTATCCGGGTAGATTTGATTATGTACGTCAATTACATCAAAATGGACCGATTTAGAAAGACCACGTTCTTCAACCAGTCTCCGCGCCAAGTCATGCATTGCTGGATTAATGTCAACAGCATGTACATTCGCCTTTAAGCGTTCTGCAAGTTCAACCGTTAAGTATCCAGGCCCAGTGCCCATGTCAATAACCACTCCACCTTTTCGCTCGTATAAACGAGATATATGGGCACCTAAAAGTGGATAAAGATGAGGTTGATACTTTTTTATGAATTTATTATAGGTTTGGCACTCTTCAGCTGTAATCATAGTCTGGCCTCCTAAAGAAATATAACGTGAGCGCAAAATACGCTCACGTTGAGTTTAGATAGGGTTAATTAATGTCCACCATCCATTGTCATACGACGCAATTCCAATGCACGAGGCTTTTTGTACACTTTTTTCATATTATTCACCTCCAAGAATATATTTCAGATTTAAAATTGCCGTAACCTCTTAATGTCCACCATCCATTGTCATACGACGCAATTCTAATGCACGAGGCTTTTTGTACACTTTTTTCATATTTTTCACCTCCTTTCTGGAAATTATAAAGATATCATAATTTCCAGGTAATTATAAACTAGATTTTGCAATTTATTCTAATATATACATTTATAATAATGTATTATTGCTTTTATCTTCTTCTATTTTACCTTTTTTAGTAAGTGGAAAACATTATAACGATAGAATTCATTTTTATTTTTTTGAATATATGTCATTTTCAGCTTTAATTTTTCCTTATACTGGTGATTATTATCATATACAATGATTTTTTTGTCAATATATAGTTTTTTCGATCTGAAAATTTCCGTTAAATTTATTAGTTTCAAAAAAATAGAATTATAAAGGTAATAAATTACTTTATTGACTATTCTAATTTTAGGAAGTATATTTGTCTCTGTAAACTATCCATAATTTGGGGAGGCTTAAGAAATGAGTACAATTGATAAAAAAGATACTGTTTTATCAAAAGTGTTAAATCCTTTTAGTTCTGATATTTTTATAAGAGAACATTGGGCTCCAAGCAAACATCTTGTTATCCATGGGAATGTTGAACGATTCCACCAACTCCCTGGGATAAGTAATGTCCAATCACTGGATAATATTATCGATTTGTATAAAGGTCCTGTGATGGTAGTGGGAAATGCAGTGATAGAAGAAACAGGAGGGATTGCAGATCGGTTCTTGGTAAGTACCGAGGAGGCAAAAGATTGGTATGAAAGAGGAGCAGCACTTGAATTTGATTTTTCAGACATGTTTCTTCCTCAACTACATAGTTGGATGGATAGTTTACGTAAGGAGCTTAGTTTACCAAGTGGTTCTGGTATAAAAGCAATTGTTTACGCAGCCAAAAATGGAGGAGGATTTAAAGCTCACTTCGATGCGTATACAAATTTCATATTTCACCTTCAAGGGACCAAAACATGGAAACTACTCGCTAACGAAAATGTGACGAACCCTATTCAGCATTATGACCTTGCGGAAAAGCCTTACATACCAGATGAACTAGCAACTTATTGGAAGGGAGAGCATCCACAAACAGATTTACCGGGAGCGGATATAGTTAACCTTTTGCCCGGATCATTTCTTTATCTCCCAAGAGGTATTTGGCATTCCACCAGTTCAACTGAAGAGACTCTATCTCTTAATATAACATTTTCACATCCAGCTTGGCTTGAATTGCTCCTTGCTGAAATTCGCTCACGCCTAACTCAACATGATACTTGGCGTGAACTTGCATGTGATATAAATCTACTTTCACCAGAAGAACAAGAAAGTCTAAAAAGTAAGCTAAATCAAGAATTAAATCAAGTGCTTCCGGGCTTTTCATCTATTAGTGCAGAAGATATTTTTAAAAGACATACTGAAGAGTTTGATATATATCATGTTACTCAAGCTGTGTTCCGACAATTGTTAGCTACCAGAGAATTATGATCAGTTGTTTCTAACAAAAAATTTATTGGGAGAACCTATGAACATATTTAGCATATTATCTGCACTTCGTGGATTAGCAATTGGTTTCTTTTCACCAATTTGGATTATACATTTAAACGATCAAGGATTTGATTTATTAGCAATCGGTATATTAGGGACAGTTTTCGAGGTAGCCAGATTATTGTTTGAAATTCCAACGGGGACTTTTGCTGATAATAATGGTGTTCGTCGATCCATAATGCTATCTTATATTTTCTCAATGGCCACATGGTTGATATTTCCTTTTATTGGAATAACATGGGTTTGTGTTATAGCAATGATAATATGGGCACTAGCTGAAGCCCTTATTTCGGGTGCTTTTGAGACATGGATGAGCCAAGTAACTCCTAAGGAAGAATTTAGTAAAAGACTGATGAGGAATGCCCAAGTACTCATAGCAAGTATTATACTAACCAGCTTATTATCTGGGCACATTTATAAGTTTAATTCCATGTTGCCATTTATATTTGTTGCCTTAATATACGCAATTATGCTTGCTATTATTTTGATTTATTTAAAATCAGATCAGCAGATTATAAAGAATCAGAAAAAAAACACTCCTAAGGAATCGTTTATCGAAATAACAGGAAAAAGTTTTCAAATAGTATTTAAACATCGACGCATTTTGAATGTCGTACTGGCTGGCTTTTTTGCAGCTTTAAGTTATGATGTTATAATGCGATATTGGCAGCCCTACTTAATACAAATCGGTAATTCAAAAGAATTTCTTGGATACGTAATGGCAATCGCAGGCGTACTAGCTTTTATTCTATTGCATTTCACAGCTAAAGCTCATAAAATAATTGAAAAAAACACCCTATTATCTCTAATAATGGTTGAATCTATTAGTATTCTTATGATCTTTAGTACAGCATTTGGTTTAAAAGCTATTGGTCTAGTTGCTATCTCTTTTTTATTATCAGTGGAGGATATACGTAATCCAATAGTTAATGGCTACTTAAATAAATTTTTTCCTGATTCCTATAAAGCCACATTATTTTCTGTTAATTCGGTTACGGGTGCAGCTGGTGAAATTTTATCCGGAATTATCTTTGGGCTAATAGCAGTTAAATTTGGAATAATTGCAACATTTATTGTTGCAGCCATATTCCTAATACCATCTATTTTATTATATTACAATACAGCTCAAAATACGGATATAAATTACTCAGAAAAACGAGATAATATGACTTTTAAATCATAAAATATAACAATTTCAGAGGAAATAAAATCAGGCTACTGACATTCCAGTAGCCTATTTTAGACATAATACTTTGATGAAAATGACAATTTATAAAGTCATAAAATGGAGGGGAAATCTTGCGGATAATTAATATAAAAGAATTTGATAAAAAAATGATAACCAACTTTTTTATTTGTAATTGGGGAACTCCTCAAATGGTGATTTCTAGCGGGATCTATCAATGTGATGAGTTAGATGGATTTGCTATCTTAGATCATAAAGAAAAGATTATGGGATTAATCACTTATGTTATAAGCGATAATGAATGTGAAATCATTTCTTTAGATAGCAAAGATGAAAATAAAGGGATTGGTACTGCGTTATTGAATCAGGTAGAAGCAGTATCAAAAAAAAGCGGATGTTGCAAACTAAAAATAGTAACAACTAACGATAACCTGCATGCTTTTTTATTTTATCAAAAAAAGGGTTATCAAATTGCGAAAATTTTTCCAAACTCTGTTGAAAAAGCAAGGATTATAAAACCTGAAATCCCAAAAATATCAGATAATGGTATTCCAATTCGTGATGAAATCCTATTTGAGAAATGCATATTATGAATATTACAAGGACAATTTGAATTATTTAAAATTGTCTTGTGTAGTATTCATAAATTAGAGATGGTACGGACTTCGCATCGAATGATGCTTTCGCTGGTACCGTCTTTTTTTGTAATGCTACTCATGGTACCTGGATTCATATGTGCCTTTCTGGCTATATCACTAAGAATCATCTGGTTATCTTTTTATCAAAGGGAACCGTACGCTTTCAGTTGACCAGTTGGATCGGGCAGCAGCCATTAGCGAATGTGTATCGTTCTTTACGTGGGTGGGATAAGGTTGAGGAAAACGCTAAAAAAATGAAGATAAAAGCGGAAATTCAATACGCACTCAGTCATGAGGAGAAACGAAATCATAGAGAGCCTATAAAGAAGACAAGGAACCTACTATTTGGATATATCGCCTATGCGGATCTGTTGTGTGCAGCTTCCTGTGAAGCCCGAGAAGATTATGAACGGGCATTGCAATATACATATGCTTACACGGATTTAGGCTGGGTCAAGGAAACAGATGCGGAAACTCGACACTGGGTCAGCTTATTCCAACATTGGGCACAAGGGAACATGTATGTTTACAAGCTTTTGTCAGGGGATACTAGCGTACTTCAAGAATATGTGGAGTACGTAAATACTTCGTCAAATGAATCAGAAAGAGAACTGATTGCCAAGCTAATGAACATTATGATCGTAGCTAACCAGCATGGGATTAAAGTGGATGATATACTTCAGCGGTTTAAAACGAAAATTGATTCTTTCATGCATCAATCGACTTCTACTGGTATGTATGCTCAGCAGGTTGTTCCAGAACAGTTAGCGCGTTTGGAGTATGAACTAGCTTACTACTACTTGAATCAAGGAATGTACAGTGATGGTTTTAAATATTTGATGAATGCTTTAACAAAAGCGAATATACTAAAGAATGAGGCATATCTTATAAATTGTATAGGATTGTTTTCCCATTTCTGGGCTCAAGCGGTTCCTGAGACTAAAGAAGAGTATTTCAAATTTATTGAAGAGGTGTGGTTGGGTAATGCTAAAAAGATCGGTTCTACTCGTCATCGCAACTAGCTTTTTGTTTATGTTGACTGTACCTATACAAAATTATAGTCATGATCCAATAGTACAACTTCAAGAAACGATTGGAGGGTTTTAAGCTGACTAATGGATAAGGAATTTGTTAATTATTTGTTTTGTAGTATATATTTTGAATGTTAGACTGCTATTTAAATCAGCAAAAGAAAAAAGTGACGGTACCAACATTGGCGTTAAATGACGCTTTTGTCAGTGCCGTCGCTTTTTGAGGTTCAAAGAGTATGAATACTTTCCTAAAGAGCGCGGTTATTCTAGTGCGGTGTCGTGTTAAATGATTTGGACATAAAGATGGCTGTCGAGACTTTCTCGACAGCCTAAAGACCTGCCTTCCGGCAGGTTTTTATTTTGAACGATAAAGTGAAGACAAAATAGATAACCAAGCAGGGTCCGTTTGTTCTTGAGCATTAAGAGCAGTTAATAAGATTATGGCGTCGTCACTAAAGAAGAAGTGGTGAGACGAGGTGTATTATCAGGTATGGTTCTTGCCTTAGTCGCTTGCTCAAAGGAATAGGCAAGATTTAATAAAGACTGTTCGCTGTAAGCCGTTCCCAAGAAGGAAATGCCTACAGGCACCTTAGCCTCCGATACGCCAGCTGGAACGGTAATCTCAGGATAGCCTGTTGCAGAAGCAACATACCCTGCGGCGTAAGTATCAAATGCGTCGCATGCGTAGGTCGGATCCTGGATATCGAAACGAGGAGAGGCAGGGCAGGACATCGTAGGAAATACAATCGCATCCAAATTGTTAACCTTCATCAGCTTTTGTACCTCTGCTCTTGCAGCCGGAATATCTTTGCTTATGATCGATTTATAGCTTGCCGATTCTTTCTGGCTTACCGCCTTGATTGCGTCTTTCATTCCTTCAAGGCGCGCAGGATTGACAGGTGTAGCCGAGTTAAGGACCTCCGGTGATTCACTGATCTGAATAATCTCCTCTAAAGTTTTTGGTTGATCTTGTCGGAGGAGGGTGAGATATTTCTCTAACTGAACCTTGAAGTCAGCATCGCCGATTGGTCCAAGAATCGGCGTCCACAAATACTGCGTCTTGTCCGTGAACGATACCTGTACGAATTGAGCACCTTGTTCCTTCATAGCAGCTATAGCCCGATTGGTTATCGCGTCAACCTCACTGTTTTCGCCAAAGAAGTCACCCGCAATACCGATACGAGCGGTTTTAAGTGCATCGGTACTGAGTGCTTTACTATAATCCGGCTCAGCGAGTTTATCCGACATTCTTGTTGAATAATCATTCTTGTCCGTACCGGCCATATAACTGAGCGCGATAGCTGCATCCTTGACACTCCGTGCCATTGGTCCGGTTGTGTCAAACGTCAGAGAAGAAGGGATGACTCCGCTGCGGCTGGTTAGACCAAGCGTAGGTCGAATTCCGACGAGCCCGGTGACGTTCGCCGGTCCGCGAACTGAACCTGAAGTATCCGTACCGAGCCCGAAAACAGCAAAGTTGGAAGCGACAGCGGCGGCGGAACCGCTGCTGGAGCCCGATGCGTCGCGATTAAGATTGTACGGGTTCAACGTCAGCCCCCCGAGGGAACTATAGCCAAGTCTGCCGTAGGAAGCAGCAAATTCGGACATATTCGTCTTGGCAATCACGATAGCTCCGGCATCAATCAATTTCTGGACCACAAAAGAATTTTTAGAAGGATATGCGTTTTTCAGGGCAACAGAGCCGGCCGTAGTCGGCATGCCCACCACATTATAATTATCCTTAACGACGATTGGGATTCCGTGAAGCTCGCTTCTAGGGCCTTTCAACTTGCGTTCCTTATCCAGCTCCTTGGCCAATTCAACGGCTTTAGAGTTTATTGTAATGACCGCATTTATTTTTGGCCCTGCTTTGTCATAATCTTCAATTCGATTCAGATAATATTGAACTAATTGTTCGGAAGTGGTTTGACCGCTATTCAATGCATCCTGAATTTCCTCAATACTTTTCTCAAACGGGTCGAACGTATGTACCTCCCTCTCTTGCGCAACTGGTGTCGCTGTTTCTGCAAGAGCAGAATCGGTTGCACTTAAGCTGACCACGATCATCGAACCTACCATTATTGAGATCGATAGTACTAGCCTTGTCCATGTTTTCCTCATGTTAAGACCTCCTTGATGATGTTCTTGTCATATTATATACCATAGATTAAATCAAATTACTTAAATAATCAATATTAAAAATTTATATATCAGGATAATGGGATTTAACTTGAAGATAAAATCTATAATCATACTCTTTTATGCATAAATGTGATTTTATACTATTTATTATGATATGAAATATGACATGATCGAATGCGCCTATAACCGGCCAAGAATTCATTATTGATGCCGGCAAATATGTGTTACCTAAGTTCGCCAAACGAGCTAATTCTAATAGAGGCCGGCTAATGACGGTGGATCTCAAGATTGAGAAGATCAATATATCTACCATAATATATATATTTTGTATTATAAGGGAAAAAAGTAATTGTTGGATGGTTGGACTAGACACCGGCGGCGAAAAGTGCAGCAAGCAGCAGTACAGGGGGAAGCTCCAATTCAAGCGTTACATCGAAAGATAGGGGAGTCGTTAAGTCAGCTGTAAACACTCCTAGCTCACCGAAGTAGTCTACTGGATGGTTTATTGGGATTAGCCCAGAAAGTATGTGATGTAGCTGCGTCTATTCCTGTATTGGGGGCCATTCCGAAGGCAGCAAGTCAAAAAATAGCTTCGATTCGTTCCGAGGTCGCTTCCTTTGGACCGTCATCCATAGTTAAATATGCGGTAGCCGGTTTGTCCATGATTCCAGCGTACCTTCCCATGGTTGGGGAGTGGTGTTGGGGAAGACGGCCAAGGTTGCTGCTCAAACCTTACATGCGCACACGGAGGAACAGAGGGCCCGTGAACGGCATGCGATGATGGATTTTCTTGGTAAGGTATGGACGAGTGCCAGAGGGTATGGAGAAGTACAATCCGTACATGACTTCATCAACTATGTAAAGGGAGTCAATCAAGCTTCCGTACAAGCCTATAGCGATATTCCCAAGGGGACAATTAATCTATTTACTGAGCGTCTTACATGCCAGAGTTGTACTGATGTAATTATGGACTTTAGAAGAGAGTATCCAAACATTACAGTAAATGTTCTTACAAACGACGGAAAGGTAGTAAAATAGGAAGAAAGGGAAGGGGGGACTGTATGCAAGAATGGGATTATAACGAACTAAGCGAATATGTCAACGAGGTCTTCTCTAATTCTATAAGCGATGGACTAAACGCTCTTCAAGCAGGGGGTCGATGCTTATATGAGTTTGCCAATGTAATTGAGGAGGGGGAAACCGAGAAGATTATATTTTATATTACCTTAGCTTTTTTGCAGATTGAAAAAGGGGTACTATCTCAACGAATCTATGATGAAGTGAAAAGCATTACTAGGGAGTTTGATATAGATAAATTCGTCAGCGAGTTAGGTTTTGATGATGCTAAAGACTTAAGTAAGCGTGTCAAATCAGTAGAAGCAAAGTTTCATATTGTTGAGGTTATTAGTTGACTAGTGTTTTTTCTTGATTTGGGGAATTGTTGTGGGGCTACCCAGTGCCGAATGAATCACTTCACCTCATGATTGCAAACATAACCCTTGTTCTACCTATACAATATTTTTCGTGAAATGAGATGTACGCACATAAAGTCTTGAATAAGTACACCTAAATAACGTAATACCGTTACGACAAACAGGTTGATTATGGTCAGATACCACCATGATTGACCTGTTTTTTGTTATCTTCGTTTTCTCACAGGTTTTTCAAAATGCTACGCAACTGTAGAATACTCCTGACCCTAGAGGATATGCTTATAAATGGAAAGACTCAGAAAGATTTGTGGCTTATATTGGTGAGAGAGTAATCAGTTTGTCAGAAAAGGGAAACGTATTCTTCTCAAGTACCGACAGTACTGATATTTAAAACCTTATTACTAAGCTGCATCCCCAAATAATCTCAACATCATCACCCGCCGAATTGTGGATTTACCGTGCCACGGTTCGCCTCCATTTGAGTAAGACAAGAAAGCCATCAGCCAGTGATTCTGGTTGGTGGCTTTTTATTATGGCTTTATTAATTGAGTTGAAGAGGTTTTACACAACTTGTAGCTTAAAGATATTTCTAAGTGTTCCGGCTGTTTTTTCTTTCACCTTTAAAAGCAACTCAAGCGTTCATCTTCTTTTCTTTCGAAAAGTATTGACACGGATAAGAAATTGTTATATCTTTATATCAAGATAAATGAATTAAAGATAAAACAACAGCGAACAGCGAATTATGAATAGGGAGGTATATACATGATCACCATTTTAGAAAGAATTAATCAGCTTGCAAAAAAAGCAAAAGAAGTTGGCTTAACTGAAATTGAAAAAACGGAACAAACGGATCTTCGCAAAGAATACCTTCAAATCTTTAGGGGTTCTGTACAGAGCATTCTCTTGAATGCTACGATTTATGATCCGAATGGAGATGATGTTACGCCTGAAAAACTTAGAAAAGAACAGGCCCGAGTCGCTAAACAATGAATTTAATTTTATCTAATATCTCTAATTTAATAATCTTTAAATAAATATAATGTGGAGGGTGATTTTTATGTTGGCAAGTGGATTGTTACTGGTACGTTTGGTGGTTGGATTGTTATTGGTGGGGCACGGAGCACAGAAACTTTTTGGCTGGTTTGGTGGCTATGGTCCAAAAGGTACGGGCGGTTGGATGGAATCGATCGGCATTAAGCCTGGAGTATTCATGGCAGTGTCTGCTGGGTTGATGGAATTGTTGGGAGGAGCTCTATTTGCTGTAGGACTACTCACTCCACTGGCTGCATTGTTGATTACGGTGACTATGCTCGGAGCAATTTTCAAAGTACATGGCCCAAACGGGATCTGGGCAACGGCTAACGGCTATGAATATCCGCTAGTTCTTATTGCAGTCGTAATTGGTATTGCGTTGACAGGGGCAGGTTCATATTCCATCGATGCATTACTTAGATAAAACATGATGTGTAGGTCATTAAAAGTCATCAACAATAAAAAATAAAGGTTTCTACGATTAAAGGAGGGTTTCATATGTCACTTCAAACTACAGGTATCCATCATATTACAGCTTTTGCCGGTAATCCGCAGGAAAATGTCGACTTCTATGCCGGCGTCCTGGGACTTCGGTTAGTGAAGAAAACAATCAACTTCGATGCTCCTGAGGTCTACCACTTATACTTTGGTAGCGAGGCAGGAAGTCCTGGAACGATCATTACTTTTTTTCCTGCACCAGGAACTCCCAAAGGGCGAATCGGAGGTGGCCAGGTGGGCATAACCTCGTATGTAGTACCCCCAGGTTCACTTGATTTTTGGCAGCATCGTTTGGAAAGCTTTGATATTCAAGTTACGAAAACGAGCCGTTTTTCTGAACAATATCTTCAATTTGAGGATAATGAGGGCTTACGACTTGAGCTTGTCGAACGTGAGGAAGGAGCGAACAGTACTTGGTCTTACGGTGGTATTTCGGCTGATAAAGCAATTAAGGGGTTTGGAGGTGCTGTGCTATTTAGCGTCAATCCACAGAGAACGATGGATGCATTGGAGAGCATACTCGGATTTACGAAAATCGCTGAAGACGCCGAATATGCCCGTTATCAGTCCGTAGGAGAAATCGGCAACATCGTAGATGTTCCGCTCGCCAAAATGGGTTTAGGCTTTGGTGGAGCAGGCACGGTACATCACATTGCGTGGCGTGCAAAAGATTTTGAACAACATGAAGAATGGAGAAGCGCAGTCCAGCATTATGGATATCAGCCGACTCCCATTATAGACCGCCAATATTTTAATGCGATATATTTCAGAGAAGCAGGCGGTATCCTATTTGAAATTGCTACAGATCCACCGGGATTTGCTAACGATGAACCTACTGAATCTTTGGGACAGGAATTAATGCTGCCAGAGTGGTATGAACCGCAGCGGGCTCAAATCGAGGCGAATCTGCATCCTATTAAAGTGAGAACATTAACGGAAAAACAAAAGTAAGAAAAAGTTGCATATGACTCTTCCATAAGACAGCTTGCCGAGTTTGGCCTGCTCTCAGATGGAGGAGTCTTTTTATTACGGGAAAAATTCATGCGTTTCGTGTCCTTCCGGCCTCTTGCTACTCCACCAGCTTTTCAGACTTCACTAGCATTTCTCGTAACACATGAGCGACTCGACTTTTCCGGTTCGCTGCTTTCTTTTTTATCAAGTGTAATGATTTTTTGTATGCATGAGTATGGCTTTGATCGTAGAACTGTTTGGCTGCAATGCGTAGTGTTCTTCTTAATAACAGTGCTGATGAGCGTGTTAACCTAGAGCGGAATCCCCTGCGCAATACCCGCAATGTATTTTTGTAGGTCTCAAAATCCTCGGATGGAGGGATAAGGGCGAATAAATTTAACGAAGAGTCATTGAATCCGTAGGTTTCATACATGATTCTCAGATTTTCCGTATTTAACACGTTACCTCTAAGATAGGTTGGATGTTCCTGATGATATCCGACCACCTCTTTGATGCAATAAAAAGGGATTTTCAAGCGATGAAGTCTATAGCCAAGGTCCCAGTCCTCGAGTCCATAGAGCACAAACCGTTCATTGAAACCTCCAATACGAATCAAGTGGCTGCGTCTGATGGCTACACAACGAGTAACCAGCAGCATCCAGGGGGCTACGTCCGTTGAGGCAAATTGTTTCTGCGTATTGGGAGGAACCCTTGTGGGACTAACTACTTTAGACAGTGCACCCGTTTGGTGAAGGATATCTTCTGGGGTTATGATCGGAGTAATTTTGTTCGCTGCTTCATAGTTAGCATTCCATAAGTTGGATTGCGTAAGTATGTTGCGACATTGTTCTTTTTCTTCAGGGGAAAAGTCAGGGTAATAGTGGGTAAAAGCATCGTCCCACGAGTGAGGAATGCCTGAAAGCACGGACTTGGGATATTTACGGTGATAACGGCTCACGATCCTAATGAATTCCGGTAACACTACAAAGTCAGCGTCGCAGAAGATGATGTACAGCCCTTTTGCACGGCGCAGTCCCAAATTTCGAACGGCAGATCGACCGCGTTGTTCCTGATGTGACACATAGATAAGAGGATAGGATGCTTTGAAGCCTCCGACCATTTCTTTCGTTCCGTCTGTAGAACCGTCATCAGCTACAATGACTTCGAATAGTTGCTTTGGATAGGTTTGTGTCTCAAATGAAGCGAGTGTGAGCAACAATTGCTGGGCTCGATTATAGGTTGGAATGATGACGCTGTAGCGGATAGCCAATATGATCTCCCCCCCCCACCATTCTTATTAGAAAACGCTTGAACAAGATAAATAATAACAATGTATTCAAGGATTTTAGCCTGGTCTAGTCAAACATCCCTCCAGGTTCGAAACAGGCTTGGTCTTATTACCGATATTAAGGTGGGGGTTCTGTATCTTCTGCTGTTTTGCAGGCACGTTCAGTGGTGTTATGTATGTGTAATCATGGTATTATGCATAGAGATGTAAAGTAAAAGCGAGGGCGCTTCCTATCCGCTGAAAGTCCACTCAGCATACAGAAACAAACATGAGATGAAATGGGCAAGTTATGGTAAACTATATAGAGTTATAGAAGACCTGAAAGAGGAGTACTATATGACACAATTTGTCTATAAGCAAATTATTGACGATCTCAAGATGAAAATTTTTGCTGGAAAGTTTGCAGATATGAGATTGCCAGATGAACGTAGTCTTAGTGAGACTTACCAGGTTAGTCGTAGTTCAATTAAACGTGCTCTGACTAAAATGGAGAATGTCGGAATCATTTTCAAAAAACAAGGTTCCGGGACATTTATTAATCCATTATACATAAGAAATGAATCTATCTTTAACTACGAAGGCTCTAATCTAGGAGTCACTGATAATTTTCAAATGCATGGTAAAAAGCCGAAAATCAAAGTATTGAGTTTTGAGGTCATTCCGCCAACAGAAGAGTTACAGCGCGATTTGTTCTTGGAGACTCATGATTTTGTTTACAAAATTGTTCGCTTACGTCTGTTTGATGATGATCCTTTTATGATTGAAACGGGCTATATCCCCATTAAAATTGTCCAGAATTTAAATCAGACAATTATCGAGGGGTCCATTTTTAATTATTTGGAAGACTCGCGGAACTTGGCTGTCACCAAATCTTTTTTATCCATTTTTGCAGAACCGTCTCAAGAGAATGATCAAAAGCTGCTACATTTAAATGAAAATGAGCCTGTAGGTATTATGGAAGGTGTGTTCTTTTTAGATAACGGTACGCCATTTGAGTTTTCTCATATGCGATTTCATTACAAATATTTGAAATTTAACACCTTTGTATCGGTTCACTAATGATAAGACTGGAGAATTCTCCGGTCTTTTTTTTATGGTTTTGAAAAAAGAATTGGAGTCTGCGATTGCCTCGTTTATTGCAAATTTTATTGGTTTATAATTCTATATATTTTAATGTAAGAGCTTTTTTACTGTCTTTTTAATTTATATTTCATAGTATGTTCAAAATTTCACAAAATTGGACCGTATCACTTGTGAAAAAGGTTGAATTTAATCAGCGTAGCGTTATGATGTACATGTAGATGAAATTTCCGGAAATAAATTACAAACAAAACTACTTAGGGAGTGGACACCATGTCGTTATCACCCGTGTTAGCAGATTATTCATCTAAAACATACTTAGAAAAACTTGATGCATATTGGCGTGCAACGAACTACATTTCGGTAGGTCAGCTGTATTTAAAAGATAATCCTTTGTTGAGAGAGCCTTTAAAAGATTCAGATGTGAAGGTTAAGCCTATTGGACACTGGGGCACAATTCCGGGCCAAAACTTTATTTATGCACATCTAAATCGTGTTATTAATAAATATGATTTGAGCATGCTTTACATTGAAGGTCCTGGTCACGGCGGCCAGGTTATGGTTTCAAATTCTTATCTGGATGGAAGCTACACTGAAATCTATCCGCAAATTACACAAGATATCTCAGGGATGAAGAAATTGTTCAAACAATTCTCTTTCCCTGGCGGTATTGCTTCACATGCTGCTCCTGAAACACCTGGATCTATCCATGAAGGTGGAGAATTAGGCTACTCCCTTTCTCATGGTGTAGGTGCCATTCTGGATAATCCTGATCTGATCTCGGCTGTTGTTATTGGTGATGGTGAAGCTGAAACAGGCCCATTAGCCGCTTCGTGGTTTTCTAACCGATTTATCAACCCCATCACAGATGGTGCAGTACTACCAATCTTGCACTTGAATGGTTTTAAGATTAGTAACCCAACGATTATGTCTCGTCAATCGAAAGAAGAATTGACCTCATACTTTAAAGGTTTGGGTTGGGAGCCGTTCTTTGTTGAAGGTGAAAATCCGGATCACATGCATCCAGAAATGGCGAAAGTATTGGATACGGCTGTCGAGAAGATTGAAGCTATTCAAAAGAATGCGCGTGAAAATAATGACCTTACTCGTCCGGCTTGGCCGATGATTGTATTCCGTTCACCTAAAGGCTGGACGGGTCCGAAGGAATGGGACAACGTGCCGAATGAAAATTCATTCCGTGCCCATCAGGTTCCAATTCCGGTTGATCAAAAAAATATGCAGCACGCACCTGCTTTGTTAGAATGGCTGAATAGCTATAGACCAGAGGAATTGTTCGACGAAAACGGTCGTTTAAACTCTGAGCTTGCTGAAATTTTGCCTACAGGCGATAAACGCATGGGAATGAACCCTGTTGCGAATGCGGGTAACCTCATTAAAGACTTGAAATTACCGGATTTCCGTAACTATACGCTGGATAATTCCGTACCTGGTAAAGTGATTGCGCAAGATATGTCGGTTTTAGGGAAATACGTTAAAGATGTGGTTGTCTTAAATGAAGAAAATCGTAATTTCAGAATCTTCGGACCGGATGAAACGATGTCTAACCGCTTGGCTCCTGTTTTTGAAGTAACCAAACGCCAATGGATGGACCAAATTATTGAACCTAATGATGAATTCTTATCATCCTATGGTCGTGTAATTGATTCTCAATTATCCGAACACCAAGCTGAAGGATTGCTGGAAGGTTATGTATTAACAGGTCGCCATGGTTTCTTTGCAAGTTACGAAGCCTTCCTGCGTGTGGTTGACTCGATGATCACCCAGCACTTTAAGTGGCTGCGTAAAGCAACGGATCAAGGATGGCGTGCAGATATCCCATCACTGAATGTCGTAGCAACTTCAACAGTGTTCCAACAGGATCATAATGGGTATACACACCAAGATCCAGGTTTGTTAGGTCATTTGGCTGATAAAAAACCAGAATTTATTCGGGAGTATCTGCCAGCGGATGCCAATTCCTTGTTGGCTGTTTTCGACACCATTTTAAACGACCGTCAAAAGATCAATTTGGTTGTTTCGTCTAAACACCCACGTCCACAATGGTTTACTGCTGATGAAGCGAAAGAATTGGTGGATAAAGGGTTGAAGATCATTGACTGGGCAAGTACAGATCAAGGTGGAGAGCCTGACCTTGTCATTGCTTCTGCGGGTACAGAGCCAACGATTGAAAGTTTAGCTGCAATTTCTATTTTGCATGAAAAACTGCCTGACTTGAAGATTCGGTACATCAACGTGGTAGATTTGCTGAAATTGAGAAGTCAAAAACTAGACCCGCGTGGATTATCCGACGCCGAGTTTGATCAATTTTTCACAAAGGATAAACCCGTTGTGTTCGCTTTCCATGGTTACGAAGGTCTGATCAAAGATCTGTTCTTTGATCGTCATAATCATAACTTGCATGTACATGGTTACCGTGAGAATGGCGATATTACGACACCATTTGATATGCGTGTATTGAATCAAATGGATCGTTTTGACTTAGTGAAGGAAGCTGTTCTCAACTTACCTGACGCTGGGAAGTACACCAACATTGTGGATGAAATGGATGCTACGATTAAGAAACATCATCAATTCATTCGCGAAGAGGGTATTGACTTGCCAGAGGTAGAGAACTGGGTATGGAATGGCTTGAAATAAAAATACAGACACTTCAACTTTGTGTTGGACAACCAAGCCATCAAGCATGAAGTGGAATATATGATTTGGTAGTGGTATACAAGTGCCTGACCCCTTGACTTCAACTATGATTTCAATGGGGATCAGGCGCTTTTTGATTTAGCACACAGAGAACTTGGTAGGGAAGTTACGAGCTAGTGGGTATATACATATATAAGGAACGAAATGGATTGCTATATTTTGCCGGAGCTTCGAAGAGGTATTATGTTATATGAGAATAGTAAAGGAGGTTGTTAATATGAACCAACAAATTCCAGAGAAGGTATTGAATGATGGCATTAAAGTGCCCGTCATTGGATTTGGGACAGCTGGATTGAAGGGTGCAGACGGAGTGAGGGCGATTACCAGCGCGATTGATGCAGGTTACCGTCTGATCGACACAGCGTTCAACTATGAAAATGAGGGTGCTGTTGGGAAAGCGGTCCAGCAGAGCTCTGTGCCCAGAGAAGAATTGTTGGTTTGCTCCAAACTACCAGGTCGCCGACATGCTTATCAAGAAGCCATTGTAACCATCGAAGAGTCATTATATAGAGGAGGTCTGGACTATTATGATTTTTATCTGATCCATTGGCCGAATCCCCAAATTGATCGATATGTTGAAGCCTGGCAGGCGTTGATTGAGGCGAAGAAAAGGGGCTATATTCGTTCCATCGGGGTCTGCAATTTTCTGCCCGAGCATAATGAACGTTTAATACGGGAAACAGGTGTCGCGCCGAGCTTAAATCAAGTTGAATTGCATCCATTGTTTAATCAGGAACATCAGCGTGCAAAAGATGCTGAACAGGGCATTGTGACGGAATCGTGGAGCCCCTTGGGGCGTGGTCACAGTATGCTGGAGAATGAAGAGATTGGGAAAATTGCTGCTGCTCATGGTAAAACCACTACACAAGCAATTTTACGTTGGCATATCCAACTTGGAGCAATTCCGATCCCTAAGGCCTCTTCTTTAAAACACCAAACGGAGAATCTGGATATTTTTGATTTTGAGTTGTCTCCAGAGGAAATGAACATGATTTCGGCATTTAGCAGTGAGGATGGACGGATATGGGGACAGGACCCCAAGTCCTATGAAGAACTATAATCAGGAACAATAAATAGAAGGGTTCAAAAATCTGTCGCGGGTTTTTGGACCCTTTGTTTTTATAATAAAACGACACACATCCGAAAGTGATTCATGGGCCAGTATATAGAGCTATGATGAACATTTTTTACCGGAATTGATGTATGATATGGTGGAGTCTAGTCCTTTCGAAGGAGGTCATCATGGGGATTTTGTCAAGGTTTGGGGATATTATGAAAATGAATGTTAACGCCTTAATGGATAAGGTGGGAGATCCGGAGAAGACCATTGACGATTATATGCGGAATTTGAACAGTGATCTAGGCAAGGTGAAAGCGGAGACGGCTTCAGTGTTGGCTGATGAGAGAAGGACGAAAAGAGCACTGGATGAATGCAAAGCCGAGATCAAAAAGCTCCAGCATTATGCCAGTAAGTCTGTGGAAGCTGGTAATGAAGAGGAAGCTCGAAAGTTTCTGGAGAGGAAAGGTTTGCAGGCGGAGAAATTGGAACAATTACAAACATCCTATGATTTAGCTTCGACAAACGCCGTAAATATGAAACAAATGCAGGAGAAGTTGGTGTCCGATATGGGGCAACTAGAAGCGCGGCACGCTGAACTTAAAGGGAAGATGGCGGTTGCCAAAGCACAGCAAGCCTTGAACTCTATGGGCAGCAAGAATTCTGCTTTGGAAGTTATGGAAGAGCAGGTGAACAGAGCGTATGATGAAGCGATGGCTATAGCCGAGCTTCGGGTAGGAACGAAGGACGACCTGGATGCTTTATTTGCACAATACGAGAAGAGTACGAATACAGAAGATGAATAACAGTATCTACATGAAGAGGTGAGCAGATGCCGGTTATCGAATACAAATGCCCCAACTGCGGCAGCGGCATGGTCTTTGACGGTGAGACAGGGATGTTATCCTGTCATAGTTGCGGAAGAGAGGACAATATTGAATCTATTCCTGATCCTCTGATAAATCGTATTTTTTCAGAAGATGAGGCTCATGAGTATCATTGTAATAACTGCGGAGCAGTGATTATGACCGAAGTGGAGACGAGTGCAACGGTGTGCAGCTTTTGTGGTTCTGCCGTGGTTCTTGGAGACCGACTGACCGGGAAGCTGGCTCCGGCGCAGGTTATTCCTTTTTCGATCAGTAAGGAAGAAGCCATAGTTGCTTTCAAAAAATGGTGCAAGAACGGCCGTCTGACGCCGAACCGGTTCATGATGGCAGACCGAATCAAGGGAATAACCGGGATGTATGTGCCCTTCTGGTTATATGAATTACATAATAAAATTGAGGTTCAAGGTGAAGGTACCCAAGTGAGAACCTATACGAGCGGAGACTACGAATATACGGAAACGAAGCATTTTGATGTATATCGGAAAATCCGTTTGAATTATGTAAAGGTTCCGATTGATGCTGCGGAGAAAATGAACGACGAGCTGATGGATAAATTGGAGCCTTTTCCATACGATCAGCTAAAACCCTTTAAAACGCCATATCTAGCAGGTTATATTGCGGAGAAGTACAGTTATAACGAAGAAGAGCTCTTCCCGCGAGTTAAAGAGAAAGTGAAGGAATATATTGATGCTTATATTCATTCTACGGTGTCGGAGTATACGTCCGTGAGTTATACGGAAAAGCAAATTGATACTACATTAAAACAAGCGGATTATGTTCTACTCCCGGTATGGGTCATACACTATGACTACAATCAATTGGAGCATACGTTTGCTATGAACGGACAGACGGGCAAGGTAGTCGGTAAGCCTCCGATCAGCAAGTTCAAAGTAACAGCTTGGTTTGCAGGCATTTTCGGCATTACTCTCTTCTCATTAAGATTAATCACTTGGCTGATGATGGGAGGGGAATTCTATTGAAAAAGCATAGAGCCATTGTAGCCGTCTTGTTGTTCTTTGCTGTTTCTCTGGCAGTTCCTATGGAAATGAAGGGCGAACCAGCAACGACAGAAATGAAGCCATTGATTTATGATGAAGCGGGTCTGCTCAATCAGGAAGAGTATGATGTGTTGAACACTATGGCTAATCAATACGGAGCGGAAAGAGAAACGGACATTATTATTTATACTACTCTCAATCCCGACAATATGGATGTTATGAAAATGACTCAGGACTTTTATGATGACCATGGCCCTGGGTATGACAGATCTCATGGGAACGCGGTCATTTTAACGATGGATATGAGAAATAGAGAGGTGTACTTGGCCGGATTTTATAAGGCAGAACGGTATCTGGATGATGACAGGCTTACTAAAATACGCCATGAGATTAGCCCGGATCTGACGAACGGCAACTATGGGCTGGCATTTCAAAAGTATATTCTAAGCGCACACAAATATTTGGCCATCCGTCCAGGGGTGAATCCAGACAGTATATTTTTTAAAGGCTGGCTTCATTTGGCGGTTGCACTTGGATTGGCAGCGATGATCGTGGGCAAGATGGTTTCCAATTCTGGCGGTCGGGTTACGGTAAATCGGCAAACCTACGAGGATGCGCACGCCTCAGGAGTTCTGGAGCATCGAGATCAGTACCTTCACACAACGACAACGAAACGGAAGATTGAAAAGAGCAGCAGTAGCAGCAGCTCAGGTGGTGGTGGCGGAACTACCAGCGGCGGTCATTCGCATAGCGGCAGCAGAGGATCATTTTAACTGAGGATTTTGCAAAAATCCAATAGGCGACTTTCAATGAACAATATATAGATCGAAATGGTCTAGTTCGTCTATATATTGCACTTTGGAGCGACTGGAATCGAATTTTGCAAAATCCTGAACTGAAAGGATGGATACAGTATGGGATTCTTCAGAAATCAATTTGCAAATGTTGTAGAGTGGGAAGAATTTAGAGATGATATGATTTTCTGGAAGTGGAGTAATCGTGAAATTAAAAAAGGCAGTAAATTAATCATTCGCTCCGGTCAAGATGCGATTTTTGTAAATAACGGCAAAATAGAGGGTATTTTTGAGAATGAAGGGTCGTATAACATGGACTCTGACATTATTCCATTTCTATCGACATTAAAAGGGTTTAAATTTGGTTTTAACAGTGGCATGAGGGTAGAGGTCTTATTCGTTAATACGAAGGAGTTTACTGTCAAATGGGGGACGCAGAATCCAGTGCTGATCCCGACCCCCCAGCTGCCAGGCGGTATGCCGATCCGTGCCAATGGTACATTTAATTTTAAAGTGCACGATTATGTTACGCTCATCGATAAAATTGCTGGAGTGAAGGACAGTTATCTCGTTGAGGATGTGAAAATACGCATTACTTCAGTATTGGATCAGTTATTGATGAAGTGGATCAGCAGAGAAGGAAAGGACATGTTCAATCTGCAGGCGAATGCTTCTGACATTTCAAAAGGTATTCAAGAAGATCTGGATATGCAAGTGATGGACAATGGTATGACGATTACTGGCTTTCATGTGATGAGCTTCAATTATCCTCAAGAAATCCAAGATATGATTACGAAGACAGCCTCTCATGAAATGATCGGTAATCTGCAAAAGTACCAACAAGTGACGATGACGGACGGAATTGCATCGGGTAATGTAAAAGGCGGTGGTGCTGCCTCAGATATGGCGAGTATGATGATGGGGATGAATATAGCAAATGAAATGATGAAAAATTTGAACCCAAAGCCTTCGGCTGAGACTCAGCCTACACCAGCTGCCCCCTCTCCATCTGGAGACGGTAATAAGCCCAATTTTTGTCCGAATTGCGGTACAAAAAACGAAGGAGCTAACTTCTGTCCGAATTGTGGACAAAAATTGAACGGATAACCATAGCTACGACCAAGCTTCTTTATTTCGGAAAAGTTCCGACTGGGTCAAGCAATCCTGTAAGCCAAAAGGCAGTTGTCGCAGAGTATCTTCTGTGATGGCTGCTTTTTTATGTAGTTCGTTCAAGTATTTTCTTCATAAATCCGATTTATTGGATTGAAAAAGGTACTCAGGATAAGGTACTATAACTATATAGTATGCATTTATATTAACTAATTAGTTATTACATTAATAAACTATAGGTATAGGAGCAACGAAGATGACCAAATTCCAAGATCAAATCATTGCACGTTACAAGTTTGATGATGCAGAGAACGTCGGCAAAGATAGCTCAGGGCAAGGTAACGATGGGGTTGCTTCAGGCACAGTAACACCTACGATTTCCCATGCTACCGGTAGAGCAGCTTTGACGCTTGAGGGAGGCCCCAACGGTACATCGTATATCCAGCTTCCTTCCGATCTATTCAAAGATGTAAGCGATAACACCGGTGTGACGGTTACTGCTTGGGTCAACTTCGGCAGATTCACAGATATGTGGGAACGTGTCTTTGACTTTGGTAAAGCCCATACAGGGCCCTATATGTTCATGACACGGAATCTGCGCGGAACTCTTTTCACCGAGGTAGATTTGTCCGTAGACCCGGGAAGAGGTTTTGTCAGGGATGAGTGGATGCACATAGCCCTGTCTGTGATCGGCACGGAAGGCGGAACATTAAGCAGTGCGGGTCCGGTGGTATATGTCAATGGTGAGGTAGTAGCGGACGGTTCCATCAGTCAAACTTCCAGCGGCAACTATGCCAAGCTACGTAAATGGTTCGAAACGTTTACAGACTCGTCCAACTACAGCAATAATTTTATCGGTCGCTCCCAGCATGCAGTGGATGTAGACTTTGCCGGCTCCGTTTCAGACTTTCGAATTTATAAAGCAGGCCTGACGGCGGATGAAGTCATTGAGGTCATGTGCGATTCGTTGACAGATGAAGAGATCGTGAAGCTTGCCAGAGATAAATATTTGTCCTTTCCGACGACGATTGTAACCAAGGACATAACTCTGCCAACGGTTCTGATGGGCGGAAGAGTAGAAGTAACCTGGAAATCCAGCCAGCCTAGTATACTCTCTGACAATGGCCAGATTCAGGCGATTACCTCCGCACAAGGGGTTACCGTCACGGCTCTATTGACGAAGGGCTTAAGTAAGATTGAAGAGAGTTTTGAGGTATCCGTTCTTCCTGAACAGCTACCTCCGTACACGCTGACCATTCATGGAAATAAGGAAGTAGTGGATGTCAGCGAAGTGATGTACGGCTTGTTCTATGAAGATATCAATAACGCAGCAGATGGCGGGATTTATGGAGAACTCATTCAGAATCGATCCTTCGAATCTTTCGAGTTCGATACGTATTCCCATGCTTCCGGTGAATGCGGCTGCTCTACCGGACGGAACCGCAACCCGTTGTTCGCCTGGTCTGGTGATACGGATAAGATGACTCCACAACATAGTGGTGGATTAAATGAGTTTTTAGGCGCAAAAGACAAAGAAGTGAACTCTTATTATGTGACGGTAGCGGATGGTGCAACGATTCGGAACAAGGGCTTTTCCGACTCTAACCAGAATTGTGCCATGTCCATCCAAGAGGGTGCCAAATATGAGTTTACCATCTGGGCGAAGGCCGATTCAGCGGGCACAATCACACTGCAACTGCAAGACTCAAATGAAAAGGCTATTAGTGATTCGGTTACGATACAGGTGGAAGGCGGCAACACGTGGAAGAAGTACGGCATCGATTCCAAGCTTGTACTGACAGGCTCAGCTACGGTTCTCGGGCAGCTGGCGCTTACATTTAAAGGGGCCATTTCGGTTGATATGGTTTCTTTATTCCCACAAGATGTATGGGGCGCAGGAGAGGAAGAACAATCCCCATCGGCACATGCTAACTTCCAGGGTAATCCTAACTACCGACTGAGAAAAGATTTGGTGAACGCACTGGTTGGCATGCATCCGAAGTTTTTGCGGTTTCCAGGTGGTTGTATTTCCGAGGGTTCATTTATATGGGAAAACGTATACGATTGGAAGGAATCGATTGGGGATATCGAGCTGCGCAAGGAAAACTTTAATGTATGGGGCTATATGATGACCATGGGCCTTGGTTATATGGAGTATTTCCAGTTGGCAGAAGACCTGAATGCAGCTCCGCTTCCGGTTATGGCCTGTGGCGTTCTCTGTCAAGCCCGTTCCGATTACGCTCATCCGGCTGGTGGCGCATTAAGAGAATACTATATTAAGAACTTTACGGATCTGATCGACTTTGCGATTAGTGTGGATTTTGAACATAATGAATGGGCTGCTATGCGTAAAAAAATGGGCCATGAAGCACCGTTCGATCTGCGTTATTTGGGTGTGGGTAACGAGAACTGGGGCACAGAGTTCTTTGCCAACTTTGAAGTGTTCAAGACATCGATTGATGAGTACATGGAGAAAAACTATCCGGGTTATGAGCTGCATATCATCTCTACGGTTGGCGCTCAAGCGGACGACGATGCCTATCAGCAGGGCTGGAAGTTCCTGAGTGGTAATATGAAGGGCTCGGCTAAGGTTGCTTTTGCTGATGGTAACCAGGTGACGGAAGAGACTGTTACCTGGTATGAGAAGCAAAAAGACTACATGGACACCATTGCAGATGAGCACTATTATCGTTCTAACGAGTACCTGCTGAATAACGTGGACCGCTATAACTACTACTACAGAGCTTATAATGCGGACGGCAGTATAAATTGGAAAGCAACATCAAAGGTTTTTGTCGGAGAGTACGCCTCAACCGATAAAAATACATTAGCAGGCGCTGTAGCAGAGGCAGCGGTGATGACGGGCTTCGAAAATAATGCCGATGTCGTTCGGTTGGCTGCCTATGCACCGCTGTTTAACAAGGTGCTGACAGATGGAACCTACAGATGGACGCCAGACTGCATCTGGTTCGATGACGAAACGGTGTGGTTTACGCCGAACTACTATGTACAGCAAATGTATGCTAAATATTTGGGGAATAAAGTATTGAGCACTTCTTTCTCTACTTACAAAAACGGCAAGCCAACGGATCTCATTCCTCAGGGGGGAATTGAAATTGCAACAGGCAATGCCGAGGTTATGATTAAGCGTGTGACTGTTACTTCCAACCAGGACGGCAGTGTGCTGCTGGATCAAGACTTTACCCAGGGATTGAATTCGGCCTGGCAGGTCATTCCCGGTTCCGTGGGCTCTACAGTGGAGGAAGGCAAGGGGCTTGTGCTCAAAGCTCAGGATAGCGGTCTGAATGGTTTGTACATCTTGAACGATAGCTGGGGCAATTACAAGGTAGAGGTGGTCGCTTCCCGTATTTCCGGCACGGACGGCTTTTATGTGGGTGCGGGTCTCACCGATATTTCTGCGGAGAAAAAGGACGTCGTTGAATACGCGATCGGCTATGGCGGCAAGGCTACCGGCGTGAAGGTTTACAAGCAGGGCATAGAAGGCTACACATTGGGTGACTACTCTTCCAGTACAGCGGCAGGTAACTTGAGAGCAGCTAGCTATGAAGAGTTGGCTGACAACACGGACTACACCATAACAGTGAACTACGGCGGTGAAACGGGTAGTAATCTGATTTGCTCATACACCGACGGCGAGACAAGCAGCAAGGTGCTGGACTACAAGCTGGAGGCTTACAACAGAGACGTGTTCAACTCGGTAACCCAAGATGCTGAGCATGTATACGTGAAGCTGGTGAATGCCGACAACGTGGATAAGGTAATACAGCTGAATCTACAAGATTTGAGTGTTGAGTCCATCGCTAAGCTGGTTACACTAACTGGCGATTCCTCGCTTGTTCATGTACCTAACGTGAACAAGAAGAATGATGAGAAGGTAATGCCTACCGAACAGCAGATCACGCTTCAGACGGATTCTGTCCTCTTAGACTTACCGGCCAACTCGGTAAATGTGCTGGTGCTGGATCTTAAACCTTTTCTCGCTTAAAAACAAAAAGGGGTGTCCCAAGTAGCCGGTTTATGGCTTTTGGAACACCTCTTTTTTCTATGAATAGAGTCGGAATGTTGAGTTGATTTCCCCGAAGGGCATTACTGCGTGCTTCTGTTTACCAATTCACGCGGGTTGATGCCATCGTCTATCGTTAGCGGGGTAGGGGCTCCCGTAGCGATTCGCTCCCAGGGCACCATTTTAAAGTTCTGATTCAACTTTTTGCCATTTTGAAGATTTTCGTCATCTTGTGCAACGAAGATACCATGCGGGAAATTTTTGCCTAATCCGTAGCCAAGAACATCAATACCGTCTGTGACAGATGTACCATCAACGGTAGGGCTCGCGCTAATCGTGAAGTTGCTTATATATGCATTGTCTCCTTGTCGTTCATAGATCGCATAGCTGCTGTTTCCTTGGCTGGAGGCCATGAGGTACCCTTTGCCATCTTTACCGTAATACAATGTAAGTCCCTCTATATCATCGTGAAGTCTGCGCCCATCTGCAATATCCACACGTCGCAGCGGCTCGGTTGAACCGTCTGGCTCGGCACTATACTTCCAAATAGCGTAATCCTCTTCAGCGATGTAGATCGTACCATATTCATCATCAGCAACCATGCCTTCGGATTGCGTATTCAGCTTGAACTGGCGGACAAGCTTACCTGCAATTTTGCCGCTTCCGTCGTCAGTCAGCTCATATTGCTCAAATTCACCCTCTTTGCCCAACACGAGCGCGTAAAATTTATCTGTCTTGAGGCTATGGTATAAGCTGAATCCGTACACTTCTTTCATAGATGCTTTAATAGGTTTGCCAACCACGTTGGTCAGCTTTCCTGATGCACCGTCAATGGAAAAGATATCGATCGTGTTGTTGGTTCGATTGGTTGCGCCTGCGATATCAATTTTTTTGCCGCCCAATGTGAAACCGTAACGAAGATCCACGTTATTCATTTTTCCGACCTTCATGTTTTGCAGTTGCTTGCCTTCCAGATCATAGACTAAAATCCCGCCGCCTTTATTGGTTGCTAAAATTCTACTTTTCTCTGGATCGGCCGGGTTGAGCCAGATTGCAGGGTCGTCGGCTGCATCTTCTCCATCCTCCACAGCTTCTGTTTCAGCAGAAGGGATCACTTTATAGGTAGGGACTTCGTCCTTAGGATCTGCATATTTGCTGTTCTCTGCTTCAAGCGCTGTAAGAAGTTTTGTAGGAAGATATACATTTCCATTCATCATCTTAATTTCCCGGTCCGCTTTTCCGCTTAGTCCGGCTAGACGATATTGCTTCTCACCCACTGTAAAGGTCCCGACAATGCCATTTTTCAGTTTGACCAAAACAGACTGGTCATCACTGTCCCATGTAATTGTCGCCCCCATTTTATCTGCCTGTGTTCGTAGTGATGCATACCCGGATGGCTGAATGTCTGCCGCATGGGTAAGTTCTGGTGATACCAGAATCCCCGTTAACATGGCTAATAATGCGAGTTTAGTTGACTTCATATGTATGCCCCTTTTCCGAAGTAAAAATGATATAACCGACTCAGTATAAAGCGAGAATATCAAAAGGATACAATGAAAATGTAAAGAGAATGTAAAGGAGGTGTAAGCATTCAATGGACTGGTTTCCAGTATTGTTGTCTGTAATTCTTTGGAGACATTCCGAATTTTTCTTTAAAGCACTTGGAGAAATAGCTTGCTTGGGAGAATCCCGTTTCCTCCGTAATTTGTTGGACAGACCAGTCGGTTTGCAGCAAAAGACTGCGTCCTTGATCCAGGCGATAATCCATTAAATACTCAAGCGGTGTGCGCTGGAAAGCGACCTTCATGCATCTGGCGAGATAGTTCTGATGTACGTGAAAATGGGTCTCCAAATCTTTATTGGTGATTGTATTTTTGTAATTCTGTTTTAGGTATATTTCGATTTGTTCCGCCAACTTAGAGGAGCTGTCTTTATTATTCTGATCATACTCCAAACTCTGGAAAACACTCGCAAACGTCTGTTGGGCCTCCCATAGTGCCAGTTTTCTAGGTTTTAAAGTAGAGGCTAGTAAATAGTCTAATTTCGAAAATAGCTCATGTGGATTCACCACTTTTTGAATTTTGGGCAAATGAATGGTCGTATGTTCTGAATGAAAGTGCAGCTCGGGAATGGGGGTGCTGGGTATAATAGGATTGGGCGAGGATTGTGCGCACCACATGCTATTGGTTTGAAAATGGAACCAGTAAAAGGAGGTTTGTTCTGTACATGCCTCAATGGGAAAATGATGTTTATCCGGTTCAAGAATGAGAGCGTAATTTTTAGTTACCTTCCACACTTCGTCCTCTTCACCAATGTGCAGCAATCCTTCTTTAATGATTATTACGTCAAAATAACCCAGATTATACCTATTCGGGTGCCAATCCCCTTTTTGATATGTAGTAAAATTCCCCTCAATGAAATAAGGCAGCGGAGGAACAAGGAATGATAGAAAGTCTGTTTTGCTCATGGAAGCCAGCTCCTTTGTGTGTGAAATCGTATAAGTTTTAGTTAAAGATCGCGATTTTTTTTATAAATTCAGGTTGATAAAATAAGGACTGTAGCAAGGGGAGCTCAGGCTAGCTTGTACGATATTATCATTACTTTATCCTTATTTTCTCAAAAATGAAAGCGTTCTATTTCCAGGAAGGGATGTTTATCCAATGAAAACGGCAAAGCCAGTTAAGCATGTCATCGTTGACGATTTATTTTGGAAAAAGTATAAGCAGGTTGTGGCGGAAGAGGTTATTCCTTATCAGTGGAAAGCATTAAATGATGAATTACCAGATACAGAACCCAGTCATGCGATTGAAAACTTTAGGATTGCAGCCGGGGAATCCAGTGGGGAGTATTATGGAACCGTTTTCCAGGACAGTGACCTTGCCAAATGGTTGGAGACGGTTGCCTTTAGCTTAAGGGATCATCCGAATCCTGCGCTTGAAGAGCGGGCTGATGAAGTGATTGAATTGTTGGGAAGAGCTCAAGCTGAGGATGGGTATCTAAATACGTACTATCTGCTTAAGGAACCCAACAATCGCTGGACCAACTTAAGAGACAATCATGAGCTGTATTGTGCAGGGCATTTTATAGAAGCGGCTGTTGCTTATTATGAAACGACGGGCAAAACGAAGTTTCTTCACATTATGGAGAAATACGTAGACCTGATTCAGCAGGTTTTTGGTACGGAAGAAGGTAAACGGAAAGGCTATCCGGGACATGAAGAAATTGAGTTGGCCTTGATCAAATTATACGACGTAACGGCAAAGGATCAATATCTCAAATTAGCGCAATATTTTATTGAACAACGGGGACAGCATCCTATTTACTTTGCAGAGGAACAAGAACAGAGAAAACATATTCAAACAGAGCCCACCTGGAATGATGATAACAATATTAATTTTGGCTTAGGCTTCGAATACCAGCAAGCACACCAACCTGTGCGGGAACAAAAAGAGGCAGTCGGCCATGCGGTAAGAGCGGTGTATCTGTATATTGCGATGGCGGACTTGGCCGCGAAAACAGGGGATGCTTCCCTGTTACAAGCCTGTGAAACGCTGTGGGATGATGTAACGAATCACAAAATGTACATCACCGCAGGGATCGGTTCTACTGTAAACGCGGAAGCGTTCACTTGCCATCACGATCTTCCCAATGACAGCATGTACTGTGAGACTTGCGCCTCTGTAGGGCTGGCCTTTTGGGCCAATCGTATGCTGCGCTTAGCGCCAGACCGGAAATACGCTGATGTTCTGGAGCGTGCGCTATACAACGGGACGATTAGTGGAATGGACCTGGACGGGAAACGGTTTTTCTACGTGAATCCGCTAGAGGTTAACCCTTTTCAAAAATCCAGAAAAGATCAGGAGCATGTAAAAACAGAACGGCAAAAATGGTTTTTCTGCGCCTGCTGTCCGCCCAATTTGGCACGAATGATTGCATCGGTTGAGGACAATATGTACACCCAAACGGACGATACGTTGTATACGCATCTGTACATTGCCAGCAAGGTGAACATGACTTTATCTGGTCATGAGGTTGAAATTACACAAACTCATCATTATCCATGGGACGCGGATCTAACCTTTTCGATCCACGTAACAGAGCCGACTTCCTTCAAATGGGCACTACGGATTCCTGGGTGGTGCAAGCAGGCAGAGGTGAAGGTGAATGGGGAAACCATATCATTAGACCGTCTGGAAAAAGGCTATATCGAGATTCAGCGCACTTGGAAGGACGGAGATGTGGTAACTCTGCATTTGGCTATGCCGGTTGAGCGCATTCGGAGCAATCCGCTGGTCTCCATGAACCAGCAGCAAATTGCTCTCCAACGCGGACCAGTCGTGTTTTGCCTGGAAGAAGTGGATAATGGAGCGAATTTGGCAGGATTAAGATTGACGAAGGATAGCCTCATTACGGAAGAGTTTAGCGAAAACCTGCTGGGTGGCATTGTAAAGCTGACCATAGAGGGATACCGGGTAAAAAATTCGAATGCATTATATAGCTCGGAGCCTCCTGAATTTGTTTCTCAACAAATTACCGCGATACCTTACTATGCCTGGTGCAATCGGGCCAAAGGGGAAATGCGTGTATGGGTTTATGAATCATAATTCATTCGCATGGGGAGAGGAAAGATCATGAGTACGAGAATTGTGAGTACGGAACCACCGGAAAAGGCAGCCAGTACCGTTCCTTTTCATCGTAAAATCAGCTATTCATTAACGGATACAGCAGGCAATTTACTATACTGTGTTATTTCCAGTTATCTATTATATTTTTATACAGATGTATTCGGACTTTCTATCGGGATTGCCGGGACATTACTATTTATCACCCGTTTTATCGATGCCATTGATGCCCCGATTTGGGGCATCCTGATTGACCGAACCAAGTCAAAATACGGCCAGAGCAGACCCTATTTTCTATGGTTAGCGATCCCGTTCGCTGTGTTCATGGTCCTTACGTTTACGACACCCAATTGGAGTGAGTCGGGCAAAATTGCATATGCCGCCATTACGTATATTATAGCCGGCATCCTGTACACAGGGATCAGTACGCCGATTACGTCTATTCTGCCTAATCTGAGCACCAATTCTAACGAACGCGTAGTCTTGAACTCCTTCCGTATGGTCGGGGGGAACGTAGGTTTCTTCATTGCCACGACGTTTACATTACCTTTGGTCGCTTTCTTTGGACAGGGGAATGATCAAAAAGGATTTTCCTTAACGCTCGTTTTATTTGGAATCATGGCGATTATTATGTTTTTCATAGCGTTTGCCGATTTGCGAGAAAATGCAGCAGTGAAAACGAAATCTGTTCCCATTGCTAAAAGCTTTACAGCCATCAAACGAAACTGGCCCTGGATGCTCGTTGTAGCTGCCAACTTGTGTTACTGGATTGGTTTGAATATTCGTTCAGCAACTTTAATCTTTTATCTGCAATACAATCTGGACAGTAAGGACTTAGTGCCTTTAATCAATGGACTGACCTCCTTGCAGTTGATCTCGATGGTTCTGATTCCGTTTTTCGCCAGAAAATTAAGTAAAAATGCGATTATGATTATCGGATTGATATTAGCTGCGCTGGGGCAAGTCGTGATTTTAATGGGCAGTACAGACTTAACCCTCATTATTATCGGCTGGATTATTGGTGCGTTAGGATCAGGCTTTGCATGTTCTATGCCGTTTGCGATGTTGTCAGATACAGTCGATTATGGGGAATGGAAAAATGGTATTCGGGCAAGTGGTTTCCTGACCTCGATTGGAAGCGCATTCTGTATTAAAGCGGGTAGCGGAATCGGCGGATTATTGCCAGCATGGATCATGGGCAGCACCGGTTATATCGCTGGGCAAGTTCAAACTCCTACGGCGTTGTCTGGCATTCAGTTCAGCTTTATCTGGCTGCCATTTATCATCTTCTTGATCGGAATCATTCCTATGTTTTTTTATAAAAAATTCGAAAAGAATGAAGCTTCTATTCAACAAGATTTAATTGCGAGAAGATCATAGACATTCCTTTAACAAGGACTTAATGACATATTAAAACATTATAATGCTGCTCCAAAACCTGTTCACTGAGCTGAGCAGGTTTTTCTGTTATTTTATATTCAAATGTGAGCAAGACCATTGACAGGATTTTCTTTTGGAGTAATACTTCTATGTAGAGAAAAGTGTACAGAATCAAGAACTAGACACATCTAGCCTTGCAACTTTATACATTTTTTCGCCATGAAGGCTCTTCTGTTGAAGGGTTTTTTTCAATTTGAGAAAAAGAATGTGATGATATGAGTCAACTGAGTGTAAGGATGAGAACACATGGCTTTCTGAATAAGCATTTTTCAGGAGAGTCTATTGACTATCGACAGATTATTGCGCTGTTTATCCCGCTTTTGATTGATCAGGCTTTTATCGTGGGTCTTAATTTGGTGAACACGGCAATGATTAGCTCGTCGGGAATGGCGGCAGTCAGTGCTGTAAATATGATCGATTCTTTGAATATTTTTCTGATTAATGTGTTTGTTGCAGTGTCTACCGGGGGAACGGTTGTTGTGGCACAGTATAAGGGGAGCGGTAACGACCTCATGGTCTCTAAAGCCGCATCCGGCACCATTTCCTCCGTTTCCTTGCTGGCTTTATGTATCAGTTTGTTTATGATCGTGTTGTACAATCCGATTTTAAGTGTTCTGTTTGGTTCCGCCTCGCCTGATGTATTAGCCAACGGTAAGGTATATCTGCTGGGAAGCTGTATGTCTTTTGTGGGGATTGCAATCGTTGAGGCGGTGTGTGGAGCGCTGAGAGGGATCGGGAAGACGAGGGCATCGCTGGCTCTTTCGCTCATCATGAACCTCTCGTACGTGCTCCTCAATGTGGTATTCATTAATGTATTAGATATGGGTGTGCTGGGCATGACGATTGCCGTCAATGTGTCCAGATATGCAGGAGCAGTGTGCGCATTGATCTATTTGGTCAGAGTAGATGACGACTTGCGTGTTCAGCTTAGAGATATGCTTTATTTTAATCTGGCTATGCTTAAAAAGATTCTGTTTATCGGGCTTCCCTTTGCAGCGGAACAGATGTTTTTCAATGGGGGCAAAATTTTGACCCAAATTTTCATTGTGAGTCTGGGGACCAATGCATTGGCGACGAATGCCATTTGCTCATCCCTAGCTAACGTGTTCCAAATCCCTGCGAATGCTTTGGCTCTTACGATTGTAACCGTGGTCGGTCAATGTATGGGACGTCGAAATGTCGAGGATGCCCGGAAGTTTACCAAATCGTTTATTTGGCTGTCGTCTTGTTCGTTTATTGTAATGGGGCTCATACTGATGCCTTTGTTTGAGCCGATGGTGGGGCTGTTTCATCCGCCTGCTGAAATTGTAGATGACATATTTGTTGTCATACTGATTAATACGTTGGCCCAGATTCCGCTCTGGTCCATTGCCTTTATTACACCCTCTGCGCTTAGGGCAGCAGGTGATTCAAAATTTACGTCCCTCACCTCAATGCTGTCCATGTGGTTGTGCCGGGTGGTGCTCGGGTATATTTTGGGAATTGTGTTCAACCTGGGGATTGTTGGTGTCTGGCTGGCCATGGATATTGAATGGGGCGTGCGGGGACTCGTTTTCCTTTGGCGCTTCCGCGGCAACAAATGGGTCCAGCATCGTTTAATCGACTGAATAGGTCCACTACCATAAAATTGACTTCTGGGAGAAGGCATTTTACGGTAGTGGATTTTTTTCTTTCTTACTTCGTTCAGACTCCTTACTCTATCCTGATCCCTATATTGCCTAACTGCGCTCCCTGCTGCATACGGTGGAAGGCTTGTGCTGTGTCTTGTAAAGAAAATACGCTATCTATAATCGGATGGAGTGCATGGCGATCCATGAACTGAAGCATAGCTGCGAATTCCTCGCCACTGCCCATAGAGGTGCCGATGATGCTGATTTGAGGGAAAAATATAGACCGCAGCGGAATCTCTACTTGATCTCCTGAGCTTGCGCCAAATGTAACAATCCGACCGTTCGGCTTGAGGACATCCAAATATTTATCGAACGTAGCAGGACCGATACTGTCAAGGACCAGATCCACGGTGTCTCCGTTCATACTTTCTTTCCATTCGCTATGGCTGTCGAATGCATGATTAGCGCCATGAGCGAGGGCAGCCTGCCTTTTTGCTTCGTTGCGTGACGTGACGGTGACCCGTGCGCCTGCCGCTAAAGCCATAAGCATGGCATACGTGGCTACACCACCGCCAATACCGGGAATAAGGACGTGCTCACCCTGCTGTAATTGGCCTCTTGTGAAGAGCGCGCGGTAAGCGGTCAAAGCAGACAAAGGCAGCACCCCTGCTTCTTCCCATGAAAGGTATGCTGGCTTGCTGACCGCATTTTGGACGGGGATGATAACTGATTCAGCGAATGTTCCGTCTGAAGGTCCGCCCAGAATGGCTGGAACCAAGGGAACATGATGCGTATTCTCCCATCCGATACATGGATTGATAATTACATCGGTGCCTACCAGCGAGGTTGGGCCACCAACACCCACAGCCTCAATCACGCCTGCTCCATCCGACCCCAGAATGAGTGGAGCATCGTTGGCTGTTCGATCTGCCATGAGGAATAGGTCCCGATGGTTCAAGCCTGCGGCTTTGAGTTTTACCTTCACTTCGTTGTGTCCCGGCTGTCTGTCCGTGATGTCTGTATACATCAGGCCCTTAGGGCCGCTTTTGCTGGCATGGATTACGGCTTTCATTTTAAAACCTCCCGTGGTTCGAATTTAGATGCAATTGCATGTATATTGAATTGTACAGAGCGGCAAGCGTCCGGTAAAATGAACAAAATCGAATGTGAGTATCATAAATGATCATACCAAGCAGGTGACGTATACATGGAAAGCAGTGATTTGAAGATTTTTCAGGCTGTCGCTCGCGAGGGCAGTATCACGAAGGCTGCGCAAGTTTTGAATTATGTACAATCCAATGTGACCTCGCGGATTCAGCAGCTTGAAGCACAATTGAACGTACCGCTATTTCGCCGATCTAACCGGGGAATGACGCTAACGCCAGCAGGAGAGAATCTGCTGGAATATGCGGATACCATACTGACCTTGCTGGACGAGGCAGTAAAGTCCACTCAATATTCAGACCAGCCTGCGGGACCTTTGCGACTGGGGTCGATTGAGACGGCGGCGGTTACGCATCTGACTTCTTTATTGACGGAGTATCACGCTCAATATCCTGATGTCCATCTATCGCTTATGACAGGCAGCACCCATGATCTCGTACAAAAGGTATTGAATTACGAATTAGATGGAGCGTTCGTCTATGGCCCCGTCGATGATCCGCATATAGAGTATGTTGCAGCTTTTGAAGAGGAATTGGTGCTCATCTCGGAACCAGGGAAAAAGGACATGAACGAGCTGCTTGCCAAGCCTATGCTGTTTTTCGACGTAGGGTGCACGCATCGTACAAGAGCGGAAAGCTTTCTGAGTGAAGCAGGTGTGGCTGCGTATCAGGTTATGGAGTTTGGGACATTGGAAGTCATTTTGGGTGGTGTAGCCTCTGGCCTGGGAGTGTCCATGCTGCCACAATCGTCGATTGCAAAGGCAGAGGAGGCGGGAAGTATTGCTTCTCATCGTTTACCTGAAAAATATCGCAAATTAGAGGTGTGGTTTGTTTATCGGGGGGATTCGGTTTACTCCAGTGCACTGTCAGGCTTGCTCCGCTGGATGAAAAAGGATGTTATACTTAACTGTGATTAAATTGACATCAGGGGTGTATCATTTGGAAGAACAAGATGTAACGAACAATCCATCTACAGTAGCTCCGGGACCATATGCGACGAATGGCAACTACCATCGACGAGAACCGGATAAGATGGCGGTATTATCAGAAACATACGGAGCCTCTATCTTCTTCAGAAGATGGGCGGCCTGGATGATTGACTTCATTCTTATCGTCTTCGGGTATGGAGGGCTGGTTTATTTTACAGCGAAAAAAGTATCTGAAGCGGAAACCCCAAATATGGGCATGGTAGTGATACTCTTTCTGATTGGCTCCTTCTGCTATTATCTGTTATTGGAAGGACTTACGGGCTATACGCTGGGTAAGTTTGTACTTCGCATTCAGGTCGTAAATGGAGAAGGAAGGCCGCCAGGCATGGTTAAATCCTTGATCCGTACCCTTATACATTTGGTGGATACGAATCCGCTGCTTTTCTTCGGGCTGCCCGCTGGTATATGTGTGCTGGTGACACCTCGGAAACAACGGATTGGAGATATGGCTGCGAATACATATGTGGTTAAGGTACGGGATTTGGGAAAGGTGGGCAGAAAGAAAACCGGGATTATTGCAGGAGCAATCATCCTGACGACGATCATTTCAATTGTCTATGCTGTATCTTTAATTTCTACGCTCATTACGCAAATCATGAAGCCTGAGGTATTTACCAGTAAGGATAGCCAGTTTGCGGTTACGGCTCCCTGGAATTGGTCACGAGATAATATGATTAATGAGGATGCGGACATCTCCATTAAAAATGAATTTACCGAAAGATATCTGATTGTATTGTCTGAACCGAAAAGCGATTTTGACAGCAGTATGACTCTTCAAGAATATAAAGGAATCATTGAGGATCATTTGGTGTCAGGAATTACGGACCCTGAATTGGGGACCGCTTCAGATATGGTGGTGAACGGATATCCTGCCATTGAGTTTACCCTAAAAGGAGAAATAGATGGGAATCTGGCCATGTATAACGTGACCACGATTGAAACACCTTCGCATTATCATCAAGTGCTTGCTTGGACCTACGCCTCGCGATACAGCAGGGCACAGCAAGAGCTACGCAAGATTAGAGACAGTTTCCGTGAAATGAACATGCTGTGAAGTGTACATGAAGCAATAACGATGATTCGAAGGTATAAGGCGGTAAGCGGAACAAGCAGACAGCTTATAGGAGCGTCTGCTTGTTGTTATATAAGCTTAATTTAAAAAATGAACAATTAAAACGGAGTAGGCGGAATAGTAGATTTATATAAATAATTTGATCATACAATAGAGTGTCTAACCACTCGTAATCCAGCTACTTTCGCCACTTTACCTTGTGGATGGGCTGTGAATTGAATCGTAACTTCATTCTTGTGGTTCGTCAAAGATAGAGGAAGCTCATAGGCGAATGTTTCGAATTTATTCATTTCCTCAGACTCCAGCTTGCCTTCCCCTAAAATCTGACCATCCGCAGTGATGTCAAAGTCACTATGGGGACGGCTCAAGTCCTTCAAATAAGTGACCGCCAATTGGACAGGCTCATCCGGAAGCACCTTCATGACAAAAGAGAACCAGCCCCCTGGCCAGGTATCGCGATATTTGCGGTTATAGATGGACCCCAGACCTACATGCTCGCCAGTAAAGGCATGATCCCGTTCAGGTTGCATTTCGGCAGGCTGCACAACGTCCACTGTAAGTCGTTCCAGCTCTAGCTGATACGCTAACGCGGTACGATATTCTGCCTCTGTTGCTACCCATTCCTCCTGGGAAAAGAGATCCCAATAGACGGTATATGAACGATCATACATCTGATAAAACGGACGAAGCTTCAAGTCTCCGATATAGCCTAAGTCGGTCATATGGAATGTATTAGGCTCGTTCCCGTCAGCAATTAGCTTCGTTGTCAATGAGTCGGCCGCTCCGATCAGAACAGACGCAAGCAGACGTTCCTCGTTGGACTCCTGTTCAACAGGGCCAAGGTCCCCAGCCAGTACAAGCGGGCCGTACATAAATGCAATTCGGCGCGGATTGTCCGGCATTTCCTCGACTCTCACGGTCATAGGAATGTCATACTCGATCGTATCCCCATCGTTCCATTTCCGTTCAATTACAACGTAGCTGGTAGGACAAGCCTCTGTGACGTACTCTTCCCCGTTGATTTTAATTATCATCCCTTGCTCCGCCCAATGCGGGCATCTTAGCTTGATCGCGAAGGATTTGGGCTCCTCGCTGATGACGCGTAGCGTTCCCCGTCCATTTTGCGGAAAGAGAGTGTCTTGTTTGAGCTGTACGCCCATCTCGTCCCATGTCACGGTAGAAGGGACATATTGATTGACATAGATCGTTTCTGGCGTGTGAAAATAAATCGCAGTGCCGTACATGGAGTGACTTTCCATACCGGACCCGACACAGCATGTAAAATCCTCATATTGAGAATTAAAGGACTTGTGTCCTCCCATTTCCAACGATACAAAATAGCACACACGTCCATCTACAGGCTGCTGTGAAGCCAGGATATGATTGAACATCGCTCGTTCATAGTAGTCGGCATAGGCTGCATAGGCATCCCACTCGAACATATGTCTTGTTAATTTCAGCATATTGTAGGTGTTACAAGTTTCACAGGTACCTTCGCCCAAACGGTCATTCAGCTTCCCGGGTTCACCAAAATGTTCATTATAACTATTGCCGCCGATCACGTAGGAATGCTTGTGAACAACCCGATCCCAGAAAAAGCGAGACAGGTCCGCATATTGCGGTTTGCCCGTCATTTCAAATTGCCGTGCAGCGCCAATGATTTTGGGAATTTGCGTATTGGCATGTCGCCCTGCCAAGGTATCTTGGCTATCCGCGAGATCATTGAGCACCTCTCCGTGATAAAAGCGTTCCGCCAGGCTCAGAAAGCGTTCTTCTCCTGAATGTTCCGCCAGATCCGTCAGCACCTCGTTCATACCGCCAAACTCGCAATGCAGCACCTGCTGCACCTGATCATCGTCCAGCCCTTGAAGCACATCCTCCAGCCAGTTGCCGAGTTTGATTTCTATAGACAGGGCCTTGGGATGATGTGCCAGCAGATGTGCATCACGCAAGCCCGCAAAAAGTTTGTGCATGGTATATAGCGGCACCCAGCCGCCGTTTAGATCAAAGCCTTGGGAGCGAATATCTCCGGCTTTTACTTCCTCGAAAATCTCTTTCCCGCGTGGAATGCCGGAAATGTATCCGTTTCCATGACTGTCTTGGCATATTTCCAGTTCGTCGACCACATAGTTCACGCGTTCCAGCAGTCTTTCGTCGCCCGTGGAGGCAAACATCAGCGCACATCCGGACAGGTAGTGACCGAGTGTATGTCCGCTGATGCCACGCGCTTCCCAGCCTTCATAGTGAGCCGCTTTGGGCTCCAGTCCCGCATATTCACGAAAGCGCGATAATAAACGGTCGGGTTCCAAACTCAGCAGGTAGGCCGTATTCAGTTTCATCGCATGTAAAAGAGGGCCGGAATCAATTCTTACTTTATGCAAGTCAAAAGCTTTAGCTTTCAAAATCATCGCTCCTTAGCTAAGATAAAAGTGTATATTTCTCCACTACATTAGCATTACAATCGCGGTATGTCAGTAGCTTAACCATACAATGGGTGGACAAATCCGAACATGAATTTAAAGAGGCGATAACATGACCTATCTAAAAGTAAATGTAGATGCTCCGATCCAACTGATCTCGGCAGGCGAGTTTGTTAACGAGGTACCTTGGAAGCATATGAGTCGTTCCATTGAGAATTTTGAGCTGATCCTGGGTGTCCAAGAGACGGTATATATACGGGAGGAACGGGAAGATTTTGAAGTAGGCGAGGGAGATATTCTATTGCTGTACCCCGGTCGTACGCATAAAGGATACCGGGAATCGTTGCCGGGCGTGAAATTTTATTGGTTCCATTTCGATGTTCCCATGACCCCGAATGTATTATCTAATGAGGAAATGAAGCAGGAAACAAGTGCTTTGGATGGACGTTTGCAGCGTCACGGTGTGATGCGGGATATCTATTTACCGCAATGTGTACAGGCAGATAACGGGGATCGGATTCATATTATTGTCAATCAGATTTTGCATGTAGCCAACTCACATTATCTTACGTATCACAGCGCAAATTATTTGTTCACCTCGCTACTGATCGAGATATCTGAACTGGCGCTCAGCCGCTTGCTTTCCAATCCTGTCAGTTCACAGGGGAATGTGAGTTTTAACAAAATTATTGAGTGGACCCGTATTCATGCCGAAGAGCCGCTGACCGTGACGGATTTAGCTCGAAAATTCAATTACAACAAGGATTATATATCTCGTTTGTTCAAGCAAAATACAGGCATGCGTCCCCTGGAGTTCATTCATAGTATTCGTATTAACAAAGCCAAAGAGTTGATTTCCCGTACAGATATGAGCATTAAACAGGTTGCCGAAGAGGCAGGATATAGCGATGAGAAGTATTTTATGCGTTTGTTCAAAAAGAGAGCCCATATGACTCCTTCCCAATACCGGAATGCCTATCACAAAACATTTATGAACAATGTCTAGTGCATTTCCGCTTGGATCGTAAATGCAGAGCTGGATGTATCCACCATTCGCTTGCAGCGAAGATCGATGATTTGACCGAGGACTGACCAACCTGTCACCAGAGAAATAGCTTGTCAGACTGTAATTTGGTAATCTGATATAAGAGATCAAATGAGAGCAAGCAATACATAATACTTCATGAAAAAGGGGCGAGCGAGATGCTACAACCACCATTAAAGGATGAACTGACTCGAATACTGGAAGGGTATTCACTGGATGAAGAATTAAAAGAAGAGATTCATCAGGAAGCTCAAGCTGCTATACAATTTCATGTGGAGCATGAGGAAAATTATGAACACGTTGGCAATAGTCGGATCGCCGGCTATCCAGATCTGCCACCCACAATAGAGTGGCCTTGTAATTCAGACGGGGAATATTATACATTTATTGCTCAAATTAATTTGGGCGAGCTACCTTTTTCACCATTTGAGGGATTGCCTCATCAGGGCATACTTTATTTTTTTCTTGGGCTGGACGAGCCCGCCTATGATATTGACCATAAAATCTTTTACTATAACGGTGACAGCAGCGTTTTGCAGAAAACATTACCGCCCGCTGGGCGCGTAGAGGTGTTGGCGGAGCAACGGGATTTCACCGCGTATGCAATTTCTTTTCATCCGATCCTGACGCTACCATCGGAGGGTGAGCTAGGAGATATTCTTATAGATCAGTACGAAGAGCTTTATGAGCTTCTATATGAACATAGCGACACGGTGTGGGGGCAGCATCAATCTTTTGCAGGGAATACCCGGCGGGATGCTTATCTACGCCGAAACGGGCTGGAGGATCTTCTGTTTAACTGGCATAAGAGTGAGAGCCAGATTCATAAGGAAATCGAGCAAGCTATGCATAGAGGAAATACCGATTATGCGGAGCATTTACGATCCGAAGTGCTGACTCAGCTGCAAGAATATCAAACGAATAGGGAAAAGCACGATCAGGCTTCGGAAAATTGGCATGTTCTGCTCTCGGTATCTTCTTTGGACGAGGTCGGTATGTGCTGGTGGGACGCAGGGTATTTGGAATTTTTGATCGATCAAAGAGACTTGAAGAACCTTGATTTCTCGAAGACATATGTCAATCTTGCTACGAGCTAGCCCGGTGCGGCAGACTCATGCTGGTTTAGGGCAAATGATGGCGGTTACAGCAGGGCGGTTTTTTGATTGATAAAAGCAGTGAATTGAGCATGTGGCACAGTAGGTTTGTTTTGCCCGAGTGTCGGGAATCGAACGATCAATAATAGGTGGTCCTATATAGGGCTGCCTTTTTTCGATGTAAATGAACGATTGTACTCCATTATTAGTCTTAATAGATGAGACCACGACAAGGGAGGTGCACGTATATGACTGATCGAGAGCTGTTTGAACTATATAAGGAGCAGATATATTATTTTTGTTATTATTTGATGCAAAATCAAGCAGATGCAGAAGATGTTTGCCAGGAAGTGTTTGTCAAAGCACTTTTGGCCGACAGGTCCAAAGTACAAGATCTCAAATCATGGATTTTGCGAATTGCTTCTAATGAGTGCAGTAATGTGCTTAGAAGGCGAAAAACTGGGCTGATGAAGGAAATACGAACTTTTTTATTGTCACGCCCTCATTCATTTAATCCGGTGGAAGAGAGCTTATATCATCAAGAAACGAAGACAGAGTTACACAAGCTATATAACAAGCTTCCAGATAAAATTCGTATGGTCGTGGTCCTTCGTTATGTAAACGAATTGACTATGCCGGAGATCTCTAGAGTTATGAATATACCCGAAGGAACAGCTAAATCTAGATTAAATCGGGGGCTTAAACTGCTAAAAAAAATGGTGATATCCCAAGTAAAGGAGATGAGTAGCAGTGAGTCGGTATTTTGAAAAAGAACAGAACATTCCTCAACCTGAATATGATGCAATGTGGGTAAATATAGAACAGGAAGCAACCAAACGAAAAGCAACTCTGCAACAGTCACAAGAAGCACCTATGCATAGAGCAAAAATTGTTCCAGCAAGTATCCTATTCTCATGTTTTCTGCTCGTTGCCATCCCTGTATTCGCTAGTGTGACCATCAATTGGGATAGAATAGGCGGACGGAGTGTAACCAATGCGCTAAATAACGGTATTGGCCAGCGGTATGATCTAAAATCATCCAATGCAGGCATTACAATGAATTTGAATGGTGTTGTAACGGATGGAGAAAAAATGAAAATGCTTATCTCTCTGGATCCAGGAACCGATCCAACCAGTTATATTGGGTTTGCTATAGAGAAAACTATGGTAACTAGCAATTCTGATACCAAGGAACAAGCACACGGATATTTAAATTACGATCCTAAAAGCCAGAAACTCCTTGGCATTTATGAAACTATTGATACTTTAAAGGATCGTAAAAAGGATTACACACTTGAGGCTCAGAATCTAATTTTTTATCGTGATCAGGATATTCCTTTAAAGACGGATCATCAAGCCGGGGATACCCTGGTTACCGGGACCAAGCAGTATCCTAACATTTATATAGAATCCGTTCGACAAACCAACAACAAGACTGTTGTCCGCTTTAGAGTTGCTGCAGCTCCATCCGATTTAGGACGTGGGAACCCGCATTTGGTAATGAAAGCGGGCGACAAAGAGATAGACGCAATCCCAACTATTCTACCTAGCGACAGCCCAGACTTGCATATTGAGCAGGTATTCAACATGACTGCACAAGATTGGAAAAAGGCAAACCTTCATTTTCGTTACATTGAGGAAGCAAAAAGAATTGAAGGTACTTGGAAGTTCGAATTTGAAGCGGATGGAAAAAAAGCAAGTGAAGCGATTTATTCCAAGAAGCTGCATAGCAGCGCTGAATTCCAAGAAAGTACAGGCGCTACCTTAGACCAACTAATTGTTACCCCCTTGGATATTGAAATTCTAGTAACAGAGCGTGATTCACTTAAAAAAGGAAATGTTCTTTATAAAACAGCTCAGTTGGTTATAGGTGATAAAAAAATTAACGGAGGATGGAATCTTAAAGGGGCTGGTCCTGAAAATTATCAACACTTATATCAATTTGAATCCCCAGAGTGGTATAAGGACTGGTCTGATGTTCCAATGAAACTTATATTGAAAGATGCTGTCATCCAGAAACGTGATACGTCTAAGAATTGGATCGCTCTTCATAAACCTAAAGAAGAAAAACAGTTCGCTGAGCTTAATGCGGACGGTTATCAAATTGATTTCACATACTATACAGAGGGAAAAGATTTGATTGTCGAATCGAAATCCGGCTCCCCTGGCTTCAAAGGCGTCAACCAAACAACAATGCGAATTAACGGCAAAGAAGTAGTGCCTGAGATCATTGCGAAGGGTATGGTATCCACAGGAGTTAATGTTGACCGTTACAAAGACATTGAATTAGACGGAAAATTGGAACTAAATCCTGGCATCTACAAGTACAGCGATCCTGGACGTGATATTGAAGTTATATTGAAATAGATATGGCCATCGCTGCCTATTCTGCAGATACGTAAATACAAAAGCCCTTCCAGCTTTAGCTTCTCATGAGCGAAGCAGCGGAAGGGCTTTTGTTATATCTACTTGTATATACAGTGAGCGTGCTTATTTATACTCGTTGCACGGTAAATTCGAATTCCAGCTTTTGATCGGCTGCGATTTGGTATTCTTCATGTACTGGAGCTCCCCAGCTGTCATCGCCGCCTACACCCATTTGCTTTCCAGCTACGGTGACAACGGTGTAATACACGTTGGGCAGCTCATACAGATGGTAGGCACTTTCCAGCTCAAACGCTGTATACGGCGAAATATTGCATTCCACCGGTGCGGTAGCAGGTGCAGTAATGCGTATACCTCGCTGAGAATCGTCGGTAATATCAACACGGCGCACGCCTGTACGGTTGCCGGATTCCTGTGGTACAACATACCCGGACACGTTATCCGCAGCTTCGTTGCGGAATACGCCGAGTCTCGCGCCAAAGGCACGGTCGATGTAATTCTCTTCCGGTCCCATCGCGTACCAGTCCAGATGGCGGTAGTCCGCCGGAACCTTGAACGAAAGGGCAAAGATCGGTAGGTTAGGCAGTCCTGATACACCTTCATAGGTGGATTTTACGTTCAGGCTACCGTCGGCGAAGACGGTGTAGACTATCGTTACCTGTACGTCTGCATGAATGCTCAGCGTGTAGCGGAATGTAACGGTTACACGGTCTGTTTGTTCTTCCGTGACCTCGATGCCCACACATTTACGTGTCAGACTTGCAGCGAACCAGCCACCGGCTTCAAAGCCTAGTGCGGTTCCCCGATCATTGTCTGTGGTCGCCCGCCAGAACAATGGGGCAGGAGGCATGGCGATCATCTCACGTCCGGCGTAGCGAAGTGAAGTCAGGCTGCCTGCTCCTTTGGAGAACATCATGCTGAAATCTGCACCGTGAACGCCAATATTTACATCGCCATGCACCACTCGTAAGGCACCGACCGTAGGGATCTTCAGTGGATTTGGATCTTCCACGATGAAAATATGCTGTCCAAAGGCCACTTCGTGTCCAGCCTCAGCCCAGAGCGTCGCTTCCTTCAAAACCAGAGCGATGTGAATAACGTACTCACCAGGCTTTCCATCCGTATTAGGGAACGTTAGTGGAATATAGGCTTCGGTCTGAGCCGCTACATCTACATGAATGGCATTACGTGCGATTTCTTGGCCTTCATGCAGCAGGCTATATACTAGCTCATAGTCGCCTGTTCCCTCGAACAGGTTTTCGTTGCGAATGGTCACACCTTTGGTATCCGGGATGAGTTTCAGATTTTGATACAGGAATTTGACCTCCTGCATCTTCGGTGAAACCTTCCGATCTGCATAGACAATTCCGTCCGTACAGAAGCCATAGTCTGTAGCACGGTCGTCAAAGTCGCCGCCGATCGCGAGGTACTCGCGTCCGTAGCGATCTTTTTTCATGACCGCTTGATCGATGTAATCCCAAATAAAACCGCCTTGATACAGCTCGTATTTGTTCTCCAGCTCTGTATACTTGTGCATGCCGCCTACGGAATTACCCATCGCATGCATGTATTCGCAGCTGATATACGGCTTTTGTGGATTGTCATTCAAGTATTGCTCGATATCAGCGGGCTTGGCGTACATCCGGCTCTCCATATCGCTGGTATCATCGTACGTACGATTGTGAAACACGCCTTCGTAGTGTACCAGACGGCTCGGGTCGGTGGACCGGAAATAGTTAGCGACATTGCGCAGCACTTCGCCTGCATACGACTCATTTCCGCAAGACCAGATCAGAATGGACGCGTGGTTTTTGTCCCGTTCCAGCATGGAAATGGCGCGATCCATGACGATATCTTGCCACTCAGGCAGATTGGCAGGAATATTCCACGATGGCTCGACGGCACCGAGTTTTTGCCAGGAACCGTGTGTTTCCAAGTTCATTTCATCAATTACATAGACTCCGTACTCATCGCATAGCTCATACCACAGCGTCTGATTTGGATAATGAGAGGTGCGGACAGCGTTCATATTATTCTGCTTGAGCGTCCGAATATCCCACAGCATATCTTCACGGGAAATCGCACGTCCGGTGCGAGCGTTGAATTCATGGCGGTTCACACCTTTAAAGACGATACGTTTGCCGTTCAAATGCATGACCTTGTTGATCAGCTCAAATTTACGGAAGCCGATTTTTTGTGGAATGACTTCCACGAGCGATCCACTGGCATCATAAATTTGAATAAACAACGTGTACAAATAGGGTTTTTCCGCGCTCCACCGCTGCACTTGCTCCAAGGTTGCTGACAGTGAAGCCGTGCCATCCGTAAAGTCAGCTTTCAAAGAAGCTACAACATGACCGGTAGCATCTTTCACATCGACAGTTGCATAGGCCGTTGTCGGCTTTTCCAAGGTCAATTTCAGTTCCAGAAGGCCCTGCGTGTAGGAAGCATCCAGATCTGCCTTGGCATGCAGGTGACGTACGTGAAGCGTAGGGATGGTATAGAGGTACACATCTCTGAAAATACCGGAAAAACGCCAAAAGTCTTGATCCTCTAGCCACGCTCCCGTACTTCTTTGATATACCTCTACTGCCAGCTTGTTTTCGCCTGCTTGCAGGAATGGTGTCAGTTCAAAATCAGACGGTGTAAAGCTGTCCTCGCTGTAACCGACAAATTGTCCGTTCAACCATACATAGAAAGCCGACTCAACGCCTTGGAAAGAAATGAACACAGGTTGCGCGTCGGAAGCCATATTTTCCGGCAAAACAAAGCTTTTGATATAGCTTCCGACCGGGTTGTGATCCTCCGGAATATGGGGTGGGCGAACGTCCGAATGTCCGTCCCACGGATACATCGTATTCACGTACTGCATTTGGCCAAAGCCTTGCGTCTGAATGTGACCCGGTACCTGAATATCGCTCCAGCCGCCGTACTCAAAGCCTGGGGTATAGAACTCTACCGGACGGCTGGCTGGATTTGTTGCATAGTTAAACTTCCAGCTCCCATTCAGGCTATGACGCCAAGCCATATCAGCTTGCTGCTCCGCTTCCTGAAGCGTAGCGTAATATTTGTGATCGGAATAGGCGGGCAGCCGATGTACAGCAAATTTGGTTACGTCGGTCAGCCAGTCCAGACTAGGGGTATGGATGGTCAAGGCGAACACTCCTTATTTTTAAAATGAAATGAAGATCGTACACAGAAGTTTGTTATTTAACCGAACCCACCATGCCCGCTACAAAGTGTTTCTGCATCAGGAAGAATACCAGTGCAGTCGGCAGTGTGGACAGGACAATGGCGATCATGATGACACCGTAATCCGGTGCATAGCTGGAGCCGAGGTTCGAGATCAACAGCGGAATCGTTTGATTCTCCGGCGTTTGCAGCACAATCAGAGGCCAGAGGTAGTTGTTCCAGCTGGACATGAATGTGATGATCGCGGCAGCGGCATAGGTTGTTTTCATCGTAGGCATATACACCCGGAAGAACAGACCCAGCTCGGATAATCCATCCATACGACCTGCTTCCAGTAGATCCTTTGGAAACATCTTGGTGCTTTGACGGAAAAAGAAGATCAGGAACGCCGTAGTTACGGTCGGAATGACGACAGAAGAGAGTGTATCAATACCGATCCACGGTATGACATTAGAAATGCTGCCGAACATCCGGTAGAGCGGGATCATGATCGCCGCAAACGGAATCATCATAGACATCAGCAGGATATTGAAGACAACGTCTTTCGCTTTACTTCTGTAAATTTCAAAGCCATAACCGGCCAGTGATGCGATTAGCATAGCCAGCAGCGTAGTTGAGATAGAGACTTTTGCAGAGTTACTTAGTGCGGTAACGATGTCTACTTTTTCAAGCAAATTGTGCATGTTATCCATCAGATGGGAGCCAGGCAGAAGCTTGCCTTTGGTCACATCGACCGACAGGTTCGTGGAGCTGGATATCATCCAGAGGAACGGGAAAATCGAAACGAACGACACAATGATCAGAAAGGCGTACGTAAATGCTCTTTTTGTTTTCATCATTTTTTCTCACCTGCCACTTTGAACTGGATAATCGACAAGATAATGATCATAATGACGATGGAATAAGATACGGTCGCCGCATAACCAAAGTCGGATGAATACTTGAAGGACAGATTGTAAATATATTGCGAAATTGAAGATGTCGCGTTCCCTGGCCCACCTTTGGTAATATTCATAATTTCATCGAAGAGTTGGAGTGTACCAATCGTTGATGTAATCGAAGTGAACAGGATAATCGGCTTAAGCAGTGGAACCGTAATGCTGAAAAACTGTCGGATCGGGGAAGCTCCGTCAATACGGGCCGCTTCGTAGATAGAATTGTCAATGTTCTGAAGACCGGACAGGTAAAAGATCATATTATAACCAGTCCAGCGCCATGTGATCGCGATAATAATCGTAACCTTGGCCCAGAAAGGATCTGTAATCCATTGGATGGGCGTGCCAATCACGTGCAGATTCAGCAATAAGGAGTTTACCAGACCGTCGGACGAGAACAGGTACTTGAAGACAACCGAGTATGCTACAAGGGATGTGATACACGGCAAGAAGATAGCTGTGCGGAAAAAGCCCTTGAATTTCAGGTTTTTATCGTTCAACAATACCGAAATGAACAGAGCCAGAATGACCATCAAAGGTACCTGGAAAATTAAATAGATAAACGTATTCTTCACGGCGGTTATAAACATTTTATCGGTGAACAATCGCTTGTAGTTATCAATGCCGTTAAAGCTCAGATTAGACCCTGTACCTGTCTTAAAGGACAAGATAAGCGCCTGAATCATCGGATAGAAATAAAAAGCGGCAATCATGATCACTGCGATGGATATGAACAACCATCCTGTCATACCTGCTTTGAGACGTGTTGTAGTTATTTTGGGCGCGGCTGTCTTCATACCATGTCAACTCCCTGTGCAGCAATAAAACCTTGAACTCGCAAGCCCAAGGTTTTAAGTGCTTATCGTTTTATTGTTTAGCCTTGGCTAGATGGACTGTCTTATTTAAGCTGTGCTTCCGCCTGTCCTTGAGCATCTTTCAGAACTGCGTCTACATCTTTTCCGTTCAGATAGTTTTGAATTTCAACGGTCATGATATCCTCAATGGCATACGTGTGCAGGCCATAATTGACTTTTGGAACTTGTTTAGTCCATTCTGCAAATTTCTTGTATACTTTGTCCCCACCGAAGTACGGATCTTCTACGTCATAAGCTTTACCACTGGAAGCTGCGTTCAATGAACCAACAATTCCAATTTTGCTCAGCATATCTTGATACAGCTCTGGATCTGTTCCGAATGTCTCTTTCAGGAAATCAGCAGCGGTATCTTGACCGTCCGAGTTAAGAACATACCAGGAGCTGCCACCGAGGCTGGAAGCATTCACGGATTCAGGTATATTTTTCAGCTTAGGGAAAGGAACAACGGCCCATTTACCCGATTGCGAAGCTTCTGCTTTGATCGAAGGTGTAATCCAGTTACCTGTAGGTACGGAAGCAACTGCACCGCTGTTGAATGCGGCCAGGAACTGACTCCAGTCGGCATTCATTTTAACAATGTTAGCGTCGAACAAGGATTTGTACGTCAAGAGCGCTTCTTTCAGAGCTGGATTACCAGCCAGGTTTGGTGTTTTACCGTCTTCTTTCAGGTACCATGAACCTGCGGCTTGGATCATACCACGGATCAGACCGAGGTCATTCGGATCTTGAGTCAGCATTTCTTTGCCTGTTTTTTGTTTTACGGCTTTACCAATTTCAATAAATTTGTCCCAATCAATATTGGTCAGGTCTGCTACTTTGTAGCCGGCTTGTTCCAAATAATCCGTTCTTACATACAATCCCATAACACCGGAGTCGAATGGAACACCGTATTGCTTGCCGTTGTAGCTAGTCGGTCCGATTTTATAATCAGCGAAGTCGGATGCTTTGATCGTGCTGCTCATATCATGGAAAGAATCGGGATAGGCTTGCAGGAAGTTCTGTGCCCGATAATCCTCAATCAGAACCACGTTCGGCAGTCCTTTGGTAGAACCAGAGTTAAGACCGGCATTCATTTTTTGTACGATATCGTTTTGAGCATATTCAACAATGTTTACGGTTACATCTGGATGTTTGGCAACGTATCGATCTTTTGCCAGCTTCAGAGCTGCGATATTAAAGTTCGGGTCCCAAGCCCAGACGGTGATTTCTTTTTTGCCTGAATCTGTAGTAGTAGCTGCTTTCTCGGAATTGCTGGAGCACGCGGATAGCAAGATCAAGCTTGCAATCAGCAGAAGGAAAGTCATTTTTTTCATTTTGTTCAACCCCTACTCTTTTTTTATATGTTGCTTGCTAGTTCTAAATCTCTTAAATGAAAGCGGTTACCTTATTTATAAATCTAGTGTACCATCCATACTTTGTCGGCGTTAGGAATATCTTTATACGGATTGGTGTTATTATTATGATTTATCAAAAAAGGCACCGCTTACATTTGTATTTTGTTTTGGTTTAGGTACTTTTTTTAGGTTGAACTAAAGTTGTTCACGAAGCGCCACTGCGCGGCCGGATGGTGCTTCCCATCGCTGTTGCTTGTACAGCACCATTCCGCCCACTCCGTTCTTGTTCCACCTTCTTTGTTTAGTTCAGCCTATATTTTTTATGGGGTAGGAGGGGCAGGTTTTAAGACCAATGGCAGGGTCATTCTGACTTTGGTGCCCTCGCCTTTTTTACTGGAGATGGTCACGCCGTATTCTTCTCCATATAAAAGGGTAATGCGGTTGTGCACATTCTGGATGCCGATCCCTGTGAACAGTTGGCGCTTGCTCTTGGGATTCGGCAGTCCGTCCTGCGCCGTATGCCCGTCCAATTCCATACCATCTCCATCATCGACCACCTCACAGATCAATGTATCCTCCGTTTTGGACACCAATATATAGATGTGGCCTACATTCTTTTCATTAAACGCATGGAAAAATGAGTTTTCGATAAAAGGCTGAATGATGAGCTTGGGCACATGGTACTCCAGACAATCGGGTGATACAAAATAATTCACTTGTACCCGCTGCCCGTAGCGTACATGGTTAATGAACACATAATTTTGCATGTTGGCCATTTCCTGCTCGATGGTGATTGTTTCACTCACATTGCTGATTGTATTTTGCAGTAAGGAAATGAGTGCATTGATCGTCTCGGCGGCTGTTTCCTTGTTTCCTTTGAGCACCAGCATTTTGATTGAAGCCAGTGTATTGTACAGAAAATGCGGATTGATCTGCCGTTGTAGTGCAGCAAGCTCTGCGTTCCGTTGACCCTTTTGCGTCTCTAAAAGCTTACGGATATAGTCATTTAGTTCATCCAGCATGTAGTTGTAAGCATGACTTAATTGTCTAACCTCATAGCTGCCCGTTACCGGGATATAATTATCAAAATTTTTCTCGCGTATGGTCGACATTTGCTTCACCAGTCGAGTCAGCGAACGAATCAGTCGACGGGATATCAGAAAAACGATCACCAAAGCAATCAGTACGATGGCAATGCAGATCCATACGACGGATTTAACGTCAATAATTTGCCCAATGGCGGCTTGTCTGTCAATCATGTTCACCAGATAAAAATCAAATGAAGGGATATAGTTGGAAAGGAGGATACTCTCCTTATTCATCACATCCGCATTCATGTAGTTAAGTCCCTGTTCATTGATTTTTGTGGCATAGCCTAGCAGCTCACTGGAGCGTTGTCCGATCAGATCCTGGCGGTTGCTCGATACAATCAGTCCCGACTTGTCCAAAATAAGCACATCATTGCCGTTGCTCGTGAAATTGTTGTAGAAACGGCGAAATTCAGGCTCTCGGATAGCGATGTAGATCATGCCATACAGTGTGCCGCTGGTCCGCTCCATAAATGGTTTGGAGGCGATGATATAGGGTGTTGGCTTTTGCGGGGTACTATTCATTTGTTGCTGCAACAATTCAGTATCCAATTGATACATAAGCTGTGCCGGTCGTGCTACACTTCGGGCTGTAATAGCACTGCTCTTAAGCTCTTCCGCAGTTACAGGCCAATAGGACGAGTCGGAGTAAAAGCTCCGGCCGTTCAGACCTGTTACAGCGACACCGACATCATAGGCATCGACGTTCGATTTAATTTGCTTCATTTGCTGTGCCATTCCGAAGTAAATCCTCGCCGAGTTAATCGAGTCAGATTGACCGCCAGTCAGATAGTTCTTGACCGTTCCATTTTCCGAAGCATGGGTTACGGCATTCACGATAGAATCATTGAAGGATTCAAAGCTGGATTGAATCTGGCTGAGTACCTTGGCATTTGTAATACTGAATGTCTCAGCAAAAAGTCGTTCAGACATCCGAATCGTCACCAAAGAGGTCAGCAAGGACACCGCAGTGATGCTGACCACCATAACAATAAAGATTTTGAAGAACAGACCTTGATATTTGATCTTATGGATATATCTTTTCATATTCATTCTCTTTTCTACTGGCAGATGTGGCTTACTCCCTAATAGAGATGCTCCCGGCGGTACTGACTGGGCGAGTAACCCTTCACTTTTTTGAACACTTTGGTAAAATAGCTGGGGTCCGAATAGCCTACCGTGCTGCTAATATCCGAAATGGACATCGTCCCCGACCGTAGTAACTCCGCTGCTTTTTCAACCCGAATTTTGTTGAGATACTCGCTAAAACCTTCTGTATGGTGTGCCGTAAAATAACTGGACAAGTAGGAAGGGTTAAAGTGAAAATATTGCCCAAGTGTCGTCAAATTGAGTGTTTCAGCATGATGCTCCTCAATATACTCCAGCAGTTTTTTCATGCTTGCGCTACTTCCTTGCTGTGTTTTAGCCATGATCTGTCTGTTCGCTTCCTCCAGAAAAGTCTCCAGAAGGCGCACGGCTTCATGTACATGAGGGGCATCATTAATTGTTTTGAAATAGGAATATTTCGCCGCATCCAGCTCCTTCATATCATACCCCTGATTCCCGAGCAAAATCGTAATGTTGAACACGATATTTCCGAGAAGCGATTTGAATTCAAAAGCGGTAGAGGTATAGTTACCGGACATGGCGGCTACATAGGATCTCAAATCCTGAAAAGCTGTATCAAAATGCTCACGCTTCATCTCTTCTGTAAATTGTTTTAAGTTGAACGAGCTGTTCACCTGTACAGGCGGAGGGAGTTCGTCTTCTATTAGCAGCGCTGTTCCTGGGAAATAAAAGCGGTAACTCAGCAGTTTTGGCAGTTCATCCTGATAGACGTCACTAATCTGATTGAAGTCATCAAATAAATGGCTAACTGCCCAGCCTGTCTGTGGATCGACTCGCTTTGTCTCCTGAGCAACTTCCCTAACCGTAGCCATCCAGGCGTTCACTTCCCGTGGATCAAGATTGGCTAAAAACACAGCCGCATAGACATCAGATGGCAGTTGTCGCAGTACGATGTACTCACAGGCAGAGGATACTCGATCCGTAAGCTTGGAAAATAGGTCCGAGGCAGAGATGGAGCGCCCTTTATCCTGCTGTTCCAGCTGTTCTATACCTATGAGCGCAAAACGGGCATAAGGAAATGCTTGCTTGAGCAGCTCGGCGTCATAGTCCATGCTATAACCGGAGATCAGCTTTTCGATCACATGATCTATCGTAATTTGACTATTCCCGGCATCTGCTTGATATTGAATGGATGGAATTTTGCGAGCGGTTCTCTGGAGTACCTGGAGCAGCTCATCCGTGTCCAGCTTGGGCTTTAAAATATAGTCAGCAACCCCTTGCTGAAAGGTGGATCGCACGTAATTAAACTCGCCGTAACTGCTAAGTACAATGACTTCGATATCTGGATAGTTCTGTCTGACTATGCGCGTCAGCTCCTCGCCATCCATGATCGGCATTACGATATCTGTAATGACTATATGAGGGCGCAAGGTTTCAATTAGCTCCAATGCTTCTTTACCGTTAGAAGCTTCACCTACAATTCGAAATCCATACTGTTCCCACGACAAGTGGTGTTTGATCCCTTGCCGTACCAATATCTCATCATCCACAATCAAAATGTTGCATAGCTCATTCATGGCAGCACTCTCCGTAATTATACCTATTCGAGGATTTTGCAAAAATCCTGATTCAAAAAAGACCTCCATCACGTGGACGTCATATCATCTGAGGCACATATTTGACAACGCTTCCAACTTAACTTAAATCTAAAGCATTTAATCTTTACATGCTAACATAAACCACACGGGGATTCCAAAAAAATTTAGTCCAAATGGCATATAAAACAACAAAAAAGGCAGCCGAGAAAATCTCGACAGCCTAAACAACCGGGATTACCTTATACAGTACCCCATGTCCGATCTCCTGCTAAATATTTCTCAGTCAAAATAGACAGCAGTTGAATACCAACCTCATTGTGTCCACCCTCAGGAAGGATCAGGTCAGCGTATTTCTTGGAAGGCTCAATAAATGCCTCATGCATCGGCTTAACCGTAGTCAAATAGTGATCGTGGATCGAATGGATGGTGCGGCCGCGTTCCTCAATATCGCGAAGAACCCGACGAAGAATGCGCACATCAGGGTCAGTATCCACAAATACTTTGATGTCAAGCAGGCTGCGGAGTTTTTCGTCTGACAGTACGTGCAGACCTTCCAACATAACGATATGATTTGGCAGTAGCTCTACCGTCTCGTCCGTGGAGCGGGCATGAACTGTAAAGTCATACACTGGCGCTTGTGTCGCTTGTCCTTTTTTCAGACATTGGAGATGCTCAATAAGCAATTCGTTGTCAAAGGCAAACGGATGATCATAATTGACCAAAGCACGTTCATCATAGCTCAGATGTGAATGGTCTTTATAATAGTTATCCTGAGATATGAAAGTCACTTTATTAGATCCCAGACGCTCAACGACGGCGCGTGCTACCGTCGATTTACCGGAACCTGTACCGCCGGCAATACCAATAATAAGCATGGCGTTTCACTTACCCTTCCCTAAATGTATCCCGATACAACTCAAGTATTGTAGCACAATGCACACTTTTTTTCATCACTGTTGGACTTTGTATTTCTTCCATTTCCGTATCTTGGCTCTGAATGTTTTAAACGGTGCCACCGAGTTGATATGAATCCATCTTGCCATGGGCCATTTCGGATTAGTCCCTGTCCAGTTGTGAACGCCTTGAGTGAAGAGCTCTTCATGACTAAGTGTGTCGATCCAATCCAGCCACTTTTGCTCAGCCAACTTGAACATATCGCGTAATTCACGTAAAGATTGGTGGGAGTAGGTCTTGTAAAATGATTGATATAGTTCGCCTAGTCTATTCCACTTATAATTGGGGGCGGGCATGATCACGGTTTTTCCTTCCCGTTCGTCCCTGTCCCATGTCATGACAAGATGAAGCCATCCGAGCTGGTAGGCGATCATTTCTGCGGGTGTTTTATCTACTTCAGGGATACGAATATCCTTTTGGCTCTCGTCGATCTCCTGGAACTCACCGTCAAATCGTAAGTAGGAGGCATGAATGGCTTCCTTTAACTCTGATTTGGAGGCGTATTCGTAACTGGACATCTCATCGCTCCTTTAAATGATATGGATGATACTCACCCCTTTATATGTACCATTCCCAATATGACAACCGTATGTCTTATTCAAAAATAAAAAAATATCGTTTTTTGTGATTTTATGAAACATCATTTGGTGTGTTCACGAAAAAGGATGCAAAATTAATAGAGAAATTAAGACAAAAGATAAGTAATTAGACATATTTTAATATTTATTTAAGTGTCTATAATTATTGGAGTATAGCGCTTAGGGCCCTCATTGGTGTTGGAATATTATTCCCTTCATCAGTACGTTATATACCGTTGGGCATGTCATGTCCGATAAACGGTGCAACCTTTGCTTTAGTATTCATGAATCTAATCGAGAAGGAGACTGTTATATGAAGTCGAGTTTGTTAAAAAAATGTGCAAGTGTAATGTTAAGCAGTACGTTGGTACTGTCTTTATCATTACCGTTGCTAGGTCATGCACATGCGGATGGGAATTTACAGATAAGTGATGATTTTGAACAAGGGGAAGCTCAAGGCTGGACCGCAGGATCGGGGAACTGGTCTGTGGTCAAGGATGGGAATGGATCTACATACCAACAATCTAGTCGAAGCGAAAGCCATTCCGTCAAAGGTAATGCCTCATGGACGAACTATAGCGTGCAAGCAGATGTATATGTAAATGATTTTAATGGCTCCAATCGAGTCTACGTTGCAGGTAGATACACAGATTCCAACAACTTCTATGCAGCATCGTTGTATAACAAGAAAGACGGAGCTCTTGAGATTCGAAAAAAAGTCAAAGGCTCTATGAAGACACTGGCTACGAATAAAAAATACAAACTGGACACGAATACATGGTACAGAGTCAAGCTGGAACTATCCGGTTCGGAAATCAAAATGTATGTCAATGATCAACTGGAACTGTCCGCAACAGACACCAGCCTCACTGCTGGAGCCATTGGATTGGTAACCTCCAAAGCAGCTGCCCAATTCGATAATGTGATGGTATCCGGTGCTTCTTCTGAGGTAGATCCAGGAACACCGCCTGTGAATCCGACACCAGGTACAGAACAACCGACTCCTGGGGTGGACCCTGATGTAACCTCCAAAAATAACTATAATTTGACTGGCTTTTCGTATGGTAATACAGGTGGTGGCAACATTGCGGATACAGATGCCAACTACAAAAAGGTATACAATGCTGTAGATCTCAACGAAGCACTGAAGAAAGGCAGCAAAGTCAAAGTGATTGAGATTATGAACGATCTTGATCTCGGTTGGAATGAAATTCCTAGTGCTGCCAAAGTAATGCCTTTTAGTGCCAACAATCCTGTACAGACGCATCCTGTTCTGAAAAAGACAGGTGTGAGCAAAGTCTATATCGAAAATATGAATGGGGTTACGATTTTCTCTGCCAATGGTGCGAAAATCAAACATGCTGGCTTTGTCATCAAAAGAAGCTCTAATTTGATTTTCCGTAACCTCGAATTTGATGAGCTTTGGGAGTGGGATGAAGCAACCAAAGGGAACTATGATAAGAATGACTGGGATTATGTTACCATCGAAGGTACAAGTTCCAAGGTATGGATCGATCACTGTACATTTAACAAAGCCTATGATGGTTTGGTAGATGTGAAAAAAGGTAGTAACGGAGTTACGATTTCCTGGTCTTTGTTCAAAGGAGATGACCGCAGCTCCAACAGCTGGGTAACCCAACAAGTCAACGCGATGGAAGCAGACAAGTCTTCCTATCCTATGTACGCGTATCTGAGAAGCAGTGCAGTAGGCATGAGTAAAGAAGATATCATTGATATTGCAGCAGGACAAAAGAAGGCTCATCTAATCGGTGCTACGGAAATGGCTTCCGACAATGCAGACCTGGAGGTGACGCTGCATCATAATTACTATCTGGATATTCAGGATCGCATGCCTCGTCTGCGTGGTGGTAATGCTCATGCATATAACATCGTTATGGACGATGCCGGATTGGCCAGAGCCAAAAAAAGAATTACTTCTGATATGGCTAAAGCAATTGCCGCAAAAGGATACCATTTTGATGTCGTGGGTAATGGTGCAATTTCAACAGAAAACGGCGCGGTGTTGCTAGAAAAGTCTTATTTGATTGATGTGTTCTCTCCAGTGCGTAATAATCAAAAAGATCCTAACAAAGCGGATTACACAGGTAAAATCAAAGCCGAAGACGTAATCTTTTCGAACAACGGTACCGTATTCAGAGGAGGCAGTGACGATGCGAATAGCCCGTTAGCCCCTTATCCTGCCAAGACCAAGGACTTCTCTTGGAATGGGTTCACAACGTTGCCATACAGCTATACAGCCGAAGACCCTGCCAATCTGGTTGCTCAATTGCAGGCTAAGGATGGAGCGGGTGCAGGTAAGCTGAACTGGTCGAGTGAAAACTGGCTCAAAACGGTGTACAATACGTCCGTTACGAAAAATGCAATAGTGGAAGAAGATTCCGAATAGGTAGGCTATATAAAAAAGCAGCCAGTACAGATAAGCTCTGTTGTGAACTGCACCCCATTTGTTAGACACGACTAACAATGGAGGTGCAGTTTTTTGCCTAAATTCAGTTTAGATGAGAAA
>NZ_JANAVI010000012.1:0-121874 GCF_024213325.1 Paenibacillus sp. MZ03-122A | reverse complement strand
CGGTGCACTGCAAATGCGTACTGGAATCGTGTTGATAAACAGTCCGATCATGTTCTCCACACCCGGAAGGTCTGCCGGACGACCAGATACCACACCACCAAACACAATATCCTGATTATTATTGTATTGCTGTAAAATAACACCCCAAACGCTTTGCAGCAGTGTGTTAATCGTGACATGTTGTTGCTTGGCCATTTGGTTTAATGCCGCAGTCCGTTCTTTACCCAACCTAAAGGGCAGCTTTTCCGAAACATAGCCGGCATTTGAACTTCCACCGCTTCCGTCTGATTCTTCATTGCGTGCGACGACAGAAGCTTGTGCGTTCTCCCCAGGCAACAAGGTTTGCTGCTCAAAACCTGCCAAATAGTCACTCCAATAACGGGTTGCTTCCTGCGCATCCTGTTGTTCCAGCCATTCGATATAATCACTATACGGCTTGACAGGTGCGAGCTCTGGCTGTTTGTGCTCCATCAAGGCAACATATGCCCCAAACACTTCGTCCGTCATCAGGGACAGGCACCATCCGTCCATCACAATATGATGGAAGCTCCATACAAAACGGTATGAGCTTTCACCCGTGCGGAAGACGGATACTCGCATAAGCGCATCCTTGCTTAGATCAAAGCCTTGAGCTTTATCCTGGGTCACAAATTCAGCTACAGCGTGTTCGCGCCCTCTGACATCCTCATAAAAGAAGCTCGGATTTTTATGACGATAGACAATCTGCAACGGTTGACCATACCAGCCGCTGTAGAAATTCGTCCGTAATATAGCATGCCGGCTAACCAGCAGCTTCAGACTTTCCTCGAATAGGGACGGTTCAAAGTACCCCTCCAGATCAAAGGTTGCCTGTTCAAAATACACGCCTGTTTCTGCATTCATCAAACTATGGAACAGCATCCCCTTTTGCATGGGGGTTAGCGGATACACATTTTCCAATTCCCCAACCGTCTTGGTCTGCTCCTTAATCGTATCTAATTGCTCCATTGTCAGACCTTTTAGTAATACATCACTTGGAGTCAATTCGGTCCGCTCCCGTGTGACACAATGCTCAATCATTTCAAGCAGGTTGGATTTTAATAGATTAGCCAGCATGTGGACGGTGTCCTTACGGAAGGCTTTGCCGTTATACCGAATGTCGAGTTCCAGGATGCCGTTCGTTACGATTCCGCTCACATCTAGCGCATATTTCATCTTCGTCCGGTCACTAGCGATCGATCCAATTGAGTAAGGAGACCTACGCATACCGCTGTTGTGTAAGTCCTGATCCAGCTGTCCGAGATAGTTAAAGCTTACTTGTGGCTCGGCAAAAGCTTGATATTGACCTAGGCTCAGCACACCTGCTTGCTGACCAACCGCTTGGCCGGATTCACTCAAATATCTCCAAATTCCGTAGCCCATTCCTTTATTCGGAATAAGGCGCAGGCTCTCTTTGACCTGTTTGATGCGTTCCGACCAAGCGTGATTGCGACCGATGTCCAGCAATACCGGATATGGACTCGTAAACCAGCCTACCGTACGAGAAATGTCCGTATCCGGCAAAATGTTCTCACGCCCGTGTCCCTCTAAACTAATCAGGCTGCGTTCATGACCCGTCCACGTGTACAGCATCATGCCCAGTGCCGTCAGAAGCAGATCGTTCACTTCCGTGTTATATGCGCGGTGTGCTTGCTTCAATAATTTTGATGTCTCTTCCTCCGTAAGCTGGACGACCACTGCATCGGTGTCAGCCAAGGTAAAGGGCTCAGCCTGCGCTTGATCCTCAGGTAAACGTACTTGGTCAGACAAAGCCGCTGCGTTCCATTGCTCCCAGTAGGCGTGTTCACTGTCCATGGCTGTGCTATTCGCATAGGTGGAAAGTTTTTGTGACCAGGAACGGAATGAATCCGTTTTGTCCGGCAGCTGAAGCACTTCCTGATGAACGGCCTGTTCATAGGCAGTAGCCAAATCCTCAAACAAAATGCGCCAGGATACCCCATCCACCACCAAATGGTGAATCGCCATCAGAAAATGATCCCCATCTGCACAGTGGAACAAGCCAGCCTTTAACAGCGGTCCTTCTTGCAGTTGGATACTACTTTGAATTTCATTGGCTTTCGCTTCAATTGCCGCGCTGAGTATGGCTTTATCCGTCAAATCCCTAAAGTCCAGCACGTCCAGATGATACAGCTCGCCTTCCTGTATTCCGCGGTTCCATGCTTTATAGCCTTGCTCGGTTTTGCTGAACACCATCCGCAGTGCATCATGATGCTCTGTCAGTTTGCCAAGCGCCTGACGCAGCGCAGCTTCGTTAAAGCCCTGCTCCCGGTGCAGCATAACCGCCTGATTAAAGGGATGTGCATCCACTTGGGCCTGCGCAAAGAACCCATGCTGGATCGGAAGCATCACCGTTTCTCCGCTCACTTCTCCCTGATCTGCCATACGACTGACCTCGTGCATATGCGGTGCCAGGGTTGCGACGATGGGATAGCGGAACAAATCCTTCATGTCCAGCTTGTAGCCTGCCTGGAACGCACGCGACACGATTTGAATCGCCTTGATCGAATCGCCGCCCAGGTCAAAGAAATTGTCTAAAATACCGACGGTTGGCACGCCCAGGACGGACTGCCAGATCGCTACGAGTGCTCGTTCTGTTACAGTGCGTGGCGCTGCATAATCCGCTCCGCTTTGCAAACCGCCTTCTGGTGCTGGCAGGGACTTGCGGTCGATTTTACCGTTCGGTGTCAGCGGCATTTGCTCCAACTGAATGAAATACGACGGCACCATATAGCTTGGCAGCTCTTGTCCCAGCTCCTGTCTCAGCTCACCCGCTCCAAGCTCTTGACTCGCCACGTAGTACGCCACGAGCTGTGTTTGGCCTGTTTCGTCCGTGCGTGCCATGATGACCGCTTCTTGTACCGATTCCACCTGCAGTAGCTGCGATTCGATCTCGCCCAGTTCGATCCGGTAACCTCTGATTTTCACCTGATGGTCCATCCGACCCAAATATTCAATGTTGCCGTCCGGCATCCATCTTGCCAAATCGCCTGTACGATACATCCGCTCATGGTCTGACTTGTCATCAGCAAAGGGATTATTCACAAATTTCTCGGCCGTCAGTTCTTCACGTTTCCAATACCCACGGGCCAATCCTTCCCCTGCAATACATAACTCACCTGGTACGCCGACGGGCTGCAATTCCCCATTCGCATTCATGATATAGATTTGGGTATTCGCGATAGGACATCCGATATTAATGTGCTCCGCATGGGTCAGTTCCTGCACGGTCGACCACACCGTCGTTTCTGTAGGTCCGTACATGTTATAAATGCGAGGACCGTTTATTTCTTGCAGTGCTGCGAGCAGCTTGGACGGAAGGGCTTCGCCCCCGACCATAATGGCCTTCACGCTTTGCAGTGTGCGGGAACCTGCTTCATGACCTAGCAGCATTTGTAACCGGGATGGGGTCATTTGCAACATCTCAATCGAATGTTGAGTAATTAATTCACCCAGTGCCTGCGGATTCACCTGATGCTGGCTGTCGCCAAGCACCACCGTCATTCCACCCAACAGGGGCAGGATGGTTTCCAAGACGAAAATATCGAATGAAATAGTCGTCAGTGACAAAATGGTTTGGCTCGCTTCAAAGTCAATGACTTCACGCATTCCGGTAATAAAGTTGAGGACCGAGCGATGCTGGAGCATAACTCCTTTCGGATTTCCAGTCGAACCCGACGTATAGATGACATAAGCCAAATGCTCTGGCCGGGCAATCGTCTCCAGGTTGCCGCTTTCTCCCTGATACAAGGCTGCATCCTCAAGAAATATGGCATTGGCGTTGCAATGATGCTCTTCCAACAGATCACGACTGGTCAGAAGCACTGTGGCCTCGCTGTCTTCCAGCATGTATGCAATACGAGAGGACGGAAATTCGGGATCAATCGGCACATAAGCACCACCTGCTTTGAGAACAGCCAGGAGACCTACGATCATTTCCACTGAACGCTGTACCATCAGTCCGACCAGTTTGTCAGGCCCTACTCCTTGTGCTTGAAGCATTCGGGCCAATGAATTCGCCCGTTCATTCAGTTCCCGATAAGTCAGACTCTGATGTCCAAACACCAATGCCACCTGATCTGGCGTATATTCTACCTGCTCCTCGAACAGCTGATGGATCGTCTGATGAGACGGAAAAGCACAAGCGGTGTCATTAAATGCCGTTGTAATCTGTTGTTTTTCCGCGGCTGTGAGTAGTTCCAGCTCTTCAACACGAACATGCGGATTGAGCGAAATTTGCTCCAGCAGGCGTGCAAAATGCCCATACAGACGCTCAATACCTGCTTGATCAAAGCTGAGCGTGTTATACATAAAACGAATCTTGATGCCTTCACCTGGCATCACGACGACGTTCAGATCATAGTTGGTTTCCTCTGTAGACACCACGTTCGAAATCGTAAAATTATCCTGTCCATCACTGCCCAACTGCTCTACCTGCTGCTCCACCGGATAATTTTCAAAAATCATAATATGGTTAATTAAATCCTGTTTCTGCTCGGTCAGTGCTTGAATTTCATACAGCGGGAACGCATCATAACCATTGGAAGCCAGCGCCTGCTGCTGTGTTCGTTTCATCAGCTCGACAAAGGTTTCACCTTGTTCAGACTGCACGCGCACTGGAATCGTGTTAATGAATAGCCCAATCATGTGCTCCACACCTGGAATATCCCCTGGGCGACCGGACACAACGCTGCCGAACACAACATCCGAACTGTTATTATATTTTTGCAACAAGACGCCCCATACCGTCTGAATCAGCGTATTGATCGTCACCTGATTTTGCTTCGCCACTTGTTCGATCTGGGCAACCAGCTCCGGCTGGAATTCGCAATCCAGATCTTCAGCAACATATTCCCCGGTGTGCATCGATTTAGGCTGTATTTTTTGCTGCGGGAGCGTAATTTGCTGCTCGTAGTCCGCCAGATACCCACGCCAGTATTGCAAAGCTGCCTCACGGTCCTGACGTTCCAGCCATTCAATAAATCGACTGAACGGCGTGACAGGCTCCAGCGCTGGCTCATGACCCGCACGCAGTGCCAGATAGCTGCCGAATACCTCCTGTGTCATAAAGGAAAGGCACCAGCCATCCATCAAAATATGATGGAAGCTCCAAACAAAGTGGTACGTTTCATCCCCGGTTTGCAGGATCGAAATACGAATGAGTGCATCCTCTGTGAGATTGAATCCTTTCGCTTTATCCTCGATGACAAAAGCTTCAACACGAGCTTCTCGTTCCTCTTTTTCTAGTCCGCGCAAGTCTTCATAATATAATTGCCCGCTACGATTACGGAAGACGACCTGTACAGGCTCATCCTTCCAGGAGTTGATAAAGTTCGTCCGCAATGCCTCATGACGCTGTACGAGCAGATCAAAGCTTTTGCTGAAAGTAACCACATCAAACCGTCCATTCAATTCAAAGGTGGCCTGCTCAAAATAAGCTGCCGAACTCTCATCCATTAGACTGAAGAAGAGCATACCTTTTTGCATCGGCGTCAAAGCATACACATTTTCTAGTTCACCCATATCTTGTGTATCTTTCACCAATTGCTCCAGCTCGTCCAGCGTTACATGTTTTAACAAGACATCACTTGGGGTCAACACCGTTCTCTCTTGGGCTACACAATGATGAATGACTTCACGCAAGCCGGATGCTAGCAGCTCTCCCAGCCGTGAAATCGTGTCATGACGGAACTGCGTTGTGCCGTAGCGAATAGTGAAAATCAACTCGCCATCCTCGATTAATCCATTGATATCTAGTGCAAAATCCATAGCCGCGTTCGTGCTGACAGGTGCACCAATGGAATAGGAGGAAGGCTCCAGATCGTTGCCTTTATAATCCTGATCGAATTGGCCCAAATAGTTAAAACTGATCTCAGGCTGAGTCTTTAACTGCACGCCTGCTTTCTCCAAAACATTCATATCTGACAGGTATCGCAAAATACCGTAGCCAATACCTTTTTGCGGGATATGACGCAGGTCTTCCTTGACCCGTTTGATCAGACGAGCGGTATTTCCCCCTTGTGCCAGACTTCCATCCAGTACAACCGGGAATTGGCTCGTAAACCAACCGACCGTCCGCGTAATATCCACATCCGGTACAATAGCTTCCCGTCCATGGCCCTCCAGGTTGACCAACACCCGTTCGGAACCAGACCAGTCATAGACAGCTTTTCCGAGCGCAGCCAGCAACAGGTCATTCATTTCCGTGCTGTATGCGCGATGAGCTTGTTTGAGCAACTGCTCGGTTTCCTGCTTCGTCCAGCGGACAGTCACAACCTCACTGTCTCCGAGCCGTGCATTGTCATTCGTGAAATCCTTCGGCAAAGACTTCACAAGGCTGGCTTCTGCTTGTTCGATATGCTGCCAGTAGGCTAGCTCCCGTCCCATCGTCGCACGATTCGCATAGGCTGACAGCTGTTTAGCCCATACCTGGAATGAATCTGTTTTATGCGGCAGTCGAATAGCTGTGCCTATTTTACCTGCAACAGCCTGCTCATAACCGGATGCCAAATCCTCCAGCAAAATACGCCACGAAACACCGTCCACAACCAAATGATGAATCACGATTAGCAAATGATCGCCCTCAGCGCAATGGAACAGACCGAGCTTCACAAGCGGACCCTCGCTCAAATGAATGCTCGCTTGAATTTCGCTCGCCTTGGCTTCGACAGCGGTGGATTCGTCTTCAACTCCACTAAAATCTACAATGTCCAGCGTGTATAGCTCGCCTTCCTCCACACTGCGGTTCCAAGCGGCATAGCCCTGCTCCGTCTCACGGAATACCGTGCGCAATGCGTCATGATGCTGGACAATACGGTCCATCGTACGGCGCAGCGCTTCTATGTCAAAGCGCCCAGCTCGATACAGCATCATCGCCTGGTTGCTGTGGTGCAGATCAACCGGCTGCTGCTCGAAGAACCACCGTTGAATGGGTGTCAGTTCTACCTTGCCTACGGCCTCTTCCTGGCTGGCAATCTTGCCATCTGTACGAAGCAAAGGACTGAGTGACGCTACCGTCGGATTGCTGAACAAATCCTTCATGTCCAGTCGATACCCTGCTTGCAGCAATCGGGAGGATACTTGCAGCGCTTTGATCGAATCGCCGCCCAGTTCAAAGAAGTTATCCTGCGTACCTACGGCTTCTGCGCCCAGCACCCCAGCCCACACCGAAGCTAATACTTGTTCCACCGTAGTTCGCGGTGCCACATAAGCTGCACCGGTATGAATGCTTCCTTCCGGTTCCGGTAAGGCCTTGCGGTCGATTTTGCCGTTGCTGGTCAATGGTAAGGTCTCCAGACGCATCAAGCGTGCAGGTACCATATGTGCTGGCAGTGCTGCTTCCAGTGCTGCTTGTACTTCCTCGATCTGCAGCTCGGTTTCTCCCGTGATGTATCCGCACAAATACTTGTGCCCACGCTCGTCCGTCCGGTCGATGACTACGGCTTGACGCACACCGGGCACCCGTTGAATCGCCGTTTCAATCTCGCCCAGCTCAATCCGGTATCCGCGGATTTTGACCTGATAGTCCATCCGGCCGATAAAGTCCACATTGCCGTCTGGCATCCACCGCGCCAAATCGCCTGTGCGATACAGTCGTTCACCCGGTACGTATGGGTTCGCTACGAATTTTTCCGCCGTCAGGTCCGCACGGTTCAAGTACCCACGTGCTACCCCGGCTCCGCCAATACACAGCTCGCCCAGTACGCCGATCGGCACCGGATTCAGCTGGCTGTCCAAGATGTAAAACCGGGCGTTCAGCCACGCCTGACCAATCGGTACATTGCCGCTACTTGGCAGCTTCGACAGCTCTTCGTCGTAGAAGCTGGAATCAATCGCCGCTTCCGTGACGCCGTAGCTGTTCATAATGCGGATATCTGCGCCAAACCGTTCCTGCAGCACCCGATAATCCGTCACGCTGCAGCTGTCCGAGCTGGTGATCAGCAGTTCCAGACTGCTCATGTCCAGTCCCTGTTCATGTACATGCTGCATGAACGGTACAATTAAAGCCGGTGTGGATTCGAACACCGTAATCTGATAGTCGTGAATCCAGCCGTACAGACGGCTTGGGTCAATCCGGTCGTCTTTCGGGCAGATGACCATCGTGCCGCCGTTATAGAGCGCCCGCGCAATATCGCCGACGAACACGTCGAAGGAGAAACTTGCCAGTTGCAGCAATCGTACCGGGAACTGGTTCAGACGGTAATCCCGGCGGTAGGCCGCGGCTGTGTTTACCAAACTGTGATGCTCGATCATGACCCCTTTCGGGCGTCCCGTTGTACCGGACGTATAGATCATATACGCCAGATCCTGCGGCTCATTGATAGGTTCCACATCCGTGGCATCCCCGGTGTACAGCGACTCATCGTCCAGCGCCAGTACGGTGTGCAGACGCAAGTTCGTTGCGGATTTGGATGCTGCTTCGCTATTAGATGACGAATCTGATTTCAAGCTTAATCCCTCATTAAGGCTGTCTCTTTCCATCGTTTCAATGCTAACCGCCGTTTCCAGCTCGCCCTCAGCCTGCCCTCCGGCCAAAGCCTGTCGGCTTTCATTCAGCCATGCCTGCGCGCGCTCCTGCAAACCTGTTTGAGTCAGTAGCACTGTCGCACCGCTGTCCTCGAGCATAAAGCGGATACGTTCGGACGGATAATCCGCATCCAGTGGCACGTAAGCACCGCCAGCCTTCCACACCGCCAGTACGCCGACCAGCATGTCCACCGAACGCTCGCTCAAAATACCAACAATGGATTCGCGCCCAATGCCTTCATTCCGCAATCTACGAGCAAGTTGGTTCCCACGCTCGTTCAGCTCACGGTATGTAAGCTGCCGCTCCTCGTATACAACTGCCACGTGATCCGGCGCAAGCTGCGCTTGTTCTTCCACATAGGCGTGGAACAACCCTTCTGATTGCTTTTCATCACTCCATGCAGATACGCCTACTGATCCAAAACCGTCGATGATTTTCGCTTTTTCCGAAGCAGTCACTAGCTCCAGCTCATCTACCAGCGCATGCGGTTTGTGAATTGCTTCTTCAATCATATGCAGCAAATGCTCGCGGATTTGCTCTACAGCTGTACGTTCCAATACTCGCGCGTTGTACTCCAAATGGACATGAATTTCATCCCCCGGCACAACCGTAATGTTGAAATCATAGTTCGTTTGCTCCGATACGGAAGCATTGGCAATCGTAAAACCATTCGTACCACGGCTACCCATGTGCTCCATGCGCTGTTCCACTGGGTAGTTTTCAAACACCATAATATGGTTCACCAGGTCCTGTTTTTGCTCTGTCAGGGCCTGAATTTCATATAACGGATAGGTTTCATAGGCACGGGAAGCCAGTGCCTGCTCCTGTATCTGCTTCATTAACGCAGCAAACGTCATATCTTTCTCACTGTGAATCCGTACAGGAACGGTATTAATGAACAAACCAATCATTTTATCGATGCCTGGAATATCCGCTGATCTGCCAGATACGACACTGCCAAATACAACATCCCGACTGTTGTTATACCGTTGCAGCACAACGCCCCACGCCGCTTGCAGCAGTGTATTGACCGTTACCTGCTGCTGCTTGACCAGCTTGTTCATCTGCTTGGTCACTTCGCGGTCCAGTGTAAACGAAAGCTTGTCCGCTTCATATTCTTTAGCGTGACCGTCCAGCTGTTTTGCCTGCGGCAATACCGTCTGCTGCTCGAAACCAGCAAAATAATCACTCCAGAACCGTTCAGCCTCTGCTTTGTCCTGCCGCTCCAGCCATTCAATATATTCGCTGTATGGCGTTACCGGGACAAGCTCCGGCTTGCGGTCTTCGAGGATGGCAAAGTACGTATTAAATGCTTCCCCCACAACTAGGAACAAGCACCAGCCGTCCATCAAAATATGGTGGAAGCTCCACACAAAACGGTACGACTCCTCGCCTGTACGCAAAATAGACACCCGCATCAGCTCGCCTGAGCTAAAGTCAAACCCTTCTGCCTTGTCACGCTTTGCAAAATCAGCAATGTACGCGCCCAGTTCCTCTTGCTCCAGTGAACGTACATCTTCAAAACGGAATCCAGCCGCTTTATGGCGGTACACTACCTGTAAAGGCTGCTCATTCCACCCGCTATAAAAATTCGTTCTGAATATTTGATGGCGATCCACCAGTTGATTTAAGCTTTCGGCAAAAGCCTCCACTTGAAAGCTGCCTTGCAGATCAAATGTCGCCTGCTCAAAGTACGCCCCGGATTTCGGCTCCATTAAACCGTGGAACAGGATGCCTTTTTGCATGGGTGTGAGCGAATAAATATTTTCTAGTTCTCCCGCAGTAGCCGTCTGCTCTACAATATGATCCAGCTCTCCAGCCGTCAGTCCTTGGAAGGACAAGTCGCTTGGCGTCAGCTCTGGCAACTCTTTTTCCACACAGTGAGCCAATACCTCACGCAAGCTCTCCTGAAGCAGATCAGCCAGCTTTTTGATTGACTTTTTCATGAATGTTTTCCTGCTGTAGCTGATCGTCAGTTCCAGTGCACCGTCCGTGATCATGCCGTTGATATCCAGAGTATGCCGCTTGGTCAACGTATCACTAATGGAAGCTCCGATGGAATAAGGAGACATGCCAAATGCATTATGTTTCAAATCCTGATCGAATTGTCCGAGATAGTTAAAGCTGATTTCCGGCTCGGCGACAAAAGCGGCTTCCCCTTCCCTAGGCGCAGAAAGATATCTCAAAATACCGTATCCAATTCCTTTATGCGGCAAACGACGCAGCCCTTCCTTGACGCTCTTGACACGCCGTCCCACATTCCGATCCTCGCCCATATCGAGTACAACCGGGAATTGGCTGGTAAACCAACCGACCGTACGCGTAATATCCACATCCGGCAAAATAGCTTCCCGTCCGTGATCCTCCAGATTTACAAGCACCTGACGGATGCCTGCCCACTCCTGAATTGCGGTGCCCAGAGCTGTCAGCAACAGGTCGTTCGCTTCCGTATTGTAGGCCCGGTGTGCCTGCTTCAAAAATTGTTCTGTTTCTTCTACCGTCCACGCTACTGTCAGTGTGCGGTCATCTCGTAGCTGAGGCTTGGCCTCGGATTTGCAAGTGTAATCCTTGGGCAAAGCTGCTTGTGTAGCTGCCGCTTGCTCCAGCTGTTGCCAGTACGCACGCTCCTTCTCCAAAGCCGAACTGTTCGCATATGTTGACAGCTGATCAGCCCACAGACGGAAGGAATCCGTCTTATTGGGCAAACGGACAGACTCGCCACGTAAAGATTGCTCATAGCCGGTTGCCAAATCTTCCAGCAAAATACGCCAAGACACGCCGTCGACCACCAAATGGTGGATCGCTACCAACAAATGGTCTCCATCGATGCAACGGAACAGACCCAGATTTACCAGCGGTCCTTCGGACAGGTTTATGTTGTTTTGAATTTCAGTTGCTTTCGCCTCAATCGTCGCGCTCAGAATGGCTGCATCTGTCAAATCCCTAAAGTCCAGCACGTCCAGATGATACAGCTCGCCTTCCTGTATTCCGCGGTTCCACGCTTGAAAGCCTTGCTCGGTCTTCCTGAACACCATCCGCAGTGCATCGTGGTGCTCCGTCAGCTTGATAAGCGCCTGACGCAAAGCAGCTTCGTCAAAGCCCTGCTCCCGGTGCAGCATAACCGCCTGATTAAAATGATGCGCATCCACTTGCTCTTGTTCAAAGAACCCGTGCTGGATCGGAAGCAACGCTGTTTCCCCGCTCACTTCTCCCTGATCTGCTATATGACTTGCCTCGTGCATGTGCGGTGCCAATGCTGCAACGGTTGGATATCGAAGCAGATCCTTCATGTCCAGCTTGTAGCCTGCCTGGAACGCACGAGATACGATTTGAATCGCCTTGATCGAATCGCCGCCCAGATCAAAGAAATTGTCCAACATTCCGACGGTTGGCACGCCCAGGACTGACTGCCAGACGGCTGCGAGTGCCCGTTCCGTTGCAGTGCGTGGCTCTACATAATCCGCTCCGCTTTGCAGGCTGCCTTCCGGTGCTGGCAAGGACTTACGATCAATTTTACCGTTCGGTGTCAGCGGCATCTGATCCAATTGAATGAAATACGACGGCACCATATAGCTTGGTAGCTCCCGCCCCAGCTCACTTCTCAGTTCGCTGGCTCCGAGTTCTTGACTCGCCACATAGTACGCCACGAGTTGTTTTTGACCCGTTTCGTCCGTATGGGCCACGACGACCGCTTCTCGTACCGATTCCACCTGCAATAGCTGCGATTCAATCTCGCCCAGTTCGATCCGGTAGCCCCGGATTTTCATCTGGTGGTCCATCCGTCCCAAATATTCAATGTTGCCGTCCAGCGACCATCTCGCCAAATCGCCTGTACGGTACATACGTTCATACCCGACTTTGCCTCCGGCAAACGGATTATCCACAAATTTCTCGGCCGTCAGTTCTTCGCGATTCCAATATCCACGGGCCAATCCTTCCCCTGCAATACATAACTCGCCCGGCACACCGACTGGCTGCAATTCCCCACTCGCATTCATGATATAGATTTGGGTATTCGCGATGGGACGTCCGATATTAATGTCTTGAGCATGAGTCAGTTCCTTTACGGTCGACCACACCGTCGTTTCTGTAGGTCCGTACATGTTATAAATGCGGGGACCGTTTATTTCTTGCAGTGCTGCGAGCAGCTTGGACGGAAGGGCTTCACCCCCGACCATAATTTCCTTTACGTCTCGCAACGCGCGGAAACCTGATTCATGATCCATCAGCATTTGCAGCCGCGATGGTGTCATTTGCAACATATCAATATGATGGTGAGCAATCAACTCACCAAGCGCCTGAGGGTTCACCTGATGCTGGCGGTCGCCAAGCACAACAGTCATTCCACTCAACAGGGGCAGGATGGTTTCCAAGACGAAAATATCGAATGAAATGGTCGTCAGTGACAAAATCGTTTTGTTCGCTTCAAAGTCGATGATTTCACGCATCCCGGTAATAAAGTTGAGTACCGAGCGATGCTGGAGCATAACTCCTTTCGGATTTCCAGTCGAACCAGAGGTATAGATGACGTAAGCCAGATGCTCTGGGCGGGCAAACGCCTCTAGGTTGCCGCTTTCTCCCTGATACAATGCTGCATCCTCAAGAAACATGGTATTGGCGATGTAATGATGTTCTTCTGCCAGATCACGACTGGTCAGAAGCACTTCGGCCTTGCTGTCTTCCAGCATGTATTCAATACGAGATGACGGAAATTCGGGATCGATCGGCACATATGCACCACCTGCTTTTAAAACGGCCAGCAGACCTACGATCATTTCCAATGAGCGCTGCACCATCAGACCAACCAGTTTGTCAGGTCCTACTCCTTGTGCTTGAAGCATTCGTGCCAATGAATTCGCCCGTTCATTCAGCTCCCGATAGGTCAGACACTGATTTCCAAACATAACCGCTGTCTGATCCGGTGTACGTTCTGCCTGTTCCTCGAATAGCTCATGAATCCCCACATTGTGTGGATAGGGCACTGCTGTCGCATTAAATACATCCATAATTTGTGCCCGCTCTTCGTCACTCATCAGTGACAACTCCTGAATCCGCTTCTGTGGCCCTTTCACCATATGCTCTACCACACTCAGGAATTGGCGAATAATTCGGGCGATCTCCTGCTCGCTGAACAACTCGGTCCGATAATCCAGTTGCAATACAAGTTTATCGTCATCCAGCATGTCTATCATGGCAATATCGAAGTCACTCACCGTATCTCCGCAGAAATCGGTATGCACCTGCTGAACGGCTTCATCAAAACGGGAGAAGCTCAGTGTACGGTATTGAATGGTAACGCCAAACAGGCGGCGAATATCCGTGCCGCTTTGCTGTTCACGCAAATCCTGCATGATTTTGTTGTACGGATAACGCTGATGCCGCAAAATGGACGCCTGCTCCTTGCCAACACCTTGCAGGAAGGTGAGTAGCTCGGATTCCGGCTCAACCCGCAGACGTGTAGCCACAGTGCTGACGAACATGCCCATTGTATTTTTTTCCTTCTTCAACGTACGGTTAGCATACAATGTGCCCACGGTTAAATCCTGTTCCCCTGTCATTTTATGCAAATAAATATACAGAGCAGCCAGGAAAAATGTAAAAATACTGATGTTATTCGCCTCGCAAAAAGCCGTGACACCACGATATAATTCGTGCTCCAGTGTATAGTTCTCCCGGCGTGCAGCCGTACTCACCGTAAGTGGATTGTATGATTTTAAACCTGTAACCTCCGGCAAATCGGCAAATTTCTCCGTCCAGTATATCTTGTCCTTTTGATAGCGGTCCGATTGCTCATAGCTTTGCTCCACCTGAATAAAATCGAGATATGAATTCGCTGGAGCCGACGCATCTGAACCTGTACCATGCACAATATTCATATAATGCCCCGTAATTTCATTAATGGCCTGCTCCATGGTTACGCCGTCCGAAATAATATGGTGCATTTTGAAACTAAACCAGGTGTCTTCTGCCCCCAACCGCAAAATAACAAACCGATACAGCTGCGAATCCAACAAGGGGAACGGCTGTGCGTTATGATGGCTGACCCATAGCTCAGCTTCCTCCGGGGTAACCTGAAGCGTTTCTATGCTTTGAGCAGCAAACGGCTCCACATATTGATAGGGGATGCCGTCCCGAGCCGTGATTTTGATACGAAAAGAATCGTTTTGTGCAATCACCCGGTTCATTGCCTGCTGCAATGCATCTATTCGAACTGTTCCCTTGATTTTAACAGTGGTAATAATCGTGGACGTGTTGCGATTGGGATACACAAGCTCCGTGTACCAAATACGTTGCTGTGGTTGGCTTAATGCAAACAATTGAACATTGTGCTGAGTCATACGTATCTCTCCTCGCGAAATAGATGTGGGTAAAAAGTAACTCCTCATAAATGACCGTCCTTGTCAAGGAACTGGTCATGCGTACCTTTTCACCGGCATTAAATTGCCAATGACAGTCGGCAAAAGCGACCACTCCTGATATACCATTGAGATATGGGTGTCTTCGAAGAGCTAAATTTGAATAGAAACAAGCACATCTCTCTTTTTCATCACTCACACTTTCGCAGTGCAAGCTTTTTTAGTTGGGCGGACATAGTGAAATAACTCTGACTCTGGATGTATGAATATGTGCATGGAGTGAGAACATTTTTGAATTATGCTGAGAGTACATCTTGGTGGTGGGTTGTAGAATGGTTGCCGCAGTGTTAACAACGTAGTGTATCATGCTGTGTGCTGTTAGAATCTTGGCTGGAGGGTATCGATGCTGCGAGATACATGAGCTGCTGCAGCGTGGTTAGGAGCGTAATTCTAGGATGAAAGGACAAAAAAATACTCACGACTGCGTTTATAACTTCCCTGATTTTGTACATGGATGAAAAATGATGGTCATCGGACGAGCCAACGGGATTCCAAGGCTGTTTAGGATATATTTCGCATACCTTAAAATAATAGAGTTGACTTTTGGAATACGGAAAATGTGAGACGGATTTACCAGATATGATGCTATGGACAGGAAATCTTGCAGTTTTGCCTATACAACTGCCATGCTGTTTCAATTACAATCAGTGCTCCCATACAGTGTCTAAAAAAGAAAACAGCTTATGTACTTATGAAGCCATTTCGGGAAGCCGTTGAGGGCATATTGTTCTGCTTGATATCCATGGAGCTTCTGTTGAACAACTTTCATGTTCTGTAAGCCATTCAGGTTTAAAGCCCCCATGTCGAGCGAAACAAAATAACTGGATCTTCTCAGTCAGATGGATCACGTTTTTAAAACCAAGTCATGACCGAGTTGACATATAAATTTCTCATATCCTCTTACTGTCCAAAATCTCACAATAAATCCTTATATCCCTTTTTTCCTCCCAATACTTTCTAGCTATTTTAAATATACAAACTTTAAAACCGATTAGCATGGGACATAAGTTCCAAATTGATGGATTTCATGAAATCAATAAATAACCCATATTATTCTATTATTTTTATATCTTCAAATGCAAGAATTTTACTTTTTTATTAAATTGAATACTGAACATGACCCGTTAACGTGATTCAAAACAAAATTTTTGATTTTATAAATTGATAAAATCAAAATGATGTAGGCTTGCAAGAAAGTCTCGAAATCCTTGTGCCAAAACAAATTTTACGTTACATACCATTAACACAAATATAACAAATCAATCCTGACATTATCCGACAAATTTCAACTTTTTCAGCAATATTCTTTAATTACCTATATCATGGAATTTATTTGCATTAAGCTGGAATGATTCAAAATTAATAACTCTTCACTTTTTAAATAGATAGTGACTTTTAATAGATCTTTTGAACTAATTTACATGCGGAATTTTCTTTAATTTTTCTTGTGAAATTTTAGTTCAGCTTAAATTTCCTCTAATTTAAGCTATAAATTTTATTTTTTAATTAATAGAAACGTTTTGATTCCCCTTTAAAAATATAAATTTTTAAAAAAATCATAACTTTAGAACTATTTTTTTTCGCAAAATTTAATGAACGGAAAATACAAAATAGCAAGTCTCCATGTTGCAAGAGACTTGCTTTTTTAAAGTTTTGGCGACTTGACCCTTAAGAATGAACTGAATACTCCCACAGCGAACGTACCGGAAATATTTGTTGTGGGATATATACTGTGTACGAATCGAATCGTTTTTGTTGCCGAGCGCATCACAACCGAGTGAGCTTCTGCCCTGTGACCAGACAGGAAACGAATCCTTTGAAACCACTCATCAGAAATCCAGACAAACCCTCTACATCACGTCTTTTAAATGACAAGGGCTTGCCGCAGCTGTTCACATTAACCGATTCAAAATGGTGTGCGTCAGGCAGGAAAACGATTCGAAATGCTTCACTCGTTGGGAAGCTCCAGTTTTTTACGCAAAACAATCTCATTACTGTCTTCCTCGCTAAACATCCCATACAAACGAGCGCTGACAGCCCATCCTGACAATCCAAACTGTTCCGAACTGGAGATCTCCATTAATGCGCCATCCAAAGCAATAATTAAATCACCGCTTTTTACCGTCAATGGTTGTTCGCCTAATTTACCAGCTTGCACTGCTTCCGTAATGAGAAACAGCGAAACATCTCTAACCTAGCATCGTTCCCCTTTTAGTTGATCCAACTGTTAAGTCTCTTAGCATCCAGCCAATGGAATATGTATTTTGTGGTATGGATTATTCTTCCCAGTATATTGACATAATTAACAAAAATGCTGACATCTATGTAACTCGATGTCAGCAGGCAGAAATCAGCACTGTCAATTTGCTGTAAAGATATACTACGAAGTCAACAACCTTCAGCAGAATAAGAATAGTGAATAGTTCTTCACCCATTCACCACATCTGCTTGCAAATCTGTTGCAATTTCAATCATCTTAGGCACGACAGCCTCATCGGAAATAGCCACATACACATCACCCATGTAATGACGAAAAGGTATTTCTACATCAGCATACTTCCACATGAAAAAGTCTCCCTCGATCGACATGGTACTCTCAGCACCTTGTATGATTAGCACTCGTGAATACGAAAAGTCTGGCTGGGATGCAAAGTAATCTTTGCACTCCTCCAGGGAAATGGATGGCTCCACAGGACTTTCCTGTATGGAACGGGTGATTCGAAAACGCTGGTTCATTGATCTGCCTCCACAATTATGATTAAAAAATTCTGGCTTTCATACCTTATAATGTCCACATGCTGCTGTCAATTTCGTTAGAATTATATGGATATTTAATGTGCTTTCAAGCATTTAGTTTTAAGATGCATGTTCAAACTGACTATTGTATAGATCGGCATAGAAGCCGCCTTTAGCCAACAATTCCTCATGGTTACCCATTTCGATAATGTCACCGTCCTTCATGACCAGAATCAGATCCGCATTCTTGATCGTCGAAAGTCGGTGAGCAATCACAAAGGAGGTTTTCCCCACAGTCAGCTGGTCCATCGCTTGTTGAATCAGCAATTCCGTACGCGTATCGACCGAGCTTGTGGCCTCATCCAGAATGAGCATGGGTGAATCTTCAATCATCGCTCTTGCAATGGTAATCAATTGCTTTTGACCGGCAGAGAGATTGGCTTTGTCATCCAGCACTGTATCATAGCCCTGCGGCAGTGTTTTAATGAAGCTGTGCAGACCCACCGCTCTACATGCAGCTTCCACCTGCTCATCGGTAACATGATCTTTGGAAAAGACGATATTGTCACGAATCGTTCCTTCGAACAGCCAGGTATCCTGAAGCACCATACAGAATAATTCATGAATATTCTCGCGCGTTAATTGGCTAATCGGGGTGCCGTCAATGTAGATTTCTCCATCGTTCAGCTCATAAAACCGCATGAGCAAATTCACGAGCGTGGTCTTACCAGCGCCTGTCGGACCGACAATGGCAATTTTCTGACCAGCTTCAGCTTTCATGGAGAAGTCCTTGATGATCATACGATCTGCATTATAGCCGAAACGGACATGTTTGAATTCGACATCCCCTTTGGCAGTGTCCAGCTTTATGGTCTTGTGACGCTCATCTGCCAATTCTTCTTCACCCAGAAATTCGAATACACGTTCACTGGCGGCAGCCGCCGACTGCAGATTGGTTGCGGCCTGTGCCAGCTGCGACAAGGGCTGTGTAAACAGACGAATATACACCATGAAGGCGACAATAGTTCCAATAGTTATAGTCTGTTGGTTGACCAGCAAAGCTCCCACGACACAGACCGCGACATAACCAAAATTTCCAATGAACATCATGACTGGCATCATCAGACCAGACATGAATTGGGACTTCCATGCATTTGTATATAAGCGGCTGTTAATGCCATGAAACACTTCCTTGGCTGCTTGTTCCCCGTTATATACCTTGACTACGTTATGACCAGCATAAGTTTCTTCGATATGACCGTTGATCTGGCCAAGCTCCGCTTGCTGTGCAACAAAGTATTTCTGTGAATGCTTCATAATCACGCTCATCAGGCAAAAGCCGATCAGCGTAGCTATAATTCCGGTAACGGTCATGATCCAGTTCGTATACAGCATCATAATCAAGGCGCCCACAAAGGTAGCCAGCGCACTGACAAGCGTGCCGAGACTGTTGTTTAACGTTTGTCCAATGGTGTCGACATCGTTGGTTACACGGCTAAGCACATTACCGTAGCTCGTAGAGTCAAAATACTTCAAAGGCATATGATCGATTTTTCGAGACAGTTCTGTCCGCATCTTCTTTGTAAGACGCTGTGAGACGGTTGCTGTAATGAAGCCCTGGAAATAGTTAAAGATAAGACCAAATCCATATAAAAGCGCCAATACAAGAACAATCTTCTGAACAGCACTTACATCAATCCCGGTCACGATTCCTTCCTGAATCAGGTTGGCAATATCGCTGAGCTTATCGGGGCCAATCACGTTGAGGGTGGAGCCGACCAGGGCCAGTACCATAGCTAGTATAATCATAGGCACATAGGCCTTGCTGTAGGATACAAGCTGACTGATGGTCTTTTTAAAATTATTCGCTTTTTCACCAGTACCCTTGCCCCCCGCGGGTCCTTTACCCATGGGACCTCGCTGATTCATTTTCATTTGCTGGCTGTCGACGGTGTGTTCATTCTTATCCATGTATGAGTTCCTCCTTCGAAAGCTGCGAATATGCGATCTCCTGATAGGTGCTGCAGTTCGTCATCAGCTCTTCATGCGTGCCGCTCCCTACAATCTCTCCCTGGTCCAGCACGATAATCCGATCAGCGTCTTTGATAGTACCTATGCGCTGACCAACGATAAGTGTCGTAGCGTGGCCGGTTTCTTTTTTGAGAGCGGAGCGCAGAATTCGGTCTGTTCTGTAGTCTAATGCCGAGAAGGAATCATCGAAAATATAAATTTCCGGCTGACGGTAGATGGCACGCGCAATGGACAGTCGCTGCTTTTGACCACCGGACACGTTCGCTCCACCTTGCGAAATTCTACCCTGATATTGACCATCCATCTTTTCGACAAACTCCGTTCCTTGAGCAATACCAACGGCTTCTTTAACGAGTTTCTCCGAAGCTCCTGCTCTTCCGTTATCGCCATACGAAACGTTGGATACAACCGTACCGTTGAACAATACAGCTCTCTGGGGGACATACCCGATTTTGTTATGGAGTGCCTGCTGATTATAGTTCCTGACATTCACACCATCCACGAGTACCTCCCCCTCGGTCACATCATAGAAACGGGGAATCAGATTGATCACGCTGGTTTTTCCGCTGCCTGTAGCGCCAATAAAGGCAACCGTCTCGCCTCGTTTCGCCGTAAAGCTAATGTTGCGAAGCACGGCCTCCTCCGCGTCTGGATATTTGAAGCTGACATTACGGAATTCCACTTGCCCCATAACGCTCTCTTCTCCTGTCGTCTCATGCCCGTTAACGATGCTGGATTCGGTATTCAAAACCTCCATGATCCGTTTGGCAGAGATCGAGGCGCGAGGCATCAGAATGAATATCATACTTACCATCATAAAGGCCATAACCACCTGCATTGCATAAGAGGAGAATACGACCATATTGGAGAACAACGTGATGCGGTCTGGTACGGCCGCCCCGTTAATCAGGTAAGCGCCGATACAATAGATAGAGACACTCAGACCTGACATAATAAAGGTCATACCTGGGCCAATCATCGTCATTAATCGGTTCGCGAACAGGTTTGTATTCGTCAACTCAACGTTAGCCTGCTCGAACTTCTCCTGCTGATACTGATCTGCATTATAAGCGCGTACTACCCGAAGTCCGATCAGATGCTCACGTGTTACCCTGTTCAGATTATCGGTGAGACGCTGGATTCTCTGAAAACTTGGAAGAGCGAAAACAACAATGACACTTAGCATTAAAATCAGAACAGCCACGGCCGCTCCTGTGGAGGCGGTCCACTGCCAGTTTTTATCCGCAATCTTCACAATAGCCCATACGGCCAGAATAGGTGCCTTGATGATCACCTGCAGCCCCAGCGCAACCACCGTTTGAATCTGCGTAACATCGTTCGTGGAGCGGGTAATGAGGCTTGCCGTCGAAAAGCTGTTCATCTCTTCCATCGAAAAGGATAAGGTCTTGTCAAAGACCATCGCACGCAGACGCATAGCCAGCCCAGCAGCCACCTTTGCCGCGAAATAGCCCACAATAATAGATGCAATCATACTGCCGACGGCACAAAACAACATGTAACTGCCGGGAATCAGCAGTTCGGACACAGGCGTTCCTTCCGTTTGCAGCTTGGTCGTAATTTCCGCCATATAATCAGGCAGCTTCAGATCAAGCCATACCTGCACAACGATGAAAGCTAGGCTGCAAAGTACGAGCATCCATTCATTTTTCTTGAGATATTTGAATATCTTTAGCATTCTGTTGCTCTCCTTTTATCTGATAGTCTTTGATGTTTGGTGAAGTATGGTGCGTCCTGCATCTGCATAGAAATTCAGCTTCTAGAGACAATAAGCTTAATGAGTCGAATCAGTTCTTTAGCATCCTCTTCGTCTAACTTTCGAAGAACATTCTCGGTCCATGCAATTCCTTCATTATGCTTATCAATCATAAATTGCTTACCTGAATCCGTAATGAATACAATCACCTTACGTTTGTCGTTGACATCAGTACGCCGTACAACTAGTCCTTTCTTCTCCAGACTCTTCAGTGCCGTTGCTACCCGTCCCGTACTGACGGACAAGTATTCGCTCAAGTGGCCAGAGGTAACCCCGTCCTTATTGAAATTCAGACAAATGAGAATCCCCATTTCGCCACGTGAGAAGTGCCCTCGTTCCTCTAATGCCGGTTTCCGCGATTTGACGATATACTCGAATAATTCTGTCGCTAATGCTTTATAATCCAATGGTCACAACACCTTCTCGCTAATACCTTTATACTATAAGATAATTAATCTTATAGTATAAGGTAATTAATCTTATAGTATAAGATAATAATAATGTCGAGTCACAAAGTCAATTAGAGAAAATATGGAATACAAAAAAATCCTTCGTAACTAGCTTGTATTTGTACCAATTTTTCTACACAAAGTCCAATGTAAAGACATCAGAGCTAAAACTGAATCTCTTCTTATGTATCTTCCTCTGAACATCTTCATTATTGTTTGTAAGGTCAAGTTCTACATGCCGTACTTTGATGAATCGTCTGGTCATCGATTCCGCCCACAGATTCAAAGCATATTCGGCAATCTTACGCACTTCTCCCGCCACAAACGGAAACCTTCTTCCATGCTCCTGCCCAGGCAGCCAGCAAATTGGTTTGAGCAACAATATTCTGGATGCTCTCTGTGATCGCAGAGTTCATTAATTAGACCTTTTGTAGAGTACCTTGATAGAGTACTTTACAGAAGGTCTAAAGGACGTACTTTTTTTGCTTAATCGACCAATTCAAATTCCTTTATCGTTGCATTCGGTCTTAAAATATTTTCCTGGTCGAATATAGCTAGAGGTTCATCATTTTTAACTTTGACAGGCCATGATTAGCAAGAGCTCCTTTGCCGCCATAAAACGCAAGTTGCTCTCCTTGTGGTTGCACTGCTGATGAAGCCAATTTATTTGATTCGAATCGTTTTACTGACCCAAGCAGGCTCAACCAGTAATGTATACAGTCAATCTTAAAACCCTGTAGTATACTGTGTAGGGATTGCAGTTTCTTTTTTCAATTTTGATGCTGCTTCCAGTGACCAATAAGGATTTCTCAACATCCCTCTACCCACAGCAACCAGATCGGCCTCTTCATTACCGATAACTGCATTCGCCAAAATTGGATCTTCCAGTCTTCCAACGGCCATCACCGGAATATCCAGAGCTTCTTTGATATCTTTTGCCAAGGGGACTTGATACGCTGCGTGAGTTCCTGGTCTGCCCCATGCAGCTATAGGTCCCTCACCGCCAGATGAAATATCAAACATATCTACTCCTGCCTTTTGGTATTCCTTGGCAAAAGCAATGCTTTCCTTAATACCATATCCACCTTCTACATATTCTTTGGCAGAAATACGCATCAACAGTGGCATATCTTCCGGCATTTCGCCCTTCGCTGCCTGAATGATCTCCCGACCAAAGAGGGTAAGATCTTTACCATATTCATCTTCCCGTTTGTTCGTAAGCGGCGAATGAAATTGATGAATCAAATAGCCATGTGCACCATGAATTTCAATGCTGTCGAATCCAGCCTTAACAGCGCGAGCTACAGCAGCACGAAATTTCTCAACGAGTCTTTTAACCTCTTCTGTTGCAAGCGCGCGAGGTTGTTTTGAATTTTCATCAAATGCAATAGCAGATGGTGCTACAGGGACTTCAGCATCTTCCGCCTTGCGTCCGGCATGCGCGATCTGGATTCCCACTTTGGCACCGTAGCTGTGACAAGCATCTACAATCCGTTTGAGAGCAGGAATCTGCTCATCTGACCATAAACCAAGATCAAAATCGGAGATACGACCATCTGGCTCTACATCTGTCATTTCAATTATGATAAAACCAGCTCCGCCTACCGCCCGGTTAACGTAGTGTATATAGTGCCAATCTGTGGCGACCCCATCCTTTTTGTCAACCGAATATTGGCACATTGGAGGCATAACTACGCGATTTTTCAATTCCAAACCTTTAATTGTATAGGGACTAAATAAATCTTTCATGTGAGAAAGACTCCTCTCTGATTTATATTATGAAATGCATCAATAAAATGCATGCACAAGCATATACATTAACATGTTTGTTTCATTTGTCAACTCTAGGCATGATCTCAAAACTTCAAAGTAATTGGTGCAAATAATTCATTATTGTTTGGATTCACACTTGATCATTCATCTTCAGATTTTTTGCAATGCTTCGACAACTGAATCGTCACCAGTAATCAGATCAATGCTCGCTTGTATGTGTTCTCCTCATCTAAAGCTGCCATAATGGCACGGGCTACATCCTCACGTGGGATGCTGCCATAGGTGATATTCTCCGCGGCAGCCACTTTTCCCGTACCGATTTCACTTAAAAGAATCCCCAGTCTTATGATTGTGTAGTTCAAACTGCTGCTTTCCAGCTATGAGTAATGGCTATACTTGAGACAAAAGTTATTCTTACATTCCTAAAATTTCTAGTTATAAGTGATACTTTCTTGCTTTATAACTGAGACTTTTTACGTTTTTTTGGATTATAACTGAGACTTATCCTCCAACAATAACATAATCACACCCTAATATGATCACTCGTCATTCTATAACTGTGAAGAGAAATGAGAACCAGTAGATTCCTTTTAGCTACTGGTTCTACCTGAACCGCAACAGCGACACAACATCCGTTTGAGTAAACTGTAGGCGATCTGCCCGGCTAAAAAAGTCTCAGACATATACCAAAAAAAGTATAGCTAAATTCGTCTCATGTATTACCGTAACTCATACCTGCGTCAATATGCCGGAAGTGTATTCAATAAGATATCCTTTTTCACGAAGCATATTTGATTGTGTTTCTAATCCGACGCTGAAACTCCATTGGTGATTTAACCTTTCCGATATGAATTTCTATCGTATTATCCCACCGAAAATAGCCGTAAATATTCGTCCCTTTACCAGGAACTCTTAGCCACCAGACTATTCGTGTTAAAGCTAAGCAATCCAAGAAGAATGCCATAATGTCGATTGACAACCATGAAACCGGTGCATGACCTAAATACAAGAATAATCCAACGAGAAAACTAAATATAAAACTTATGCAAACAGTTTCAAACGAACGCCCTTAATAAAGCCTGAAGCAAAATTTGAATCTCTTAAACATTTCATCCCACCAATCTTTAAATCTCTGCAGTTGTCTCCATGCCGTGGTTTTTCCACCATTTGATCACAGTAACCGCTGACTCCCCAAGATCCTGTAAGTCAATAACGTGTACAGCATGACAACATTCAAGCTTTTACCCGGACTAGATGCCCCTCATGGATCGAAATCCATTCGTGCCGAGAGGAGTGAATTCTAATCGGGCTATCTTTCTCAAATGACCACTCGTATCTCCCTGGTATCCAGCCGTCCCCAAATTTAACCTCCATGTAGCTACCCGCTTGGATCTGCTTACCGGCAACAAAATGCCGCAGGCCATTGCCGCTGCCTTCGTGTCCAAGTGTAATCAGATCTTCAATCATTCCATCTTTTTTCGGCCGCGGAGTCATCGGGTCCTTCTCCCCAACCCACTTCCTGACTTTCAGTTCCAACCCAGGGATCGGTTCTATCCAATCCGCATCCTAATAATATGTTCCGGTATGATTCCGAAGTTATCCGCTGTAAATAGTGTTCTAAGCTGACTAAAAGAGGGCACTGTCACAATTTCCTCTCCTACTTCGGGTACCGTCGTAAGATTAAATCGGACCTCACTTCAGATACAAATTCATCGTTGCTTTTCAATTCAAATCGTGGCAGATGACTAATAAACTCGGATCGCTTTTTGCCAACTGCCTCTGCATCTTCTTCTTGCTTCCGGGATGCGTAAGGGTAGAGCAGATACATACCAATTGTTGCAGGTATAAGGCTTTTGCCGAAGCCCAACCGCCGATGACAAATTGACATCGGACAATTTGTCCGATATAATCAAAACAAAACGGACAAACTGTCCGAATTTATAATATGAAGGGTGAAACTGGGATGAATATAAAAAAGTTGTATTTTTTACCTGTAGGTGAATGTTTTCTAGATCAATCGGCAGTTAATCGAACCCTTGCCCCCGGGAAATTAGTCGGAATGCCTGTGTGGTCTTTTCTATTAGAAACGACCAGCGGGCCGATACTCATCGATACGGGAATGCCCGACGCTTTTATCAACAATCCCGATTACTACAAGGGGACTAGACGTGAAGGGCGCGTCGTCCCCAACATGTCTGACGGCGACTCGATCGTAAATGTGTTAAAGCGTGTAGGTTATCGACCTGACGATATTCAAATGGTCATTAGCTCCCATTTACACTTGGATCATTCTGGGGGAAACGGGCATTTCCGCAATACGCCGATCCTTATTCAAAGGGCAGAGTATGATGCGGCCATAAACAATGAGGATTACTCTCCATTAGAGTGCAGGCTGCCTGATTTACAATATCAAATCATTGAGGGTGACCATGAATTGATTCCGGGGGTTCAAATTTTATTCACTCCGGGTCATTCCCCTGGCCATCAATCAGTCCTTGTCACAACGGAAAAGTCGGGTCCAGTGCTACTGACAATTGATGTTGCTTATACTCGGGAGAACTTCGAGAATAGCGTACCGTTCTTGACATTCGATCAAGAGATGGCTGCCAAATCGATTACTCGCATGCAGGAGTTAATTCAGGATGTTCGGCCGTCCTATGTTTTCTTGGGACACGATAGAGATCAGGCGCAAAAATGCCGCACCTTTCCTGACTTCCTGTAATGGAGGGACAGGCCATGGATACTCAATCAATGGCTTTATCCGGCAATGAGCGGAAATTAATGGGGACACTTTGCTTGCTCATTATTTTCGGAAACATCAATATGACCATGTTTAATTTGTCTATACCTTCGATTTCCGCTGACTTTGCCCTCACCTCCTCGCAGGTGAGCTGGGTTATGGTCGGCTACAGCATTTTGATGGCTATCGGCGCCGGTACTTACGGCAAGTTAACGGAGTCCTTTTCCTTTCGCCAGCTGTATGTCATTGGTTTAATCCTTTTAGCTTTCGGCTCTATGATCGGCTTTTTTGCAGCTTCTTCATACTTGCAAGTCATCATTGGAAGACTGCTGCAGGCAGCAGGGGCCTCATCCATCTCTCCCCTGTCTTATGCGGCAGTAACCCTGTATTTTAAGCCTACAGTCAAGGGACGGGTGCTGGGAACCTTATCCGCCACAATTGCCTTTGCTTCCGGCTTCGGGCCTGTGTTCGGCGGTTTCGTGGAGCAATACTTTGGCTGGCGTGCTTTGTTCATTGTGTCCAGTCTGAGCCTATTTGTTATCCCTTTGATATACAAGTATGTTCCTGACAAGAAACACGACCGCGGTTCATTCGATTTTCTCGGAGCTGTTTTGTTCTCCGCGGGACTGGCGTTGGTTTTGCTAGGGGTTACGAACTATTGGTTTATGCTCATTGCAGGAGCAGCAGTTCTTCTATGGTTCGGTACTCATATTCAGAAAAAAGAACATCCATTTATCGATGCATCTTTCATGAAAAATGCTCCTTACCGACGAATTCTAGGGATTGGATTCCTTACCTTCGTATGCAACACGGGGTTAACCTTTACTCTTCCTGTCATGATGAAGAATTCCTTTCATTTACCAACTAGTAAAATCGGTCTGCTGATGCTTCCCGGTGCCGCCTGTGCAGCCTTGCTCGGATCCCGGATCGGAGGTTGGACAGATCGTTTCGGAAGCTCCCGCGTGCTTGTCATATCGCAAAGTCTCGTCATCAGCGGATTTATACTACTGGGGGTATCCGTACATTTGCCGCCATGGATCGACGCTTTATTGATCATTATCCTTATGATTGGATTCAACGGTGTCCTCACCTCTAGCAGCAATTTAGTTTCGACGACACTCCGTTCGGCTGAGCTGGGTGTAGGGATGGGTATTTTCACACTGGCCTATCTCCTAGGCGGAGCATTCGGACCTGCGCTGGTCGGCCGACTGATTGATCTTAAGATGCCTTTTTCTGTTGTTTATTTTACCATTTCCCTGTTGGCAATCCTGACATACTTATTCGCAAGAAAAGCAAATCGTAGCGGAAGCTATGGTAATTAGTTTGGTAGACTTACGACATGTCCGAAAGATACGGAGGATGAATAGATGAGTAAATTAAATTTCCAACTGTCCTTTGCTGCTATTCATGAGCTGGCCGAGGGGATCCGAACAAGGGAAATATCCCCGGTAGAGATTACAGAACATGCGCTTCACCGCATCGAACGTTTGAATCCGAAACTGAACGTTTTCGTTACCCACACGTCCGAACTGGCGATTGAACAAGCGAAGCAATCGGAACGCGATATTATGCATGGTCGGTACAAAGGGCCCCTTCACGGGATTCCCATCGTTCATAAGGATCTATATTACACTAAAGGGATCCGAACAACTGCCGGTTCAAAAATATTGAACAGCTTCGTCCCCGATTACGATTCGACGGTTGCAGCTAAGCTACATGAGGCTGGAACAGTTCTGCTAGGCAAAGTACAGACTCACGAGTTCGCTGCGGGATTGACAACAACTAGCCCGCACTTCGGTCCTTGCCTCAATCCGTGGAACACTGAACTTGTAACGGGAGGTTCAAGCGGCGGCTCGGCTTCTGCTTTAGCGGCTGGACTTACTTATCTGGGCACAGGCTCGGATACCGGAGGTTCGATCCGCATACCCGCTGCTTTGTGCGGTGTCGTAGGGATGAAGCCGACGTACGGTCGGGTCAGTCGGTATGGTATCATTCCAATGGCCTGGTCATTGGACCACTCGGGTCCGTTGACCCGCTGTGTCATGGATGCGTCCCTGTGCTTGGATGTGATGTCTGGCTTCGATCCAAAGGATGAATCGACTGTCGATCTGCCTGCGCCAGGTATCAAGATGTATCCGAATGGTCTCAGGGGTGTGCGTATCGGTTTGCCGACAAGCTACTATTACGAGGATTTGATGCCGGAAGTGGAAGCTGCGATGAAGGCCGCTATCAATAAATTCCGAGAACTGGGAGCAGAAATCATCGAAGTTAGCCTGCCCCTGATCAAACATGTTAGAAGTGCGACGATGGCCATTATGATGACGGAAATGTACTCGTACCACGAGAAGTGGCTTGAGACAGAATTGGAACAGTATGGACCGGACGTCCGAATGTTTCTTGAAAGCAGTAGAGATATTCCGGCTTCCATTTACCTTCAGTCTCAGCGGGCCCGGCAACTAATTGTCAATGATTTTTTGAATGCATTGTCCGGAATCGACATCTTGTTGACGCCGACAACACCGATCACTGCGCCGCGTGCAGATGATGATGCTAGTGTATTTAGATTGAACTCATTTACGGTTCCGACCAATTTGACTGGCTTGCCTAGCCTGAGCATGCCTTGCGGCTTCTCACCTTCCGGTCTGCCGATTAATATGCAATTGATTGGCCGCCCCTTCGAAGAAGCGACAGTACTAGGTATCGGCAATACTTATGAAATGAATACAGACTGGCACAAGAGACATCCGGATTTGTAAGCCTTGACTATATTTGATGGAGGGTAATCTATGGATCAAAAGCAACTTAACTCTGAAGTTAGCAGGAAAGCATCAACCGAAACCGGAACAGATACGACGAGCGACAAGAAAAAAGCATACGAGCAGTTTATTCATACGATCGCAAGTTTAAAGGAAATGGACCTATCGGGCATTGAACCGCATTTGCCTCCAATTTACAAAAAGCACTATACCAAGAAATAAAAAAAGGCTCATCGGTCGCCCAAATGAATGTATTTTTAATTTTTCACGAAATGTATTATAATATGAAGACGGACAACATGTCCTATACACGAAAAACGGACATATTGTCCGTTTTTCGTGTTAAATAACAGTTAAATTAATGATGAAAGGAGATGTTTATGATGAATTCAGAATCGCAATCTGTCTCTCTGAAAATTCCCAGAGAGGAGTTAAACCGAAGACGAATTTTGGCGGCGGCTAGAGAACTTTTCATCAAAAACGGTGTTGACAATGTCAATATGCATCAGATTGCGAAGACTGCTGGAGTAGGACAAGCAAGCCTATACCGTCGCTACTCGGATAAGGGCGACATATGTCAGGAGATCGCGTATGAAGAATACCAACCTTTGTTTGATGAAGTTCAAGCATTTCTTGATCAATCCCCAGAAACCGCTGCCTTGGACCGGCTTTACCATGTAATCGTAAGATATGTCTCTTTTTTAGAGGCGAAAGTTCCTTGGCTCTGTGAGGTCAGCCGGGCCTCAACCGGGCATCGTCCGTTACAATCTCCGTTATGTCAATGGATGCGCAATATAAGCAGAAATCTGCTAAATGAGGCCGTTGAACAGGGAGACGTATCCGGGGTGGACATTTCATATACTATTGAAGCCCTGCTGGCCGTGCTTCACAATATCGATTACCATCTCCAAGATGAAGGCTTTACAAGCCAACGAGTTCTTGATGGATTACACCGCATATTTATTGAAGGTTTAAGAGCGAATAGACATTAATTGAGGGGCTGGCCACAAAGCCACATAACATGGATGAGGGATAGTCCTGCGTAACTCCTCTTTTTATCTCATAATGGTATATTGAATGTACAAAGAAACCATATCCTTTCAAATGGTCGGGTGGTACCTCCATTTTACCCAGGAACGGTTTCTTATTGTTTTACAATTGGAGAACAGGACGTCCCTAGTCATTTTTATGACTTATGGGACAACCTTTTTTTCTGCCAATGGCTGCTATACGAATTGTCCGGATCGGACTTCCATGGCACGCTCTCCTTATTCGGTCTTCTTATCATCAGCAGCGCTCTTTCGTCTACTTCCTGTAGGCTTCGTAGCCTGAGAATCCATGGAGAACAAGCAGGTTTTCATCTTATGTATTCCAAAATTGCAGTTGAAGAGATTTGTACAGCACTTTTATCGTATGACTTCTTCTCTTGTTGCTTCTCAAGTTTCATCGAGGCTTCCAGTACAAAAGTCGGGTGATTCACTAAATCAGTAAAAAATATCTCTAGATCCTCACCATCAGGCCTCCTTAGCCACACATGAGGGGGATTTATGGTAACCACCTTGAACTTTTTCCCATAAAGACAACACTAAGCATATATCCTGATTTGGTTAAATGCCATACAACATTCCTCCATCTATTTTTTCTACTTGGGGGTTCACCTGTGTGTTTAGTAATATTATGCTACGGGATGAAATAAGCTCATTGAGATTGGTGATTAATGTTCCTTTTGCGATGAGGTGATAAATCAATGGTTTAATTAAGAGGGGATCTGTATTGTTTACGAATGTGGAGGCAAGATGGTCAACTGGACAAGACCCAAATACACTGAAGTCGATAGATAACAGGGTTATATACCATTGTGAATAGTACTTTCTCTCTTTTAAAAAATCTTTCAAAAACTTAAGGTTACGGGACAGAGATATCGGCGTTTTTTTGGGAAAACTACTTGATATTCCCAATCCTTTTTTGATGCGTATGTTCTACAATATTTATTACCCAATTCTGTTCGATCATTGTTTCGTTCTTCTTTGGGCTCCAGTTTTATTTGATAAAGTAATGGAATATGCCCTTGCCTAAAAACCAAAACATCAGGAACATGGAACCATTATGATAAGCATCAGCTTGTTCTTGTTTCCTAACCATCGCACGGACTGTGTGTTCTTTGTTTTCTTTCAAAAAATGGATAAGATGTTGTCCAATTTGTCCATTTGAACCTACCACCAAAACCTTCACCTAATCACTCCTCATTATTATATTTTTTCCTTTCCCATTAACTTAAATCACCATTCTTGGCAGTAAGGTCGATCATCTTGTTCTAATTAAACATTAAGTAACCGAATGGTTTAGTGAATACAACTATTGATTGCTTATTATCCAGAAAAAATACGGTCGATGATTTGAATAAACTTTGGTTCATCTTTGCTTTCTAAGTTCTCATCCTTCGGTACGTTTAACTTTGAGCGCTTCTGGTATCTACTAGGAAGCGCTCGTATTGTATATTAATTTTGATGTGGAGGAAAATCTATATTCTCATGCTCTCCATAAAAAAGCTCAATGCGTTGGACACCCACTTTTTGGGATGAAGAACAAGCTGAATTTCCAGCTTGAGCTCGGCATGCTCAAAGGGTAACACCTTCAGCTCTTCCCGTTCGATCTCCTCCAGTGCAGCCATTAGAGGTAGAATGGATATGCCCTCTCCAGTCTTGATGCTCCGTTTGATCGCTTCCGGATTACCCAGCTCCAGACTCACGCGATAGGTGATTCCATTTGCTCGAAGCACTCTCTCCAGCAGTTGTCTGTAGTTGCACGTATGCTCGGGCATGATCCACTCCGCATCAACCAGATCATTCAGGTCGATTCGCTCTTTAGCGATAAGCGGATGGTTCGGATGGACAATCAGCACAAGCGGTTCTTCTCGAATGGTAATCCACTGCAACGCCGGATTGCTTGAATCGTCCGCGAGGATCAATCCAACATCGGCCTCCCCTTCCCTCACCTGGTGCAAAATCATCTCTTCGCGATCCGTGTGCAATCGTATGTTCAAATCTGGGTATTCTTTGCGAGTCGCCTGCATATACGGCGGCAGAAAATACGAAGCGATGGAATCCATAGTACCGATCGTCATGGAGCCCCCGCCCTGCTTGGCCAATTTTTCTTTCGATTGCTCGAAAAGCTCCAGCATTTGTCCAGCAAGCTTGAACAGCTCTTCTCCGGCGGAGGTAAGACGAATCTTATTGTTATTGTAGCGCTCGAACAATTTAACTTGATACGTTTTCTCCAGCTTCTGAATCTGGGTCGTGACGCTGGATTGTGCGTAACCGAGCACTTCTGCTGCTCTTGTAAAGCTTTCACGAATGGCAACTTCCCGAAATGTTTGAAGATAAATGAAATCCAATCTGGCCACCCCATCGAAAATTTTGATTAGAATCATCGTTTATTATAGATAACTCTGATCCTGTTTCCTATGTTACATTAGATTTAATTCAACGGGAAGGGATAACTGATGATGATGAACGAACAACATATTCATGGGATTTTCATACCGCTGATTACACCTTTTACGCGTGACTATAAGTTGGACATCGATTCGTACCGGAAGTATGTTACCTATCTTGCAGGCCATGACATCCAGGGTCTGGTCGTTAACGGTACGACAGGAGAGTCGCCAACCGTATCCTGGGATGAAGTGAAGCAGATGGTACATGTGACGCAGGATGTTCTGAAGAGCATGAATAAAACCATTCCGATCGTCATTGGCACGGGAACGAACGATACCTATTCAACGGTGCATCGGACGGAAATGGCGGCTGAATTAGGAGCGGATGCAGCCATGGTAGTCACTCCGTATTACAACCGGCCGACGCAGGAAGGAATATTGGAGCATTTCCGTGTCGTATCTCGTGTAGGCCTGCCTGTGCTAGTATATGAGATTCCGGTTCGCACGGGTAGTCGCATGACAGTAGATACAATACGCAAAGTGCTGGACCTAGATGGCATAATTGGGCTCAAGGACAGCACGGGCGGTCTTGATCTGCTCTTAAAATTGACCCAGTACGAGACCAAGCCTGTCCTCTGCGGAGAGGATGCCTATTTCCATGCCATGCTATGCCAGGGGGCTACCGGTGGTATGCTTGCATCCGCTCATCTCCATATCCAGAAGTATGTGGATATATACCAACGTTTTGTGGCTGGCGACATGAACGGGTCGCGAGACAGTTTTATGCTACTAGAACCGATGATCCAGCATGTATTTGCAGAGCCAGCCCCGGCCGCGATCAAGTGGTGGCTTACCCAACAAGAGATTATTGCCGCCGAGCAATTGCGTCTGCCACTTATGCCCCTGTCGGATCAGGTGAAGCAGGGTCTCCTGAATTCAATCATATCCTGATAAATCAGCTTATCTCAGACTCCCCAATCATAACGTAGAAGAAGCATCTCCTGAACAGGAGATGCTTCAATTCTTAGCCGGAACAGGCAACCTGTAGAAAAACGAATTTAAGAAGATACCCTCTTTAGTAGAACGCTGCGCATCTTCATCCCCAACCAACCCCAACTGTCTGTCATCAGGAAAACATTTTTTACAAGTCCCGCTATCTGCATTGGGTTGTTATACAAAGAGAATATTATGAATAACTACATACTCAGCGTTTTCATCCTAATGAGGTCTACAATCTGAAAAGCTTACAAGCAATAGCTGGAAAGTTATTAGTAAATCCAGCTGCAACATTAAAGGGATTATTTCCTGTAAGCGAAATTATTGCAAAAAAAGGCTGCCGATGAATTTCACCGACAGTCCTTCTCTTTCAAGCAGTATACTCCTCACTCCTATTCGCTGGACAGCTCCTTGAGCGATTTGACTTTACCATGGGGATGCTGCTCTTGCTTTCGTGACTTCCAGGCTGCTTCTTTCCTTTTCTTCTGGTGAGCCATAACAGATATCCTCCTTTGGAAATTGTGATGTATACTACTTTCTTAAGTTGTCATTTCTCAGCTCTGTTCATTCATAAAACTAAATTCGTTGAATTTTCTCCTACATCTCACAATCCCAAATATAGGATGTCAAAATCGCTAATCATAAAAATGCACTCACGCACTTTATGTTTGCGGAGGTGTATTTTTATGATTAAGCAGATCATTGTTCTATTATAATCCATGTATGAACTTACTTATTTAAAATAGGTATCTCTCCAAGCAGATTCTTTAAATTAATAGCATCCCACGGCATATGCTCTGTTATACCTAATCCAACTACATCTGTTTCTTCAGATAGTTCTTTAATCAGATTAAGTAGCTGAGGCATTTGCATTGTTCCCGCGGGAGAAAAATTATAGGGCGCTTCAGGGTTGGCGAACAGTAAAGAACGAAATGCTTTTGGGTCAAGCACATCTAAATCAAGGTGAATAGCTAGATGCTTAATGCCACTTTCTTTAATCCACTCTCTAATAGATTCAGTACTATTCGTTAACTCTTTGGTTCCTGCAGTTTTAATCCCTAGTCTTTGAATCACTTCTGTGTCTGATTCTGCAGGAGCTATCCCTAGTCTTTGAAACGCTTCTGAAATGCCTTCTGTTTCTTGTTCTGTAGGAGCCGCTAATCCCGCGATAAAAACATTTTCAGGTTTTAGTGGGATTTTCACATGTTTTGCGAACTCCTCATCTCCTTCTCCCAAAAGATTTCCGAGCGGTAATGTATGTCCGTTATCATAGCCCACATATCTAACTAAATCACTGTGAGCATCGATCCAAATTAAACCTAATTCCCCACCGTATTGTTCGTTCAAATAGGCAAATGGAGCTTGTTCCACTAAGCAGTCACCACCAAACATTACAATACGATCTGGCTTATGAGCATCAATGATATGCTGAGCAGCCTCTAACTGTTCAAGTAGCTGTTTTCTCCCATTCATACCGTTTTCGTTTTCAAGCGGAGTACCGTTATAAGCTTGAATGGGAACATGAATAAGGGGTTGATCATTATCCGGAGCTAGCCAAGCAAGCAGTTCGGCTCCAAAAGAGTAATTAGGATTGTTTCCCCCTTGCCATTGTGGCATTAACAGACGTATTGTTTTTTTAGTCATGTTTTCTCTCCTTTACTTCAAAAGTAAGGTTAGTATAAACTGAACACAAATAAAAACGTAGTACGCACTATTTTGATAGGTACTACCCGAAAGGATATTGTAAACATGAGTATGGCTGAATTTAAAGGTAAAGTTAAAAACATTCAAGATACACCTTTTGGTTATACAGTTTCACTGATTGGTGGTAAATGGAAAATGGTTATTATTTATCTCCTAGCCGAAAACCGAACAGTTCGCTTTAATGATCTGAAAAGACAGATAGGGGCTATTACTTATAAAACATTGAGTTCACAACTAAAAGAATTGGAAGCGGATGGTCTGGTGAATCGGAAAGAATATCCTCAAGTCCCCCCTAAAGTCGAGTACAGTCTCACAGATAAAGCAGAAACGCTATTACCTGTTTTGGAAGGGTTATGTGAGTGGGGAACAAAAAACCAAAATAATTAAATCCAGTTTTCTAATAAAAAGCCTGTATGCGAAAAGTTGTCCTGTTTTCCAACATTGCTATTCCAAGTTTAAACCTCTAGTTAAGTGAATCCAGCAATGGCTGAACAACAGCATGCAGCCGTTCTGCAAATTCTATTATCTTAATTATCGCTTCAAGCTAGATTTATTTCCCGAATCACTTCAAGCGGAACCTTCGGTTTTCGGTCTTCCGTCAACAACCCGTTGACTTCCTGCTGTACATCGGTTACCTGTGTATAGCAATAGCCCGAGAGATAGGGGGTCGCTTTAATTGCTCCGGTGATTGCACGGAAACGTTCGATAAAAGCTTCGACTGAATCCACCTGGTTTCCGTATCCCCAGCCCTTGTCCGTCTGGAAGGCAATGCCGCCGAATTCGCTTATGATAATCGGTTGTCCTCGGTAGGCATATCCTTCTGCAAAGGCATATTTCCAATTGTTAAAGGAGATGCTGTTGTTTACGATGCTTTCCTTGTCCTGATATCGCTCCAAAAACTCTTCGCCCGTCTCCACATAATCATGAAGGGTCAAAATATCCGAGACCGTATGCTCCCAACCGTCATTGGTAACCACCGGACGATACGGATCAATCGTCTTCGTCAGATGATAGATGGTTTGCGTGAACTGCTGCTGCCTTACATCATGTCCAATGGTCGATATGCCCCACGATTCATTGAACGGGACCCAAGTTATGATGCTTGGATGATTGTACTGCTGCGGCACGATTTCCAGCCATTCCTTCGTAAAGCGGCTAACCGCCTGATCATTGAACTCAAAGGTCGACGCCATTTCTGACCAGACGAGCATGCCTTTCACATCACACCAATATAAAAAGCGAGGGTCTTCCAGCTTCATATGTTTACGAACCCCGTTATATCCCATCGCGGCTATTTTATCGATATCTTCGATAAGAGCTTCTTCAGAAGGGGGAGTCAGATGAGTTTCCGGCCAATAGCCCTGATCTAGAATCAGCCGCTGGTAAAGAGGGCCATTATTCAATAGAATCTGTCCGTTTTCAATCGATATTTTCCGCATGCCAAAATAAGAATACACCCTGTCGCTCTCTTTCTCATCCTCATACAGAGCAAACTCTACATCGAACAAGTTGGGCGATTCCGGTGACCACAAGCACTGCTTCCATGGACCACACGCTTCATGAAATACATGGGCCTCCACCGTTATCCAGGGCCTGTCGGCAGATAAGCTGACCTTTTTCACATGCTGTCCTTTCAGCGCAATCCGTGTCTCCAGGCGTAAATTATCTTTAGCCTCAATACCCATGAGCTGAAAGTCAAAGCGGATCATATGACGGTCGATATCCGGTATTATCTTGACCTCATTGATTCTTACCTCATTCACATATTCAATCCACACACTTTTCCAGATTCCGGTGCTCTGTACATAAAAGCATTCAAAGTTTCGGCACCTCTCCCGGCGGCACCGTCCATGAGAGGATTCGTCATACGGCGGAATATATTCGTATGCAATGTCGGAACATGCTCGATTTGAAGACAATGGCTGCGACGTCAGGTTATAGCTCCTTTCATTTTAGCCGGCTCTTCCATCAGCTCATGGGCAGCACCCCAGCTCAATATTTGCTCCAATGCCGAATAACGCTGGCCAAACATCTCCTTGTATCCACGGTACTCACTGTAAAGCAGATTGCACTGGAAACTGGCTTTCATCAAAGAAGCTATTTTATCAAGAGATTTCGGGAGCATACAGGCATCACGCCGGAGCAGTTTCGCCAGCTGAGAAGGATGGGTTAGTACAATCTAATAACTGTTCAATAGCTGGGCATGTGTGATTGGCAGCGTACAAATCGAAATTACAAATTTTGCAGTTGAATAAAAGAATAAGCGGCCGCTTAGGACGTTTGGTTAACATGTCCTACGCTACCGCTTCTGTTAATGTTTTTTATTTCAGTTATATATGGGATTATATTGTCTGTTTGGATATTGCTCCGAAATATTCTACAACTACCTCACGGAATTCCAGAGCAGCCCGCGAAATATACCGACTCCTGTGCCATAATAAAGCGATCTCCCGTACCAATTCGTGATTTTCTACTTGAAGATATTTAAGATGTTCCCGTGAATTTCTTGCCGTGCTTGGTATGAAGGCTATGCCAATTTCAGCTTCCACAAGCGTACTAAGCCTTGCAGGTTCATCCCCCTCATACACATACTTAGGTATAAAACCTTCCGATTTGCATACAGAGTCCACTAAATCGCGAGTACCGTAGCCTCTCTTTACACCGACAAACCATTCATCCCTTAGATCCGTCAACGTTACACTGCTTCGATCCGCCAGCCGATGCCCCTTTGGAACAGCTACAAGGATTGGATCGATAAACACGATTTGGCATTCGATGTCATCTCCCTCTATTGGAGGTGAGGACAAGCAAAAATCGACCTCTCCTCTATGAAGCAGCGTTACCATTTCCTGCGTGGTCAGCATTTGCACATGAAATTGAATATAGGGTCGCTTTTTCCGAAACTCTCGCAGAATATTGGGTAATGTGCTTGCGGTGGTCACTGCCAATTCGAGAGTGCCATGTTCCGGGCTGGATAAATCACTAAGCTCCTGCTTCCCCTGCTCCAATTCAAATAAAGCCCTCTCTGCACGGTGAAGGAATCTGCTTCCGAACTCATTCAATCGCAGTTTCCTCCCTGTTCGATCGAATAGAGGAACCCCCAGATCTTCCTCCAGGCGTTGAATCGTTTTGCTCAGCGACGATTGAGTAACGTGCAGACTTCGTGCAGCTTCGGTCACATGTTCCAAACGAGCTACCGCGAGAAAATATCGCAGTTGAAGAAGTTCCATTATGATCCCCCATTCATTCCCTCAAGTCAATGAGATTATAACATCAAATGCGTTGGAATAAATAATCGCTTTCAAGTACGATGATATTAATTCGCTATGGGGGGACCAGAAATGAGCGTTCGCAGCTGGTGGTTACTGATTTCAGTTGGTCTAGGGATACTATTGAACCCATTAAATTCTTCGATGGTTTCTGTTGCTATTCCAAGTCTGCAAAATGTATTCCAACTTGACTTTACAGGTGTTTCCTGGATTATTTTTTCTTTCTACATTGCAAGTAGCATCGCACAACCTGTCATGGGAAAGGCCAGCGATTTATTCGGTCGTAGGAGGATATTTCTTTCTGGGCTTGTTGTAAGCTTCATTGCATCATTATTAGCTCCATTATCACCAAATTTCGGGTGGCTCATCGTGTTCCGCATTGTGCAATCCATCGGAACAAGCATGATGGTTGGGGTTGGAATGGCTATTGTTCGAATTCATATTACAGAGAAACCAGCAACTGCGCTGTCTGTTTTGTCCATATTCCTATCTGGAGCAGCAGCGATTGGCCCCTTTATTGGCGGTGTCTTGATTCACTGGTGGAATTGGCCTGCTATCTTTTTCATCAATATTCCGTTTGTGGTGGCCAGCTTTGTATTGGCTTGGAGGACTATTCCTAAGGACGAACTGCCAACATCCGTAGCACGCAACATGTCCTTTCGTAAATGGTTTGAATTGATTGATGCATTAGGAATTCTGCTCTTCACAGTGGCTTTGGTTACCCTGCTCGTTGGATTACTCTCAGCAAAATCATCTGGACATATCTTATTAGGAAATGTCATTTTCGGGCTGGTAGGTCTCGTTGCGCTGGGGATATTCGTACGACATGAGTTAAAAGCGATATCACCCTTTATTCCTTTACGTACATTTGCCAAGTACCCTGCGATGACTTGGGTTAATGTTGAATTCATGCTCGTTAATGTACTATATTACTCGCTCTTTTTCGGACTTCCGTCCTACTTGCAAATGGTACGTCATGTCAGTGAGTTCCAAACAGGCATTCTCATGCTAAGCTTAGGCTTGTGCTCGCTAATTACTTCTCCAATTGCAGGACAATGGATCGATAAATCAGGACCCCGACCGGCATTGCTGGTGTCCGCAATTCTGATGACATTGGGGTCAGTGTGGCTCGTGACATTGAATCCAACTTCACCGGTTATCAGCGTGTGTTTGGCTTTAGCTGCATTCGGTATTAGCAACGGTTTGAACAATGTAGGTATGCAAGCAGCACTGTTCCAAAGTTCTCCAAAAGAAATAATCGGTGTAGCATCCGGATTATTTAACACATCAAGATATCTGGGAACCATTATCTCTTCATTATTGATAGCTATCGTAATGGGAGGTACGTTTAGCTTCAAGGGATTTCAAATGCTTGGGATTATCCTCACGGTAATTGCATTGTCTATGGTATTCATGAGTCGACAGCACTGGAAGTCAGCGCAATTGCATGAGTCGTAGTCCCACAAAGTTCATATCTTAACCATTGCGAGGCACCAATCATCATGCATCCAATGTCATTTATTTGGCGTAAAGATCTACTACAACAAGTTTTAATTCAGCGACATTGCTACATAAAACTTCGCTACATTCAAACCACAAAAGCCGTAAATCTCCGGGGTTATTGGAGACTTGCGGCTTTTGTGGTTTGTTTAGATTGCCCCAAAGCCATTTGAAAGCTTTGGGGCAGTTTCCGTATTTTGAACTCGGAGCTTGTTTTTAATGCCTAAAGTGAAAAATCAGGTGGACATTATTCCACTTCCGTCTGTTACTAGTAAGTTCGCTAGCTCTGTTTCCAACATTGCTTTAACGATTTCTGGATTTTCTTCAAAAGGAAGTTCCAGTGAGATTTGCAATACATTCTCCATATGCTGAACAGTAAAGAAAATGATTGAATCCCGATAGATGTCCCTCTCTTCTGGCTCGATATTTTTAAACAGCTGATATTTATCCGACGCTTCGCCAAGGTAATTGAAGACAATAGGTAGCTTATTCAGGCTATGCTTCAGATACCGGTTAGACTGCGGATACAACGAAGCCATTTCATCATTGTATATGAGATTTAGAAAATTCAGATTACGCGCTACGGCCAACTGCATACTGTTTCTGATCTCATGCCCATGTTCATCCGCATCTGTAAGCAGTACAGGGATTTGGTCTATAAATTCACCTATAATATCAAAATACTGCTTCTCCTCATATGCACGGCCATAATTGGTGAGAAGAATAGGAATCTCGTCCACTTGCAAATATCTGCGGAAAAAGCGGTTAGCTAGTCGTATAGCCAAGTCCCACATGTCTCCGATTGCGTCAGAATCATTCCAATCTGCAAGTTCTACTGTCACATCTGTGCCCGTTGTAAGGCTGCGCTCTTCAATTGCGAGGACTACAGCGTCCGAAGCAGCAGCAAATGCGGACAAGCGAAATTTGTCGACAATCTCTTGATCGCCCATGTCCTGAGGTCCTTTGCGAACCTGACTCACATAATCACGGTAGCTTCCTGCTAGTTGCTCTTTTACATTGCTCATGTCATCATATGCACGGTAGAACTCACTCTTAACGACCTCTCCGCTCATGCCATCATAGATGAGATGTGAACAAGGGAGCAGCAGCAAATGATCCCGTAAATTAAGGCGAACAAGCGCAATGCGATATAACAAGTTTCCGGTTGTTTCATAAGGGTTCATAAAGAATGCAGGCAGTATATGTGAGAGTATACGATTTTGCATCTCTGCACCGTAGTTCGATAAATCTATCATTGGAATATCCATGCGCTCCTTCATGGACAACATTTCCCATTCCCATCCGACATCTGTTTGGACCAACACACTTCTAAAGAGTTCATGACGCTCTATCAGGCGTTGCATGATTGCAGATAACCGTTCTACATCCAGCAGGTAACTATCAAAAGGAATGACACCTCCTGAGGATTGCGGATGCTCCAAATGATAATGTTGAGCGGGAGCAAGCGCATATCGTTGTAAAGGCTCCCCTGCCAGCATCGTGCTGTTCCATTGGTCATTCATCCGCAGCAGATGTTCCAGCCATTCCTCAGCATGCCGCTTCACAGCTTCATCGTCTACCATCGTATCTGTGTATAACTTTTCACAGTCAGGTGCTTGAGCAGCCGCTTCAAAAGGAAGCAAATGATGTGGATGAAGGTCAGGATGAAGGCGTGACAAAATGACTTCCTTCAGCGCCTCTGCTTGTATAGAATCGAAAGGATCTATGTGCAAAGTTAATTGATCTCGCCCTTCAACAGCTGTTGATTGGAAATGAGCATGTACGTTATAAGCCTTTTCGATGATGTCGATTGCCTCGGCAATATCACGTGTTAGCATACCCGACATCGAAGTGTCTGCTCGCATATACTCTGATATTTGGCGAATAGTCTGATATTGAAACACCTGATTAATCCCTATTTCAATGCCAATAGCCTGAGCCTGTGAAACCAATTGAATGGCTTTTAGGGAGTGTCCGCCTAAATCAAAATAGTTATCATCAATGCCAACAATACTGACACCCAGATTCTGCTTCCAAATATCTACCATGTGCCGTTCCATGCCGTTTCGCGGGGCTGCATATTCAACACCTGTTTGAATGTCTCCGTCCGGCGCAGGAAGCGATTTACGATCAATTTTTCCGTTAGTGGTCAACGGCATCTTCTCCAATTGAACAAAATAGCTAGGCAGCATGTACATCGGAAGATTCGGAACCAACGCTGCTTTAAGTTCCTGAATGGTCAGATCGCTATCAGCTACAAAATAAGCACATAAATCTTTTTGTCCTGATTCATTCTCACGAGCAATAACCACCGCTTTACGGATCGCAGGCAGGTTCATTAATTGCGCTTCTACTTCTCCAAGTTCAATTCGGTAACCCCGAATTTTTACCTGATGATCCATCCTGCCTAAATATTCAATATTTCCGTCTGCCATCCATCGCGCCAAATCTCCTGTGCGGTACATACGTTTTCCGGGTTGGAAGGGGTCTGCTATAAATTTCTCATCTGTCAGCTCAAGATTTCCCATATAACCTCGCCCTACTCCATCACCACCGATGTAGATCTCGCCTGCAATTCCTATCGGAACCAACTTCCGATTCATATCCATAATATATACGTGCTGGTTAGCCATTGGCTTGCCAATCGGCACCGTATGTGTCCAAGCTGTCATCGTTTCCCCGTCAATGTCGTATGCAGTTGTGTCTACGCAGCACTCGGTAGGACCATAAACATTAGTTATTTGCGGACGATATCCGGGCCGGGTGCTCAAAAATGTTTTAACGAGATGACTGGGCAGCGCCTCTGCTCCAAAAATAAAATGCTGTACATTCAGGTCTGCAACGGAGTCTTGCATTTCCGTCAGCATATGCATGTGTGCCGGTGTACCATCAGTAAAATCAATACGTTGGGATCTGAAATAGTCAGCCAAACGATGACCATTGGTGCTAATCTCTCTCGGCACCACGTGAAGCGCATGCCCGAGAAGCATGCATGGGAAAATTTGTTTCACTGATGCATCAAATACATACGGCGATAGCCATGCCATCCGCATTGGCGATTTGTATTTCTTATACACTTGTTGTCTAAATGCAGTTGTCATATTAACGACATTAGAGTGTTGAATCATCACTCCTTTGGGTTTACCCGTTGTGCCGGAGGTATACATCACATAAGCCAAATGGCCGGATTCACATACTTCGGCCAAATTGGAACCGTCTTCTGCGGATAGCCTATGACTATCAGGTGAAATGACTAGCACATCCGTCGGTACCTTCACGGCCATTTCCGGCTTTGCAATCAGAAGCTGGATATGGCTGTCTTGTAACATATAGAGTATACGTTCCTGCGGAAACTCAGGGTCGATAGGTACATATCCCCCACCAGCTTTTAAAATACCAAAAATCCCTACAATCATTTCGATAGAGCGCTCCATAATCATTCCGACCAATTGATCCGCCTGGACTCCTTCTGCTCTTAGCACGCGAGCCAGTTGGTTTGCACGCACATTTAATTCGTTATATGTGATCTGGCTATCTCCAAAAACTACAGCTACTTGATCTGGAGTCTTCTCTACCTGTTCTTCGAATAATTGATGAATGGTTTTTTCACTTGGGTATTTCACCGCGGTATTTCCCCAGACATCCAATATCATTTCGATTTCCTGTGGCGTAATGATCTCAATTTCAGAAAGCTTTGTCTGTGGTTCATCTACAACAGCTTTAATCAACTGGAGAAAGTGATCGGCCATTCGTTTAATCGTGCTTCTCTTGTACAGGCTATCGGCATATGTGAAGCTGAAAACCAAACCTTCAGAGCTTTCCATGGCCGTAAGTGTCAAATCGAATTTTGCCATATTCTGTTCGCCTGGGCACAGAGTAACCTGCAAGTCTTGGAATTCCGTCGTACCAGAGTCCATGTTATCTAGCTCAAAAAGAGTATCGAATAACGGATTCCGACTCAGGTCCCTCTGTACATTCAGCTTCTCCACCAGCAATTCAAACGGATAATCCTGATGCTCAAAGGCATCAAGCACCTGGTCCTTTACTTCCTGAACATATTCGTAAAATGACTTGTCCCCTTCAGGAAAGCTCCGCAATGCAAGCGTGTTGACAAACATGCCGACGACAGGCTGCAAATCGTGATGCTGTCTACCTGCAATAGGTGTTCCAACAACGATATCCTCCTGACCGCTGTACTTGAACAATAGGGTCTTGTAGGCTGCAAGTAATACCATAAATAAGGTAGCTCCCGCCTGCAAACTGATTTGTTTCAAACCGTCCACTTCCTCAGGTGAAATGGCAAAGGAAACGGTGCTGCCCGAAGTGCTACGTGTTGCAGGTCTTTCAAAGTCGACAGGGATACCCAAAAGCGGAATGTCGCCGTTCATTTGCTTGAGCCAGTATCCTTCTTGTTTTTCCATCCATGAGCTACCAATATCCCCCTGCTGCCATACCGCATAATCCTTGTATTGAATTCGCAAGGCGGGCAACGTTTTTTCTTCATACAGTGCGGGCAGCTCGTTCAGCAATATACTCATGGATACACCATCTGAAATCACATGATGCATGTCAAACATAAACCAATGACGCTGTGGAGATTCTTGCAACAGAGCAGCTCGAAGTAACGGTGCCTTCCCAAGATCAAAAGGTCTGATAAATTGTCTCATCATTGCTCTTGCTTCGTTCTCTCCGTGTCCCTGCATAACCTCCAAAGTAAAATCAACATGGTCGTGAATCCGTTGTACCAGTTTATCATCTACGAATTCAAAAGAGGTTCGCAAAGTATCATGACGCTGAATTAATTGCTTAAGCGCTCTTTCTAATCTTAAAAAATTCAGTTCCCCTTCCATCAAAAGCATGGTAGACATATTGTAGTTATTCATGCTGCTCAAAACGTATAGTCTATTTTGAGTTATAGATGCCGGATAACTGTCTCTCAATTCGGCAACAGGAATCGCTGCAAATGGATTTGGTGACAATTCATGAACAGCCTGCGCCATTTGCTCAATTGTTGGAAAGTCAAATACATAACGCAACGGTAACTCGATATTCAGTTCTTTGTGAATTTTTGCGGCCAATGCAGTCGCACGAAGTGAATGTCCGCCAATGGCAAAGAAATTATGATGAATTCCAACGGACGGAATGTCGAGTACCTCTCTCCAGATTTGTGCTAACTTCGCCTCCATGGCTGTGCGCGGCGCTGCATATTCTGCAGTCAAATCAGTATGTTCCTCGAATGCCGACAGTGCCTTGCGATCAATTTTTCCGTTCGGTGTCAGCGGCATGTTCTGCAGTTGTATAAAATACGACGGTACCATATAGTTCGGCAATTTCTCATTCAGCAAATTCAACATCATACTGCCGCTGATTTCTTTTTCAGCTACGTAGTAAGCGGCCAAATGATAGTCTCCCTGCTGATCTGCACGAGCCATGACAATAGATTCTTTAACACCGTCCACCTTGATAATTTGCGCTTCAATCTCACCGAGCTCAATCCGATACCCGCGGATTTTGACCTGATGGTCAATCCTACCCAAATATTCAATGTTCCCATCTAGCAACCATCGTGCCAAGTCACCTGTACGGTACATTCGCTCATAGCCAACTTCCCCTGCTGCAAACAGATTGACTACGAATTTTTCTTTTGTCAGCTCTGGACGGTGCAGATAGCCGCGTGCCAGCCCCGGACCGGATACACACAGCTCACCAGGGACTCCTGCAGGTGAAAGATTTCCGTGTGTATCCACCATATACACGCGGTGATTAGATACTGGCCGTCCGATGGATATGATTCCACCTAACTCAGAATTTTCTTCCGATACCGGCCAAAGAGACGTTGCAACGGAATTTTCGGTAGGACCATACGCATTGTAATAAGCCACCCGGTCCTTCCATTTGGACACCAGTTCTGCGGTAGAGGCCGATCCTGCTGTAAGCAGAACACGCAAATCAGGCATGCGATCAGGGTTCAGGTATACAGCATAGTTTGGCGGCAGCGTTGCAATTGTAATTCTGCAGGAAGCCATGTATTGCTCGAAACGTTCATAATTCAAAATAGTCTCGGAGGAAGGTATATACAATGTCGCTCCGCATAGTAAAGACTGGATTATTTCCGAGCATGACGTATCAAACGAATAACTGGCAAACATGACAACCCGATCGGACAAGCCAATACTCAATTTTTGCTCGAAGTAGGTTTTAAGATTACTAAGACCGTGATGCTCAAGCATTACTCCCTTAGGCTGACCCGTCGTCCCGGACGTATAGATGACATATGCTAGATCGTTTGGACCCGATACAGCCTCCAGATTCGAACCGTTCTGATGATATACGGACAGCATTTCTCCGCGCACATCCGCTTTTCTTGTATCGGAAGCGACTCCGTCTTGTTCACCGTCAAGCACCAGCACCTTGCCTCCAAACAGCACCTTCTCCGTCAAGTGCTGTTGCGTTAACAACAGTTCCGTACCTGAGTCGTCCAGCATGTAGCGGATGCGTTCCTCCGGATAGGTTGGGTCTATCGGGATATATGCTCCCCCCGCCTTCAAAATTCCCAATATGCCCACAATCATTTCTACGGAACGCTCTGTCATCAGACTAACCAGACTATCGGCTTTCACACCATAGCTGCGTAAAGTACGGGCCAGACGGTTTGCGCGCTCGTTCAATTCATGGTAGGTCAATTGTTGACCTTCAAAATATACCGCTGTCTGATCCGAAGTCTGCAAAACCTGTTCCTCGAACAGTTCGTGAATTGTTTGTTCACGCGAATACTCTGCCGTGGTATTTCCCCACACCTGGATGATGTGCTCCCGCTCCTGCTTAGTCAACAGATCCATTGTCTCAATTAAACTATCTGGATTCGCTATAATTTGATCCAGCAACTGCAGTAGATGTCCTTGAATCTGCGACACACTCTGATGATCATATACCTGGGCATTATAGGTAAAATCAATCCGTAGCGTATCTCCCTGAAATACTATGATGCTTAAATCGTAGCTTTCTTGCTCAGTATTGGCCTCTTCCAAAGTAGTCTCAAACACCATTCTATGTCCAAAAAGTGCCAGTTGTTGCACTTTCGTTGTAACCATTTCAGACATTGGTAAATGTTCATATACCGCAGATTCATCGGTTTGCTGCTGCACTTTTCTCATCAACCCGATAAAGTTCGCTCCTGCTTCGGTTCGAATGCGAACTGGTAAGGTGTGGTTACCCAGTCCAATTGAATGCCTCAATTCCAATATATCTGTCAAAGGACTTGATATGGAGCAAGCGAACACCACATCATCTGTACCGTTATACTTTTGCAATAAAATTCCCCAGGCTGTCTGCAGCAGCGTATTTATCGTCACCTGCTCATTCAGTGCAATTCGCTGCAGTGCCACCGTTCGTTCAACATCCAAATTAATCTCCAGATGCTCTGTCTGATATGGACTGCGCTCCATCAGATTGGCATATGGCAATTGAGGTGCTTCTTCATAGCCTTCGAGCAGAGTACTCCAGTAGCGAGAAGTCTTTAGGGTGTCCCTATGTTTTTTTAGAATCCCTTTGTCTTCTTCCGAAATCAGCGTCAATTCGCCCAGCTTAGCATTGGGATCGGCTACAACGGTTTTGACCAACTGTACAAAATGCCTTGCCATGCTTTCTACCGTTTCCCGTTTAAACAAAGATGTAGCGTACAGAAATTGGAGCTGGATAGATGCTTCCTCCTCACTGACTTCAAGCGTCAGGTCGAATTTCGCAGAAACCTGCTCTATCCCAAAAGAGCGGAAGAACAACTTTTCCAACTTCACTTCCTTTTTCTCCACATTCTGCAATACAAACATCGTGTCGAACAACGGATTACGGCTCATATCTCGTTTCAGGTCGAGCTTTTCCACCAGCTCCTCAAACGGATAATCCTGATGCGCATATGCTTGCAGTGCACACGTCTTGGCGTCCTCAATGCAGTTATAAAACGTCTGTTCAGCGTGAGGATGATTACGTAATGCGAGCGTGCCGACAAACATACCGAGCATAGGCTCCAGGTCAGCATGTGGTCTACCTGCAATCGGAGTACCCACAATGATGTCTTCCTGCCCTGTGTAATAATGCAGCAATGCTGTGTATGCAGCCATAAGTACCATGTACAGCGTAGAATCCGTATGCACCGCCAGTTCTTTTAAACACTGAGTCAATTCCTGTCCCATTTCAAATTCAACAGCGTCACCTTCCGTACATCGTGTTACCGGACGCTCAAAATCAGTTGGCAAATCCAGTTGAGGCAAATCACCACTAAATCTATTCAGCCAGTACTCTCCCTGACTCTTTATTCGCTCCTGCTGAGTTTTGCTATGCTGCCACACAGCATAGTCCGTATATTGAATACGCAGCGGAGATAATACTTCACCTCTATATAAGCGGGCAAAATCACCAGCTAATATTTCAATGGATACTCCGTCTGAAACGATGTGGTGCATATCAAGCATCAATAAGTGCTGCGGCTCCTGTCCTTCCTCGTCCAATCCCAATTTAACCAGCTTTACACGTAGCAACGGAGCGATCCTCAAGTCAAATGGGCGTACAAAGGAACGGGCATGTTCTTCTGCTAAATTTTCAAGCATAAGTTCATTGGATTCTGTCCGCAGTTCTGATATTGTGGCATATTCCAACTCAAATTGAATCGTATCGTGCACTCGCTGCATAGGCACGCCATTTACCAGTTCAAAGCTTGTCCGGAGGGCCGTATGACGTGAAATTAATTGACGGAATACCTCTTCCACCTGGTTCACATCTATCGGACCGATTACTCTCAGTGCTGATGTGGTGTTATAGCTTATCCCTTCCGGATCCAGCTGGTGAAGCACATACATCCGTGTCTGTGCGAAAGAAAGCGGGTAAGTGTCGCGTTTTTCCGCCACCGGAATGGATGCATATGTGATTTGATCCTGTTCTTCAAGCAAGACCGCCAATTGCTCGATCGTTGGTGCATCAAATATGTTTTGCAAATCCATCGGTTTGTTTAAATCTTTGCGAACTCTAGAAGTCAGTGTCGTCGCCCGTAGCGAATGACCACCAATTTCAAAGAAATTTTCGTTGATGCCTACTTGCGGTAGACCCAGCACATCCTGCCAGATGTCTGCCAATTTTATTTCCATCCACGTTCGCGGTGCAACATGGTCGGCCAAACGAACTTCTGGTATCGGCAGCGCCTTACGGTCAATTTTACCGTTTGGTGTAAGAGGTACGTTCTGCAACTGAATGAAATGTGAAGGGACCATATAATTCGGGAGTTCTTCATTTAACATCTTGCGAAGCTCGCTCCCCGTCACTTCCCGTTCCGCCACATAATAGGCAACGAGTTCGTGTTGGTTTTGGCTATTCGCATGTGCCAGTACGATGACCTCTTGCATGCGACCTGCCTTCAGCATAGCCGCCTCAACTTCGCCCAGTTCAATCCGGTAACCGCGAATTTTGACCTGATGGTCAATCCGACCCAGATACTCAATGTTGCCATCAGGCATCCATCTTGCCAGGTCGCCTGTCCGATACATGCGTTCATAGCCCACTTCCCCGCCAGCAAACGGATTGGTTACAAATTGTTCAGCCGTTAATTCCGGACGGTGCAGGTAACCGCGCGCCAGTCCTGGGCCGGATACGCACAGTTCACCGGGGATTCCGGACGGTGAAAGCTGTCCATGTGCATCGACCATGTACACGCGGTGATTCGGTACAGGACGTCCGATTGAAATGGCCCCCTCTGCTTCGGGACCTCCCGGTACAGGCCAGACAGACGTTGCTATGGAATTTTCTGTTGGGCCGTAGGCGTTAACATAGGTCACACCGTCTCTCCATTTGCTGACCAGCTCAGTGCTGGTCGCCGATCCGGCCGTGAACAGGATGCGTAGTTCCGGCATTCGTTCTGGGCTCAAGTATATGGCATAGGTTGGGGGCAGCGTTGCAATTGTAATGTGATAATCCGCCATATACTGCTCAAACTTGTCATAGCTGAGAATAGTTTCTGATGTCGGGATACACAAAGTGGCCCCGTTGAAGAGCGCCTGAAGCATTTCCCAGCATGCCGCATCAAAGGAAAAACTGGCGAACGATACAACACGGTCGGAACTGCTGATCCACAATGTCTCCCTGAAATACGTATGCAGATTGCAGAGTCCACGATGCTCGAGCATGACTCCCTTAGGCTGGCCTGTCGTTCCAGACGTATAGATTACATATGCTAGGTTATGAGGACCGGATGTGGCTTCCAAATTCGAACCATCCCTGTGATATGCGGATATAGCTTTTCCATTTGCCTCAGCCATACTTGCATCCGCACTGCCTTCACCCAATTCTGCATCCAACAGCAGGACCTTGCCCCTAAATTCCACTTTTTCAACCAAATGCTGCTGCGTTAACAGCAGTTCCGTACCTGAATCGTCCAGCATATAACGGATGCGGTTCTCCGGATAAGTCGGATCGATCGGAATGTAGGCGCCCCCTACCTTCAAAATACCCAATATGCCGACAATCATGTCAATCGATCGCTCTGTCATCAGGCCGACTAGGCCGTCTGCTATCACACCGTTACTGTGTAAAGTTCGCGCCAGACGGTTCGCTCGCTCATTTAATTCACGGTAGGTCACTTGTGCTCCTTCAAAATATACCGCTACCTGCTCCGGTGTCTGCTTGACCTGCTCCTCAAACAACCCGTGAATCGTCTGCTCACGTGGATATGCTGCTATCGTGTCACACCAAGCACCCAGCAGTTGCTCGCGTTCCTGAGGCGTTAATATATCCAGCTCGCAAATCCGACCAGCTGGATTGATCTTGATTTGCTCCAGCAGTTGCAGCAAATGCCCCCGGATCTGTTCTACCCTTTCATAGTCATATACCTGGGCGTTGTAACCAAAATGAACTCGCAGCGTCTCTCCCGGTAACACCACGATATTAAAATCATAATTCGTCTGCTCAACCGCTCCTGCTCCGGTTATTTTAAAATCAGCTTCCTCTCTTTCACCTAATTGCTCAATTTGTTCATCCACCGGATAGTTCTCAAATACCATAATATGATTAATCAGTTCCACTTTTTGCTCTGCCTGTGCCTGAATCTCATAGAGTGGGAACGTTTCGTATGTTCCCGAAGCAAGCGCCTGTCGCTGAGTTTGCTTCATCAGCTCTGTAAATGCAGTTGCTTGTCCGCCTTGAATACGGACGGGGACCGTGTTAATGAATAGTCCAATCATCTGCTCTACTCCGGCAATGTCCGCTGGACGTCCCGATACCACGCTCCCGAAAACGACATCCTCTGTGCGATTATACTTTTGCAACAAAACGCCCCAGGCCGTTTGCATCAGCGTATTTATCGTTACCTGTTCTTGCTTTGCCAATTGCAGTAGGGCCGTTGTCAGGTCTATACCCAAATCAAACTCCAGATAATCGGTCTCATATCCCTGGGTCTTCCCTGTTTTGGCCTGCGGCAAGACCGCCGTCTCCTCATATCCCCGCAGGTAATCGTTCCAATACTCCGCTGCTTCCTGACGGTTCTGCCCCTCCAGCCATTCGATGTATCGGCTATATGGTGTTACCACAGGCAATTGCGGTGGCTTCCCTTCTGTAAGGGCGGTATATCCTCCAAAGACTTCGTTGGTAACCAGCGACAAACACCAGCCATCCATTATGATGTGGTGGAAGCTCCATACAAAATGGTATGAATCATCTGATGTACGCAAGATAGATACCCGCATCAGTGCATCCTTTGCCAGATCAAAGCCCCTCTGTTGATCTCGACGCGTGAACTCCTCGATGTACTGCTCTTGCGCCGACTTCTCCTTCTCACGTATATCCTCTACGTACAGTTCTCCGCGTTTATTCCGGTACACCACTTGCAACGGCTCGTCCTGCAAATCGCTCCGGAAGTTGGTCCGCAGTGCTGAATGACGCTGTACCAACAAGTCCAGACTGGCAGAGAATGCAGCGAGATCCAGCGTTCCCTTCAGTTCAAAGGTAGACTGCTCTACATAGGCGCTCGACTGGGAATCCAGCATGTTGTGGAACAGCATTCCTTTTTGCATCGGCGTCATGGGGTATATATTCTCAAGCTCTCCGTCAGGCTGAATCTGCTCCACCATCCGGTCCAGTTCTTCAAGGCTTAAGTCCGAAAGCAGCACATCACTCGGCGTCAATTCAGAACGCTCCCGAGATGCACAATGCTGAATCACTTCCAGCACGTTCTGCTTGAATTGCTCTGCTAGTTGCTCAGCAGTATTTTGTTGGAGTGCCTTATTGTTGTATTGAATACTTAGTTCCAGCATGCCATCTGTAACGAGTCCTCCCACGTCCATAACACAGGACATTTGGGTCAGTTCATGAGTATTAGCTCCGCTGGAATATGGAGAAAAATGCATGCCGCTATGCTGCAGTGTCTGGTCAAATTCGCCCAAATAATTAAAGCTGATTTGTGGCTCGGCGTATATTGCCCCGGACGGTCCGTTCTGGCTAAGATATCTCCAAATGCCGTACCCAATCCCTTTATGTGGAATGCTGCGAAGCATCTCCTTCATCCGTTTGATGTGCTCGGAGATGTCATCTTCCCGGTTAATCCGCAGCAGTACCGGATATTGACTCGTAAACCAGCCAATCGTCCGTGATATATCCGTATCCTTCATGATTTCTTCCCGGCCATGGCCTTCGAGAAGAATCGCAACCTTTTCACTGCCAGTCCAAGCGCTTAACGTCTTGCCGAGTGCCGTCAACAACAGATCATTCACTTCTGTGTTGTACGCGCGGTGGGCTTGCTTCAGTAGTTGATCAGTCTCTTCCTTCGTAAGCCTCACATTTACGATACCCATGTCTTGCTGCATAAACCTATCGCTATGCTCTTGGGACACTGGAAGTTGGGGCGACTCAGATGCCGCCAGTTCATTCACTTGCTCCCAGTATGCGTGCTCACTTTCCATCTCAGGACTATCGGCATATGCTGACAACCGCTCCGACCAGACCCGGAAGGAGTCTGTTTTGGCCGGGAGCTGTATGGCTTCTCCACGCACAACCTGCTCATAGGCATTCGACAAATCCTCCAACAGTATCCGCCACGATACGCCGTCTACCACCATATGATGAATAGCCAGTAGCAGATGGTCCCCATCAGCGCAGTGGAACAGGCCCGCTTTCAGCAGAGGTCCTTCATCCAGTCGGATGCTACTCTGAATAGTACTGGCCCGGGCTTCTATAGCTTGACCCAATACGGGACCGATCGGCACGGCTTTGAAATCGGCCACTTCCAGATCATACAGCTTCTCTTCCTTAACTCTGCGGTTCCACGCTTCCCAACCTTGCTCCGTCTTGCGGAACACCATCCGCAACGCATCATGATGCACCGCCAACTGCGTCAATGCCTGACGTAGCGACTCTTCCTCGAATCCCTGCTCCCGATGAAGCATAACCGCCTGATTAAAGTGGTCCGGCACAGGCTGTCCTTGCTCCACAAACCACTGCTGAATCGGCGTCAGTAGCACGGCTCCGTCGATCTCTTCCTGATCAGCTAATTGGGCATCCGACACACGCAGGTGTGTAGCTAGCTCCGCAACCTCAGGGTACTTAAACAAGTCTTTGATATCCAGCTTGTATCCTGCATGCAGCAGGCGTGAGGATACCTGAATCGCCTTGATCGAGTCCCCGCCCCGATCAAAAAATTGATCAGTCAAGCCGACAGGACCGCCGCCCAGTACAGCCTCCCATACACTGGCCAGAGCCTGCTCCGCTGCTGTCCGCGGAGCCCTATATTCCTGCGTGGAACGGGAAATCTGTTCCGGTGCTGGCAATGCCTTACGGTCGATTTTGCCGTTGGGTGTGAGCGGCATTTGCTCCATCTGAACAAAGTGCGAGGGAACCATATAATTCGGGAGTTCTTCACTCAGCTGCTTGCGAAGTTCGCTCCCCGTCACTTCGCGTTCCGCCACGTAGTAGGCAACCAGTTCGTGTTGGTTTTGGCTGTTTGCATGTGCCAGTACGATGACCTCTTGCATGCGATCTGCCTTCAGCATAGCCGCCTCAACTTCGCCCAGTTCAATCCGGTAACCGCGAATTTTGACCTGCTGATCGATCCGGCCCAGATACTCAATGTTGCCGTTCGGCATCCATCTTGCCAGGTCGCCTGTCCGATACATGCGTTCATAGCCCGCTTCCCCATCTACAAACGGATTAGCCACAAATTGCTCAGCCGTTAATTCTGGGCGGTGCAAGTAACCGCGTGCCAATCCTGGACCGGATACACACAGTTCACCGGGGATTCCTGCTGGTGCAAGCTGCCCATGTGCATCGACCATATACACGCGGTGATTCGGTACAGGGCGTCCGATTGAAATAGACACTCCTGCTTCGGGACCTTCCGGTGCAAGCCAAATAGATGTTGTTATGGAATTTTCCGTTGGACCGTAGGCATTGTAGTATGTCACATGATCCTTCCATTTGGATAACAATTCTGGTGAGGCAGCCGAGCCGCCTGTAAACAGGATGCGCAGATCCGGCATTCGTTCCGGATTCAAGTATACAGCATAGGTCGGCGGCAATATCGTAATTGTAATTCGATGATCCGCCATATACTGCTCAAACTTGTCATAGCTGAGAATGGTTTCTGATGTCGGGATGCATAAAGTGGCCCCGTTGAAGAGCGCCTGAAGCATTTCCCAGATCGAAGCATCAAAGGAATAACTGGCAAACGATACGACACGATCCGAGCCGCTGATCCGCAACGTCTCCCTGAAGTACGTATGCAGATTGCAGAGTCCACGATGCTCAAGCATGACTCCCTTAGGCTGACCTGTGGTTCCGGACGTATAAATCACATACGCTAGGTTATGAGGACCGGATATAGCGTCCAAATTCGTACCATCCCTGTGATATACGGACACGGGTTCTCCTTTTGCTTTAGCCGTACTTGCATCCACAGTGGCTTCGTCCATTTCTGCATCCAGCAGCAGGACCTTGCCCCTAAATTCCACTTTTTCAACCAAATGCTGCTGCGTTAACAGCAGTTCCGTACCTGAATCGTCCAGCATATAACGGATGCGGTTCTCCGGATAAGTCGGATCGATCGGAATGTAGGCGCCCCCTGCCTTCAAAATACCTAAGATGCCGACAATCATGTCAATCGATCGCTCTGTCATCAGGCCGACTAGGCCGTCTGCTATCACACCGTTACTGTGTAAAGTTCGCGCCAGACGGTTCGCTCGCTCATTTAATTCACGGTAGGTCACTTGTACTCCTTCAAAATATACCGCTACCTGCTCTGGTGTCTGCTTGACCTGCTCCTCAAACAACCCGTGAATCGTCTGCTCACGTGGATATGCTGCTATCGTGTCACACCAAGCACCCAGCATTTGCTCGCGTTCCTGAGGGGTTAATATACCCAGCTCGCAAATCCGACCAGCTGGATTGATCTTGATTTGCTCCAGCAGTTGCAGCAAATGCCCCCGGATCTGTTCTACCCTTTCATAGTCATATACCTGGGCGTTGTAACCAAAATGAACTCGCAGCGTCTCTCCCGGTAACACCACGATATTAAAATCATAATTCGTCTGCTCAACCGCTCCTGCTCCGGTTATTTTAAAATCAGCTTCCTCTCTTTCACCTAATTGCTCAATTTGTTCATCTACCGGATAGTTCTCAAATACCATAATATGATTAATCAGTTCCACTTTCTGCTCTGCCTGTGCCTGAATCTCATAGAGCGGGAACGTTTCGTATGTTCCCGAAGCAAGCGCCTGTCGCTGAGTCTGCTTCATCAGCTCTGTAAATGCAGTTGCTTGTCCGCCTTGAATACGGACGGGGACCGTGTTAATGAATAGTCCAATCATCTGCTCTACTCCGGCAATGTCCGCTGGACGTCCCGATACCACGCTCCCGAAAACGACATCCTCTGTGCGATTATACTTTTGCAACAAAACGCCCCAGGCCGTTTGCATCAGCGTATTTATCGTTACCTGTTCTTGCTTTGCCAGTTGCAGCAGGGCCGTTGTCAGGTCTATACCCAAATCAAATTCCAGATATTCGGCCTCATATTCCTTGGACTTCCCTGTTTTGGCCTGCGGCAAGACCGCCGTCTCCTCATAGCCCCGCAGGTAACCGCTCCAATACTCCGCTGCTTCCTGACGGTTCTGCTCTTCCAGCCATTCGATGTATCGGCTGTATGGTGTCACCACAGGTAATTGCGGTGCCTTCCCTTCTGTAAGGGCGGTATATCCTCCAAAGACCTCATTGGTAACCAGCGACAAACACCAGCCATCCATTATGATATGGTGGAAGCTCCATACAAAATGGTATGCATCGTCTGATGTACGTAAGATGGATACCCGCATTAGTGTATCCTTTGCCAGATCAAACCCCTTCTGCTGATCCCGACGCGCGAATTCCTCGATATATTGCTCTTGCGCCACCTTCTCCTTCTCACGTATGTCCTCTACGTACAGTTCTCCGCGTTTATTCCGGTACACCACTTGCAAGGGCTCGTCCTGCAAATCGCTCCGGAAGTTGGTCCGCAGTGCTGAATGGCGCTGTACCAACAAATCCAGACTGGCGGCGAATGCCACGAGATCCAGCTTTCCCTTCAATTCAAAGGTGGACTGCTCCACATACGCGTTCGATTGGGAATCCAGCATGTTGTAGAACAGCATTCCTTTTTGCATCGGCGTCATGGGGTATATATTCTCAAGCTCTCCATCAGGCTGAATCTGCTCCACCATCTGGTCCAATGCTTCCAGGCTTAGCCCCGGAAGCAGCACATCACTCGGCGTCAATTCAGAACGCTCCCGTGATATACAGTGGCGGATCACTTCCAGCACATTCTGCTTGAGTTCCCTGGCTAGTTTCATTACATTATCTTCCTGTAATACTTTTGTGTTATAACGAATATCCAACTCAAGCATTCCATCCGTTACAATGCCCCCCACATCCAGGGAACACGGCATTCTGGTCTGTTCGTTAACATCTGCTCCACTGGAGTACGGTGACATGCGCGTTTCGCTGTGCCGCAGCGTCTGATCAAATTCACCCAAATAATTAAAGCTGATCTGTGGCTCGGCGTATGTTGCCCCGGACGGTCCGTTCTGGCTGAGATATCTCCAGATGCCGTATCCAATCCCTTTATGCGGGATGCCGCGTAGCATCTCCTTCATCCGTTTGATGTTCCCGGAGATATGATCTTCCCCGTTAATCCGCAGCAGTATCGGGTACTGGCTCGTGAACCAGCCAACCGTTCGTGATATATCCGTATCCTTCATGATATCTTCCCGGCCATGGCCTTCCAGAAGAATTGCAACCTGATCACTGCCAGTCCAAGTGCTTAACGTCATGCCGAGCGCCGTCAGCAACAGATCGTTCACTTCTGTGTTGTACGCGCGATGAGCCTGCTTTAGCAGTTGATCAGTCTCTTCTTTCGTGAATTTCAAGCTCAAAGTAGCTGTGTTATTTATGGTCAATGTTTTTCTAGAATCCAACAATTCTGTAAGTCTTAAAGACTCGGATGCTGCCAATTTATTCACTTGCTCCCAGTATGCGTGCTCACTTTCCATCTCAGGACTGTCAGCATAGGCTGATAACCGCTCCGACCAGACCCGGAAAGAGTCTGTTTTGGCCGGGAGCTGTATGGCTTCTCCACGTACAGCCTGCTCATAGGCATTCGACAAATCCTCCAACAGTATCCGCCACGATACGCCGTCTACCACCATATGATGAATAACCAGTAGCAGATGGTCCCCATCAGCGCAGTGGAACAGGCCCGCTTTCAGCAAAGGCCCCTCATTCAGTCGGATGCTACTCTGAATAGTGCTCGCACGGGCTTCTATAGCTTGACCCAATACGGGACCGATCGGCACGTCTTTGAAATCGGCCACTTCCAGATCATACAGCTTCCCTTCCTTCACTCTGCGGTTCCACGCTTCCCAGCCTTGCTCCGCCTTACGGAACACCATCCGTAACGCATCATGGTGCACCGCCAACTGCGTCAATGCCTGACGTAGCAGCTCTTCCTCGAATCCCTGCTCCCGATGAAGCATAACCGCCTGATTAAAGTGGTCCGGCATAGGCTGCCCTTGCTCCACAAACCACTGCTGAATCGGCGTCAGTAGAACGGCTCCCTCGATCTCTTCCTGATCAGCTAATTGGGTATCCGACACACGCAGATGCGTGGCTAGCTCAGCAACCTCAGGGTACTTAAACAGGTCTTTAATATCCAGCTTATACCCTGCCTGCAGCAGGCGTGAGGATACCTGAATCGCCTTGATCGAATCCCCGCCCCGATCAAAAAATTGATCTGTCAATCCGACAGGACCGCCGCCCAGTACAGCTTCCCACACATGGGCCAGCGCCTGCTCCTCTGCTGTCTGCGGAGCCCTATATTCCTGCGTGGAACGGGAAATCTGCTCCGGTGCCGGCAATGCCTTACGGTCGATTTTGCCGTTAGGTGTGAGCGGCATTTGCTCCATCTGAACAAAGTGCGAGGGAACCATATAATTTGGAAGCTCTTCACTCAGCTGCTTGCGAAGCTCGCCCCCCGTTACTTCCCGTTCCGCCACGTAGTAGGCAACCAGTTCGTGTTGGTTTTGGCTGTTTGCATGTGCCAGTACGATGACCTCTTGCATGCGATCTGCCTTCAGCATTGCCGCTTCAACTTCGCCCAGTTCAATCCGGTAACCGCGAATTTTGACCTGCTGATCGATCCGGCCCAGATACTCAATGTTGCCGTTCGGCATCCATCTTGCCAGGTCGCCTGTCCGATACATGCGTTCATAGCCCGCTTCCCCATCTGCAAACGGATTAGCCACAAATTGCTCAGCCGTTAATTCTGGGCGGTGCAAGTAACCGCGTGCCAATCCTGGACCGGATACACATAACTCTCCTGCTACTCCAGCAGGTAAAAGATGACCAAGAGCATCGATCATGTACACCCGGTGGTTGGGTACTGGACGTCCTATAGAAATGGTATCGATTGCTCCGGGGTGTTCCGACACCGGCCAAATGGACGTTGCTACCGAGTTTTCTGTCGGGCCATAGCCATTAAAATAGGCAACCTGATCCTTCCACTTGTTTACAAGCTCCATCGAGGAAGCGGAACCAGCGGTGAACAGAATACGCAGATCCGGCATTCGTTCTGGGTTTAGATACACGGCGTAGGTAGGAGGTAATGCCGCTACCGTAATTTCATGTTCCGCCATATACTGTTCAAACTGGTTGTAGTTCAGAATGATTTCCGAAGTAGGCACGTAAAGTGTCGCACCACAAAATAGCGCCTGAAATATTTCCCAGCATGCAGCATCAAATGCGTAGCTCGCAAACAGTAGGGCATGATCTGACGGACTTATCTGCAATGTTTCATCAAAATACGTTTTCAGGTTACACAATCCATGGTGCTCCAGCATTACACCTTTAGGCTGTCCTGTAGTACCTGAAGTATATATGACGTAAGCTAGATCGTTTGCTCCTGATACGGCCTCCAGATTTGATCCTTCCATGTGATATACAGTTGGATCTCCATCCAATACCAGAACTTTTCCTCCAAAGGCGGCTTCTTTGACCTTTTCCACAAGATGGGTTTGTGTTAAAAGCAGGTCTGCACCGGAATCGTCAAATATATAACGGATACGTTCCTCTGGATATGACGGATCGATGGGTACATATGCCCCTCCTGCTTTAAGAATAGCAAGAATGCCAACCACCATATCTATAGAACGATCAGTCATGAGTCCAACTAGCCGATCGGTTGTTGTGCCGTAACTACGCAGGGTACGAGCCAGTCGGTTAGCACGTTCATTCAGCTCAGCATAAGTCAGACTGGAGTTCTCACAGACAATTGCTGTTGCCTTCGGTGTCTTTTCTACTTGTTTTTCAAAACAAAGATGGATGGTATCACTAGAAGGATATGAGATCTGTACTCCGCTAAATTCGGATAAAACCTGACTTTTCTCTTCTGTTGTCAGAAATTCCAAAGCGGAAATCGGTAGATCCGGCTGTTGAACAATCTGCTCCAGTCCCTGTTTAAGATGAGCTGCAATTAGCTTAATCCAATTTTCATCGTAAACCAGCCGATTATAACTAAATGTAACTTCATACTGTGATCCAGGAACGACAATCACATTAAAATCATAGTTGGTCTGTACAATATCCTCTACGTCGGTAACCTGAAGCGTATCACGCCCTTTTTCCGCATGAATAAGCTCCTCTGAATAAGGATAGTTCTCAAAAACAACAATATGACGGACTAAATTTTGTTTCAAATCCGTGTGATTCTGAATATCTGCCAAGGAAGAATAAGAGTACTGAGTAGACTCGATGTTGGAGTTTTGCACAGATATCAGCAGATCTGAGAATCTCTGATCCGCATCACTGGTTATGCGTGTTGGTATTGTGTTAATGAATAATCCAACCATATTTTCAATTCCCGGAACTTCATCTGGTCTGCCGGATACTACGGACCCGAACACAACATCCCGGCTGTGGTTGTACATTTGAAGCAATAATCCCCATACCGTCTGAAATACAGTGCTGACTGTCGTGTGGTAGTGTTTAGCTATTCTCTCCATTCCTTGAGTCAGTTCTTTCCCCAGCTTGCATGTGTAACGTTCTGCTTCGAAGATTGGATTCAATGGACGGTTATAACCCGGCAAAATTGTTTCATTTTCAAGCCCATTTAAATATCCCCGCCAATAGGCTGTCGCTTCTTCCTTGTCCTGTTGCTCTAGCCACTGAATAAAACTGCTGTACGGATATACCGTATCCAATTGCGCAGGCACTCCAGACCGAAGGGAAGTATACATAGTAAAAAATTCCTGGGCTACCGTTCCCATGCACCAACCATCCATTATAATGTGATGAACACTCCAAACAAGCCTGGAAGACTCATCATCCCATTGAAACAGAGCAAGCCGAATCGGAACATCTTTTTCCAAGTCAAAACCCGCTTGGCGCTCTGCCTTTAAAAAGGCCGTAAAATGCTCCCTTTTCTCAGCTTCGGGAAAAGCACGGATATTTTCGAAATGAACAGGCAACGCATCACGTTCCTCCAAGACAATTTGAAGCGGACGTTCTGTTTCTTTATACATAAAAATGGTACGGAATATGTCATATCGATTCATGAGCTGCTGCAAGCTTTGCTGAACCAAATGAACATCTAGCACTTCATTAAAGGTAATAACGGTCTGCTCAAAGTAAGCTTCTGATTTTGCGTCGAGGATGGAATGAAACAACATTCCCTCCTGCATCGGGGATAGCGGATAGATATCTTTAATATTTACCTGTGCCAAATCATTCACCTTTCCTTTATCCATGCAGAATTTGAGTTTCAACTTGCTGATATCCTTTATTTCAACAGATTTCCCAGCTTATCCGATAATCGGCTTGATATTTGTTCAAATTGCCCCATAGACAATTGATTATATGTAAAATCCGTAGGGCTGCGCTCCGCCTGATCTTTAGTGCAACAATGATGGATAATATTCAATAGATGTTTTTTAAAGCCGATCGTTAATCGCTCTACCGTCGCTACACCATATTCAAGCCCGTTATATTCAAATTCAAACCGAAGGATTCCGTTCGTGATCATGCCGTTAATGTCAAATGTGTTCGTCTTTTCCGCACGCGGGCTTCTCTCATCATTGGCTAAGTCTGCTAATCGGGAAATACGCCAAGGCATGTCTGTCTTGTTTTCTTCGTCGAATTGTCCCAAATAATTGAAGCTGATTTCCAGGAATGGTGCAGCGACTAGAGAAGCGGCTTTAGTCTGGTCCTTGGTCAAATAACGTAAAATACCATAACCGACGCCCTTATTAGGCACCCGCCGCAGCTTATCTTTAACCATTTTGATCTGATAGGCCAAGTTCTCGGGTCTGTTGACCTCGATTACAAAGGGATACAGGGAGGTAAACCAGCCGACTGTACGAGAGATGTCCAAATCTTTAATGATCTCCTCCCTGCCGTGTCCCTCCAGCAAAATCGGGATTTCGTTGTAACCGCTCCATTCATAAAAAGCCAGGCCCAAGGCTGTAAGCAACAGATCATTCATTTCCGTATGATAGGCATGATGTACATGCTTCAATAGCTTTTCCGTCTCATCCCTGCTGAGTACCACCTCCGCTTGGCGTCGATCTTGCATCAGGCTAACCGCGATTTCATGATCTCTTGGCAACCGACGTATCCTGCGTGGATCTACATTGTTCCAGTAGCTGATTTCTTGGCGTACCTGTACACTTTCGGCGTAAGTGGTCAGTCCTGAAGCCCACTCTTTGTAAGCATCAGTCTTGGCGGGCAGATTCGGCATCTCACCGCGAGCTACCTGATCATAGGCGGTGCCCAAATCTTCCAGCAAAATTCTCCAAGACACACCGTCTACAATAAGATGGTGGATAACGATCATCAGATGATCTTCACCGGATAAATGGAATAAAGCCAAACGTATGAGAGGACCTCGTTGCAGATCCAAACTGCTTTGCAGCTCATCACCAATGTGTCGTATTTCTTCTTCAGGCTGGCTTGATTGTGTCAAATCATAGCTCGTTAATGTAAAGAACTCACCTTCGTTCACTCCCCTGTTATAGGCGGTGGTTCCCTTTTCCTCTTCCACAAAAATGATGCGTAATGCATCGTGATGAGCTACCAGCTTGTCCATAGCGTTTTTCAGCCATAATTCATTCCATCCTCTATCATTTTGCAGCATGACTGCCTGATTATAATGGTGACGATCTCTCCGATGATGCTGAAAAAAATCGAGTTGAATAGGTGTCAATTCTACCTCACCTTCTACAATCCCCTGGGGAATGATACGGGTGATTTTTTTTATAAACGGTGCTATCAAGTGAATTTCAGGGTAACGGAATAAGTCCTTTACTTCCATTTTCAGGCCTTTGGCATTTAAGCGGATTGCAATTTGCAATGCTTTAATCGAGTCCCCGCCAAGCTCGAAAAAGTTGTTGTGTAATCCAATTGGTTTAACGCCAATCACTTCTTCCCAGATCAAAGCGATTGTTTTTTCCAATTCATCCTGTGGTGCCTCATACACACTATCCAACAATGCTATTTCATCCGGTTCGGGCAGATTGGATCGGTCTATTTTCCCGTTATGGGTCAATGGCAACTGTTTCAATACAATGATTTGGGTTGGAACCATGTAGACTGGTAACTGCTGAGCCAGTTTATCTCGCAGCATGTCTTTCTCAGCTGCACCTGCAACATAGGCACATAAGTACTTTTGTCCCGCTTTGTCCAGTCGATCAACAACAACCGCCTGGCGTACTCCTTCCGTTTCGAGCAAAATAGATTCAATTTCTCCAGGCTCAATCCGGTATCCGCGAATTTTATATTGGTAGTCAGCTCGCCCGATAAAATCTATATTCCCATCTGGCTTCCAGCGTGCCAGGTCCCCCGTACGATACAAGCGTCCACCGGGCGAGAAAGGATCAGACATGAATTTCTCAGCCGAAAGCTCCGGTCTGTTCAGATATCCCCGTGCTACAGAAGCTCCACCAATACACAGCTCGCCCGTTACACCGACAGGGACCGGACGCATCCTGTCATCAACAATATATAGCTTATGATTCGGTAGAGCTCTGCCGATAGGGACAATACCGGACAGCGGCAATTTTTCCAGCTCGTCCTCATAAAAGCTAGATTCGATTGCGGCTTCGGTAACTCCATAGGTATTAATAATTCGCATCTTGCTACCAAAACGGGTCAACATCTTACGGTAATCTGCAACAGCCAAGCTATCTGCTCCAGTAGTAAGCAGCTTTAGGGAACTGATATTTGTACCGTGCTCATAGATGTAATTCAATAGCAGAGCTAAAAGCACAGGAGGCGTCTCAAACGTAGTAATCTCCTGCTGCTCCAACAGTGTAGCCAGGGCAGCTGGATCATTTCTCACGTTTTCAGGACAAATGACTAAGGTACCTCCATTGACAAATACCTTGGCCAAATCGCATGCAAACACATCAAACGACATGCTGGCAATTTGCAGTAGCTTAACTGGAAAATCTTTGAATCCTTGGCTGTGTCTGTAGCCGAGTGCAGTGTTAACATATTGTTGATGTTCAACCATAACGCCTTTTGGCTTACCTGTGGTACCCGATGTATAAATGACATACGCCAAAGAGCCAGGCTCATATGTGGAGATATACTGCTTGTCCAAATCCATCTCGGGCTGGAGTGGCAACGTAGCGAGATCGACTACCTCGCCCATAAAATCCATTGTTTTCAGCCAGCCCGTCAGGTGAGATTGCGTAAGCACAATCGTCGTTCCGCAGTCACGCAGCATATATTCAATACGTTCTTCTGGATACACGGGATCTACTGGTACATAGGCAGCTCCTGATTTCATAATTCCCAGCACCGCCACTATCATCTCAACAGACCTGTCAACCATGACAGCGACCAGACTCTCCCGTGTAATTCCACGCTTCTGCAAAAGATGGGCAAGAGCGTCTGCCCTATCATTAAGTTGTCTGTAAGTGAGCATCGTATCTTCATATATGACGGCCGCTCGTTCTGGTGTACGCTCCGTCTGCGCTTCGAATATCTCGTGAAAAGTAAGTGCAGGAAACTGGACAACGGGTCCGCTCCATATTTTCGTCAAAGTAGCCTCTTCTTCGGTTGTTAACAGCCGAACATCACGGAGACAAACATCTGGATTGCTGGCAATTTGGAGGAAGACATGCTTCAAATGATGGGCCAGATGCTTCATCGCTTCACTGCTATAGACCTTGCCGTTATAGGACAATATGAAACTCATTGCCTTCTTGTCTTCAACTTCAATATTAAAGTCATACGGTATTTCTTCGAATAACCGGGCGTCTTCAATAATGAATCCGAGTTTGTCTTGCCAGTCCCGTCTCCCGACCATGTTTTCCAGCGGATAGTTCTCGAATACAACGATATGATCGAGCAAGCGTTGCTTCAGTGCAGATTGCGACTGGATTTCAGCAAGTGAACAGTATCCGTTCATCCTTCCTTGGACAGAGGCTCTCTGGACATCGCGCAATAATTCAACAAAACTCTTTTCTTCATTTAATCTAATTCGTAATGGAATGGTATTAATGAACAATCCCACAATTCGCTCTACTTCATCCAATTCCGACGGGCGGCCAGATACCACCGTGCCAAAAACTACGTCCTTGCTTCCGTTGTAACGACCAAGTACAATTCCCCAGGCGGCCAGAAAAAGACTGCTAAGCGTGGTCCCATTGCATTCAGCAATCGTACGCAAAGTGCTGGTCTCTGTTTCCGTCAGCGTGGTTCTATATTCCTGCAGCAGATAGCCGCCTTTTTCAGGAGTTGTAGCTGGAGTTTTTAGCATCGGAAGTCCAGCCGTTTGTTCGTAACCTTGTAATTCAGAACGCCAGTAGTCCTTGGCCGCCTCCTGATCCTGTTCTTCAAGCCAGTCGGCATACCCGGTGTAAGGTCGTGGTTCAGGCAATTGAACGGAACGGCCTGTACGATAAGCTTCATAGGCCGTTAACAACTCGTCCATTATGATGCCAAGACACCAGCCGTCCATAATAATATGGTGAAAACTTAAAAGCAACGTATAAGCATCTTTATCCGTTTGAAGTACAGCCATCCGGATGAGCATATCCCTGCTCAAATCGTAATGGCTGTTACGGTCCACATCCATAAATCTACGAATAGCGTCGGCTTGCTCCTTTCCGGTCAGCTCTGTCATATTTTCGTAAGTAATCGCCGTGTTTCGCTTTTTAAAGACAATCAGCCGCGAACGAGAAGCGGATTTATGATAAATGTTCGAGCGCAGCGTTTCATGACGCTGAACCAGTAACTGAAAGCTTTTTTGTAGGGCATTCCAATCCAGATCTCCTCGAATAGAAATACGTAATTGCTCGTAATAAGCCTGTGATTCTGGTTCCATCAGTGCATGGACGAGCATTCCTTCCTGTAAGGGAGTCAAGTTGACCACTTTTTCAATTTCAAGTCCTTTGATCATGGATATCCTCCTCGTACGAATCCTTATAGATTCTCATAAAACTGCTTCATGTCTTCAAACTCATCCAGATCCAAACCACGTGCTCCCACATCCGATGGTGTTAGTTGCCGTCCGGATTGGTCCAGACAATGCTGAATAATGCCCGACAAATGATGTTCAAAACGCAACAGAAGCATTCGGATAGTATCTGCTTCATACGCGTGACGGTTATAAAGCATGCAGATGGAAAGCTTACCGTCTTTCATCCACCCATCCAGATAGAGGGGATAGGCTAAATCTGAAATGCTACAATTCTGTCCGGACCATAATTCAACATCCATAGGCGATGTATGAAAGTGAGAGGAACTGACCGATTCAGAATGAATCAAGCGGAAGCCAATTTCCGGGTAATACTTAGCATTAAATTCCGATCTGCCGGAGGTTGCAGAACCATATTTTAGTAATCCATATCCTAAACCCTGGTTGGGTACTTGCCGGATCGTCTCCTTTACGTTTCTGAGCAACAGAGAACTGCCTTCCCCAGGCTCTATATCCAGAACAAGCGGATATATGGAACCGAATTGACCTACGGTTCTTGAAAGGTCCGGTTTGTCCGAAGTCACCGTTTGTTGCTCCCGATCATAATGTTCAAATCCAATGGCAATTTTAGACTGTCCGGACCATTCCACTATAGTCAGTCCCAGTGCAGCAAGCAGTAACTCAGCGCTCACCGTATTATAGGTTTGGTTAGCCCGTGTCAACAGTTGGCTTGTTTTCTCGTCCGAAAGCTGTATGATGCAATTTTCTACTGGACGAAGTGTTTCGAAATGTGCAGATGTCTCATGGTCCTTCGGTATAAATTCTCCATCGAAATTAACCTTATCCAGCCAGTAGAGTTTCTCTTTGGCCAGCTTTTTGCTGTCTGCATAGTCTTCTAGCCACCGCATCCAGGAGTGGTAAGAATCTGTTTTGTCAGGAAGCACCATCGGTTCCCCGTTAAGAGCTTGTTCATAGGCAGTTGTGAAATCCTCAAGCAGGATACGCCAAGATGTGGGATCAGCCACTAGCGGATCTACAGAAAGGAAGAACTGGTCAGAGCCCGACATCCGGAATAAGCCTGCGCGTACTCTGGGTCCCTCAAACATTCCATAACTGTTTTGAATCCGGAAGCATTCGCTCTGTAATTGCTTGCTAGCTTCATGGTCATCATCTGCAAGAGAGAACACATCAAGTGTGAACAGTTCTTCATTTTCATCTCGGTATATAAGGGTAGACGGTTCGTCGATCGACGCCAGACCAAGCCGCAGTCCCTCGTGATGAGTAGTTAATGTTTGCAGCACAGATCGCAATAGATCCTCATCGAAGTCCGGGTTAGCTGTAAATAGCATGGATGTCGCCGTCCGCAAGGTGTAAAATGTACCCAGTTCATTCAACTGCCGCTGAATCGATGTTATTGGAATCTCTCCATGTATCGAATTCTGGTCTCTGTAGCGGAACAAAGTTGTCACAAGCTTGCTGATATCCTCAATGAACGGGTGCTCCATCAAAAATGAAATGTCAAGGGAATAACCATGCTGACGCAGACGTGAGGCAACCTGAACGGCTTTAATAGAATCGCCGCCAAGCAGAAAAAAATGATCTCGAACGCCTATATGGCCACATCCCAAAACGTCTTGCCATACCACGACCAGCGCCCTTTCGACATCATTTCTCGGAGCAACATAATCCGTTTGTAAAGAGTCATGTCGGTCCGGCTCAGGTAACGCTTTTCGGTCCGTTTTTCCATTGACCGTAAGAGGAAGCTGCGGCAGAGGCACCACATATGCTGGAATCATATAAAACGGCAGCTTCTGCTTGAGCGCATTCTGCACGTCCAGCGGACTTAATGGCTCAGAAGCCACAAAGTATGCACACAAGTCCTTGTAGCCGTCTTTGTTTTCCCGCGCTACGACCACTGCTGACTGGATTCCGTCTACAGACAGCAACTGCGCTTCAATCTCACCCAGTTCAATGCGGTATCCTCTTACTTTAACCTGTTGATCGATCCGTCCCAGATATTCAATGTTGCCGTCAGGCATCCAACGCGCCAAATCTCCTGTGCGGTACATCCGCTCATAACCCTCCGCTCCGCTGTTAAACGGATTGGTAGCGAACTTCTCCTTTGTCAATTCCGGTCGATTAAGATAGCCCCGGGCTACTCCTATACCACTGATACAAAGTTCTCCCACCGCTCCAATCGGTTGCAATCGCTCCGTGCCTTCCTGTACAACATACAAATGAATATTATCAATCGGTTTACCGATCGGGATCACCGAGTGCTCTTCCACAGGCTCGCACTCAAAGAATGAAACGTCTACAGTAGCTTCTGTTGGACCATACAAGTTAATTAGTTTTGCGCTTCCAATCCCTGACATGATTCGATAGAAACGCGCCACCTGCTGAGGAGGCAATGCTTCGCCGCTGGCAAATACATGTTTTAGCGTTTTCAATTTGGCTTGCACGACTTCCCTTGGTTGCTGCTCCAGATATTCCAGAAAAATATGCAGCATCGCGGGTACAAAATGAAGGGTGCTTACCTTGTCTTCATTAATCGTGATCAGGATCTGTTCGGGAGACTTTTCTCCGCCGATTGGCAACAAGCTTACTTTAGAGCCCACCATCGACCACCAGAACAACTCCCATACGGATACGTCAAAAGTAAAGGCAGTTTTTTGCAAAATCGTATCTTCTACGTTCAGCCCATATCTATTGTGCATCCAGCAGAGCCGATTCACGACGGAGCGGTGCTCAACAATAACCCCTTTCGGTTTCCCTGTGGAACCGGAAGTATAGATGATATAGGCCGCATGGTTGGGTTCTGCTAGAGGCGTAAGGTTGGAGGCATCTTCATGCCAGCTACTCATGCAGTCTGTCATAGGCTCCGTCGACCTGGACGCTTGCAAAGCCATGATCGTGGAAGCATAATCCAACACCATTACCTTGCAGTCCGCATATTGCTTCAGCTGTTCTGCAAACTGTGGTTGTGTCAGCACCAGTTGTGTTCTTGAATCTTCAAGCATATATTGAATTCTTTCTTGTGGGTATCCCGGGTCAATGGGTACATAAGCTCCACCCGCTTTTAGAATTGCATAGATGCCGATCATCATCTCAGGTGAACGCTGAGCGATAATCCCCACCGGCTGATCCGGTCCCACTCCTTCCGCCCGCAACGTTCGCGCTAAACGATTCGCCAGCTCATTCAACTCTTGGTAAGTCATACACTTACCTCCAAATATGATTGCCATGTCATCTGGAGTCCTGCTAACCTGCTGCTCAAACCTTCCATGAATCGTTGCATCCCGCGGAAAATAGGCAGAGGTGTTGTTGAACTCATATAGTAATAAGTGCTTATCTTCTTCTGTCAGCATATCCATGTCAGCCAAGCGAATTCCGACATCTTGAGTTGCGATTTCCAACACTTTTATATAATGGAGGGCAAATCGCTCAATCGTCTCCAACTTAAACAGGCTGGTCGAATACTCCCAGGTGAAAGTTAAATGGTCTTGAGTTTCCGTTACATGTAATGAAAGATCGAACTTCGATACCCCTGCATTAAACTCATTCGGTTGCAAACGAAGTCCCTCGAATTCAATGACCTCTGTTCCCTTATTTTGCAGACTGAACATCGTATCAAAGATGGGATTGCGGCTTACATCGCGTACTCGATCCAGTTTGTCGACCAGTTGTTCAAATGGATATTCCTGGTGCTCCAACGCAAGCAGAGTGTTATGTTTGACGTCCTCCAGGAAAGCACTGAATGGCTGGGACGCTAGCGGTCGATTACGGAGAACTAAAGTATTCACAAACATGCCGATCATCGCTTCCGTATCCGCATGCCCTCTACCCGCTGCCGGCGTACCTACAAGGATGTCCTCTTGCCCGGAGTATTTGCTTAACAGCACATTATAAGCTGCTAAAAGCACCATAAAGAGCGTTGGTCCCGTGTCTCTTGACAATTGATTAAGTCTTTCCGTCAGCTCGGATTGCACATTGACGGTAAGGCTGTCCCCTGCGAAGCTCTGACTTGGCGGACGAGCAAAGTCAGTTGGCAGGTCCAATACAGGGAGCTCGCCGTCCAACGTGTCTAACCAAAATGCTTCATCCTTTGCTTGGCTGTCTCCGGCATAATGTTGTTTTTGCCAAACGACATAGTCTTTGTAGTGCACGTCAATGGGGGCAAGTGGCATACCCTGATACCGCGTGCTGATCTCATCCATTAATACTGCCATTGAGAAGCCGTCTGAAATGATATGGTGCATATCGATCAGCAACATAAACTGGTCACGATGGATTGCGAACAGTTCAGCACGAATTAAAGGAGCCTTACTCAGGTCAAAAGGCTGAATAAACAGTTCATGGGCGTGACTAGCATCCTCTTCGGAAATTGGAGTAACAGGAATGTTCAGTGAAAGCACATCCTGTACCTTCTGCACGGTTTCCCCGTCTACTATCTCAAAATACGTCCGAAAGGATTCATGCCGTGAAAAAACCTCCTTCACTGCATCAATGAACCTGGAAACGTGTAACTCTCCCTCTATATGCAGTTGACCCGATACATGATACGCTGCACCTCCACCCAGTTGATCCAGCACATACATTCTTTTTTGAGCGGGAGATACCGGATAAAAGGGCTGTAAATCTGCCGGAACAAGCGGCTCAAACTTTCGCTTTTGTCCTCCTTTTACATGTGCCGCCAGTTGTGCAATCGTTTGCAAATGTAAAATTTGTACCAGCGGAATATATACTTCGAATTCCTTGTTAATTCTGCTTAAAATAACAGTCGCTTTTAAGGAGTCTCCACCCATTTGAAAAAAATTATCGTTGTATCCGATATTAGATACATTCAAAACTTCCTTACATATGGATATCAGTTTGTCCTCAATCATATTACCGTCAGAAACCTGCTTCTGCGAGTCCTCTATCCTGATATCTTCTGGTTTCGGTAATGATTGAAAATCCGGCTTCCCATCAGCCAAAAGAGGGATGCTATCCATCAAAACCCAAAAGCGAGGTTGCCCATAATCAGGAAGTATTGAGCTTACACTCTCTTTCAGCTTCGCTATATCCCACGAATTAGAATTATTGTCCACTATATAAGCCACTAGATACGATGAGTTACTGCTCTCGCCGTCTTTCCGTGCCGTCAAAACACAGGCATCCAAATCCAGTGCTCGCAAAAGATGTTTCTCTATCTGCTCAAGATTCACTTGATGCCCGCGAATAAGAACATCTCGGTTAACTGCACCAATATGTCGAATTCTCCCTCCAACCTCAACATAAGCCCATTCCAGCGTCGTTCCCAGTAAACCAGCGGATGTGGCCAAATATACTTGTCCGATGGTACCCGTAGGAGACGGATGTTTATATTTATCCAAGACACAAGGATAATTCCCTTTAGAATCCGAGTGTGTCGCCCACACTTCCAGAAGCCGCTCCCTTTGCGTACTTCGAAGCAAAGACAGCGCAGATACACGCATTCCGTCTTCCTGCACAATCGAGCTCAGCAGATGTAAAAAGTATTGCGCCCATACCTCTATAGTGTCTTGTTGAAAAAGACTCGCAGCATAGTCAAAATCAAGCCGCAATTGCTGACCAGACTCCGTAACATTCAGGAACAACTCATACTGACAGGACAATATTTCATGTTCCAACAATTCTGTTTCCAGTCCGTAATAGTGAAACTCCGGAATGGGCCTATCCATATTGAACAACACCTTAAGAATGGGCAAATGGCTTAATCCTAGCTGGGCAAGTCCGGCAAAGCTGTATTTCTGATAAGCATCCAGCGTATGCATTACTCGCTTGACCGTCTGCGTGAATTCCGTGAACGTTGCTCCAGAGTCTACCTCACAAATCACTGGAAGTAAGTTAACGCAGTGGCCAATTAGCGGGGACACACCCATATGAGATTGCCCTGCGGTTGGAATACCTACTATGATTTGATTTTGGCCTGTCAGTCTGTGCAAGAAAAGCTGAAAAGCAGACAATAAAGTCACAAATAAGCTGTTGCCCAGCCGAATACTGACTGATTTCAGTTGCTTCACCAGAGGCGCATCCACCACAATGGTGTGCCGTGCTCCGCGCGAAGAAGGAGAGCTGATGTTGCGTTGGAGAGACGGCAAGTCAAGAACTGGCAATGGCTTCGCAAGTACATCCGACCAAAAAGCAAGGGCAGCTGCTCCACCTGCCTCTAACTGGTTTTGCTGCCATGCTGCGAAAACTCGGAACGGAACAGGATCGGGAAGCGTGCAGCGTTCGCCCCGTACACAAGCGGAATAAAGTTGTTCCAGTTCATGGAAAAACACACCGATGGACCAGCCATCTGCAATCAGATGATGAAATGTAAATGCAGCGATGTGCTTCTCATTCGACGTTTTTAAAAGCTGGATACGGAATAAAGGTTCCCCCGCACTTATTGGGAATACGGTCTCCCTGTCCTTCTCCATCCAAGCACGGATATCGTGTTTCTGCTCCTCTCCAGAAAGACTGCTGATATCATGTAGCGGAATGCTGACAGTCATTGCCCGGGCGATGATCTGCGTTTCTCCGTCCTCCCCCATAAAGGTGCGTAAGGCTTCGTGGCGCTCAACGATGTGATGGACAGCCTCATTAAATTCCTTAACATGTAGCGGGCCCCGGAAACGCAGTAAAACAGTCTCATGAAGCGACTCCGACCCCTTTGAATCCGAGACTGAGGCGAACCATAACTGCTTCTGATCCGGAGTCAGCTTAATCGTCGATTCCTTAAGGTCTGCAGTTGCAGTTTCAGGAAAAAAAGCCTTGTTTAGATCGCTTTCATGAGGGTGCAGATCCGGCAGAAATCCTCCTTTGCGCAGCTCATTAACGCTCTCTTTAATTGCCTGTACAATTCGCTCCATATCTTCCGAAGTATGAGCCGTTGACAAAAAACAGTTACGGCCTTCCCATATATAAATTCCTTTATCCAGCATGTGATAGAAGAATAGTTCCAAGTCACCTTTAAGGACGAAGCGGAACAAGGAACCGAAGTAAACGACCTTTATAGGTATCTGTTCCTCCGTAAAATAGTGGTTCAGTTCTGCTGCGAGCGCCTTCGTACGACTATTCAGCTCGTTATGCAGTTGCCCCCTGTCCTTCTCCAACCGCTCTAGTACGGCCAGCGAAGCTGCCATAGCCAAGGGGTGATGGCAAAAAGTTCCTGCTACAAACGTTCGCTGTTGCTCATGCGGTGGATAAGAGTCATCTCCGAAGCTCCACATTCCTCCATCAATTCCATCCATGAACGATGCTTTCCCTGCCACGATACCGATCGGAAGACCGCCGCCAATGATTTTACCGTAAGTTACAAGGTCGGCTTCAATGCCGTACCACGCCTGCGCACCCCCCGGCTGAATACGGAAGCCCGTAATTACCTCATCAAAAATGAACGCGGTCCCGGATTGCTCCGTAATCTGGCGTACTTCCTTCAGAAAAGCTGCGGGCTGGAAATCAGGGCGGCGACTCTGCACTGGCTCTATGAGAACAGCAGCCAGTGCATGGGCATGGGAGCGGATATATTGGAGTGACTCGTCCGTTCCATAGCTGAGCACAACGACATCGTCCACCATGTGCTGTAGTACACCAGGTGCCAGAGGAGTGGAATGTTGTTCCCTGTCATCCGTTGCTCCCCCCAATGCCAATATTCCATCAAAGGTACCGTGATAGGAACCAGAAAAAATCACCACTTTATCCCGCCCGGTGGCAGCCCGTGCTAACCGAAGAGCGACCATAATCGCCTCTGTCCCCGAGTTATATAGCGCAATTCGTTCCATGCCTGTCATTTTGCAAATTTTTTCAGCAATCTGCCCGGCCATATTAGACATCGGTCCAAGGCACATCCCGTTATGTATTTCCTTTACTATCGATTCACGAATAAAGGATGGGTTGTGACCAAACAAATTGACCCCAAACCCCATCGTCAAATCAATATATTCATTACCATCCAAATCCCAAATTTTAGAACCCTCTGCACGTTGGGATATAATCTGATACACCATTTCCTTGAGAGCAAACCTAAATCCGGCCACATTCCGGTTATTGGCGTATACAGATCTGTATTGCTGAGTATATTCTTTGGTTTTTCGTGTGCGCATCGTGTAATGTTCAATCAGCTTTTGCAGATGCTTTTCCTGCCTAAGTGAAAGTGAATTATGGGTTTGTACATTTATTTTTTGATAGGGAACAAATGCTTTCGTTTTTTTTCTGTCTGGCAAAACAGCTGACATGGAAGCTTGTACGGGGGAAACAGAAGTAACTGTGGCAGCTACCTCCTTCATCGCGGATGTCTGAGGCTCGACAGCAGTTTGTAGTGAATGCGATTCAGGCATTGCCACTGGTGCAAGCCGAGATTGACACAGTATTTCCATCTGCTGCGACATGAGTTGAAGTTGCATTTCTAAAATTCGTTCTCTCCCCGCAAATATATCCTTATTTGATAGCTTGCTTTCATGGGATGCAGGATCTTCTATAGGGATAGTGGATTTTTGACTCCAGTCCGGCAAGACGGAAGGCACCGAAGAGGTGACACTGGACGACGCAGTCAACTGAAGCTCCTCCGAATTCCGGGTCAATTCTTCAGAGGTCGAGGTTACCCTATCAGCAATATAGTTTGTCAGCAACTCCAGCGTAGTCAGTGATTCAAAAAACTCGTTCATCGGGATATCCAAGCCAAACGTACTTTTAATGCTGTGTCTAACCTGAGATAGAAGAATAGAGTCTAAACCCAGTTCTAAAAAATGTTTTTGCGGCTCTAATTCGTCTGGACTGAGTTGGGATACACTTTCGATTATTTTTGACAGTTTATTAGCAATCGTAGATTTTTGCGGATTGGAAGCAGATTCCGTCGAGAAATACTCATTCACCATCTTTTCAGACTCCTTTACTATGGGGGATTCAAGGAATAATTTTATCCTTTTCAGCTGTGACGCTAGCCTAAAAAGTACGATACAACCTAGCTAGGGGTAGAGATAGAGTTCTCTCATAGGAAGGTAAATATGAACGGTCCACTGTATAAGAAAACCATCTTCATACTAATAAAATATAATTATCCATCTGTTAAAGCGAGGATCTAATTTGTTTTATTAAACCATTAATGGCTAAATTCTTTTATTCAACTTATTATGCAGGATATAGTTTTTTTCCAGTATTGATTCTTAAAAACTCAAATCTTTTCTTTTACCCGCTGACATGCGTCCTCATAAACTTTAAAATTCACGACACTCAAAGCTCAAATTAAAGACTCAAAGGCTTTAATATGGTTGCTCTGCCCTTTACGTGCGATTACAACCACTTGCAAAATATGACCTTTGTTGTCGATTCAGCGCAGCCTCACAGCCCAATTGCGATTTTCTTCCACTGGCTTTTTTATAATTGGTACCTGCACTACTAAAAATGCCAAGTCCTAAGAATAGAACCTGACATTTTATCAAATTTGGAGCGTAAAGACGCCGAGGTGCACTTTACTTAATTTTTCGGCAAAATAATACGGGATTGGCCAATTCACTTAACGTCTCACATTAATATAAGTTCGCATGTTAAGAAGTCACTTCGTTTCTTGACATTAAGCGAACCAGAACTGCCTTTGATCCGGGGTTAGTGGAATGACCGTTTCATCCACATCCACTGTCGATACTTCTGAAGGGTCAGCTATATACACACTTCGCTTACCTGGACCTAGGCCTTTCCCGATCGGGGTCAGATCAGGCAAGAAGCCCCCTTTACGCAGCTCATCTACACTGTCCTTGACAGCTTGTATGATCCGCGCAATATCTTCCTCCGTATGAGCGGTCGACAAGAAGCAATTCCGCCCTTCCCAGATGTAAATACCCTTTTCCAGCATGTGATAGAAGAAAAGCTCCAGATCACCCTTGAGTACGAAGCGAAATAGTGAACCAAAGTGAACAATCTTCATGGGTATCTGCTCATGGGTAAAGTAACTATTTAACTCTGCTGCCAACGCCGAAGTACGGCTGTTCAACTGATTTTGCAGCTGTTCGCCGTGGTTTTCCAAATAATTCAACACTGCTAGGGATGCCGCCATCGCCAGCGGGTGATGACAGAACGTACCAGCTACAAAGGTTCGCCGGTGCTCATTCTGAGGATAGGAATTATCTCCGAAGCTCCAGGTGCCTCCGTCAATCCCATCCATAAAGGCGGCTTTCCCTGCTACGATACCGATCGGCATCCCTCCGCCAATAACTTTACCGTAGGTCACAAGGTCAGCTTGTACATCAAACCACGCTTGAGCGCCTCCCGGTTGAATTCGGAAGCCTGTAATCACTTCATCAAAAATAAAAGCTGTACCGGATTGCTCCGTGAATTGGCGAACCTCCTGCAAAAAGACTTTCGGCTGAAAATCGGGACGACGGCTTTGCACTGGTTCCACAAGCACAGCAGCCAGCTCATGCCCATGTGTGCGTATATAATCCAGCGATTCATCCGTTCCATAGTTAAGTACAACGATATCGTCCACCATGTGCTGCAAAATGCCAGGCGCAAGAGGTGTGGAATGCTCCTTATTGTTGCCAGCGCTACCCAACGCAAGCACCCCATCGAATGTACCGTGATAGGAGCCGGCAAAAATGGCTACTTTGGCTCGCCCGGTGGCAGCACGCGCCAAACGAAGAGCAACCATAACCGCCTCAGTGCCGGAATTGTACAAAGCGATCCTTTCTACACCGGTCAGCTTGCAAATCTTCTCGGCGACTTGTCCTGCCATGTTGGACATAGGTCCGACACACATGCCGTTCTTTAGCTCTGCCTCAATTTTTTCACGGATAAAGGCTGGATTGTGTCCAAACAGATTAACACCAAAGCCCATGGTCAAATCTACATATTCATTCCCATCCAAATCCCAAATTTTGGACCCGTCTGCACGTTGAGATACAATTTGATAGACCATTTCCTTTAAAATAGGCCGGAAGCCAGCTACATTACGGTTATTCGCGTAGACAGACCGATACTGCTGAGTGTACTGCTTGGTGCTTCGCGTCCGAGCAGTAAAGCGCTCAATCAGCTCTTGCAGATGTTGTTCTTGTCGGTGTGAAAGCAATTCATGGGCTTTGACCTCCAGCTTTTTATAAGGCGTAAACAGTTTTGCTTCATGGCCTGTCTTCTTCGGAACAGCTAGTACCGGTGAAACAGTAGCTAATGCAGTTGCGACTTCCTGTTTGGTTTCAATGATCTCTGCGCTTCCTCTATTTGCTGACGACAAATCCCTTTCCGGTTGAAATGATTGAGAAACGGATGTCGGAGGAGTCGGTTGAGTTCGGAGCACATCAAGCTGCTGTGACATCACGTGCAGCTGCTGCTGCAAAATCTGCTCGATACCAGCAGAAGTCGCTATAACTGTTGTGCTTTGAAATGGCTCTTGCCCGGACGTAACTATTCCATGAGTCGATGTACCAATTTCGCTGGAATCCTGCCCTGTCCAGGTTGATACTGTAGTAGCATCTACCCGATTAAGGGGTATTTTCGGTTGGCTTTCAGGAGCACCAACTGCTGCCTCGTCAGAAACGGAACTCACCTGATCTGCAACGTAGCTAGTCAACAATTCGAGCGTGGTCAGCGATTCAAAAAATTCATTCATTGGGACATCCAGGTCGAATGTATCCTTGATGCTGTGGCGGACCTGGGACAAATTAATGGAGTCCAGCCCTAGTTCTAGAAAATGTGTTTGCGGTTCCAGTTCCTCAAGACTAAGTTGTGACACATTACCGATCATTTTCGCTAATTTTTGTTGAATGGAAGATTTATGCTGTTCAGTAAACGACACTGACGTCGAATACTCATTCCCCATAATTTCAGACTCCCTTACTATAGTATTTTTATAAACGGGTGTAGTCTGCTCCGCTCGCACCTGTTCTGGAACATGAATCCAGCACCTTTTCCTTTCAAACGGATACGTAGGCAGCGAAATCCTTTTGTACGGGTGACCTGCGTATAGCGTGTCCCAATCTATTTGTGCCCCCTGAACGTACTTCACTGCTACTTGCTCCAGTGCTTGCAAAGTGTCCGAGCTTCCGACGGCTGTTTCTGTACCACCACTACTATCTACTTTCCCAATGTATACACCTTCAATGGCCTTGCCCTGCTCATGAAGCTGATGTAATTTCGCTTTCAGGGCCTTCGCTCCTTCGGCTATCACAGCCACTCGATATGTTAAGTGACTTCTGCCTGTGTTAGCTGTATAGCAGACATCCTCCATCGGCAATTCTTCCTCACGTTCAAAGCGATCCACGTACCGTGCAATCAACTCGCTTAAAGCTCCTTCAGTTCGCGCCGATAGTGTCAGCAGCAATGGCGATGATCCATTTTTTCGGTCGGTGGTTTCTTGGTCCGCACCCTTTTTCGCTATATATTCTTCCAGCACCACGTGACAGTTTGTCCCGCTGAAGCCAAAGGAACTCACCCCGCATCTTCTCGGGAATCCGTCTGTCTTCCATTCCCTCAGTCTAGTGTTGGCATACACCGGAGATTCTTCAAAATGGATGTTCCTGTTCGGTGTGCGAAAATGAACGAGCGGTGCAATCTGCTGATGTTTCATTGACAGCACGCATTTGATCAATCCCGCAATCCCAGCAGCTTCGTATAAATGCCCAATATTCGTTTTGACTGTGCTTATCGCCACAAACTGCTTGCGCTGTGTAAATTTGCGGAATGCCTGGGTAATGCCCTTAATCTCAACGGGATCGCCTAGCTTGGTGCCGGTACCGTGAGCTTCAATATAACTCACTGTCTCGGGATCAATCCGTGCATCACGCCACGCCTGCGAAATGACTTCTGATTGAGCCAGCGCATTGGGCGCGGAAATTCCAATCGTACTGCCGTCCTGATTAATCGCGCTTCCTTTAATCACACCCAGAATGTGATCTCCGTCTTTTTCCGCTTGACGAAGCGGCTTTAAGAGAACGGCTCCAACGCCTTCTCCCCAGCCTGTGCCGTCCGACTGATCGTCGAATGCTCGTGCCCGGTCATCGGAGGATTCCATGCCAATGCCAGCTTTCAACGGCAGCAAAATGGTCTTCACTCCACCGGCCAAAGCCATCTCGCAGTCTCCATTCAAAATCGACTTACACGCCAAATGTACCGCCACGAGTGACGAGGAGCATGCCGTATCAATGGTCAGTGCCGGGCCTTTTAAATCAAGCAAATACGCAATCCGACTGGAGATAACGGACGGAAGATTGCCTATGCCAAAGTTTGGAATCGCCCCTGGCTCCACTTCGGACAACAATCGTTCATATTCAAAGCTGGTTTTGGAGAATCCAACATACACTCCTACCTTTTTCCCCGACAGCTGTTTTCCTCCATAGCCTGCATCCTCAATCGTGCTCCAAGCAGTTTGCAGAAATAAACGTTGATTCGGGTCCATCAGAGAAGCTTCCCGTGGAGTTAGCTTGAAGAAGGTGTAGTCAAATTTGTCCACTTCATCCAGATAGCCACCTTCGGCGATTTGCATGTTTCTCCCTTCCATATTCAGACGGGAAATAAAAGCTTCGGCATCCTTTTTTCTTTCGTCGCTATATGGACTGATATGGTCTGTACCGGAAGCTACATTCGCCCAAAACTGCTCCAGTGTATCCGCATGAGGAAACTTGCCGGACATGCCAATGATAGCAATATCCAGGTCCTCTACCTCCTCTTTGGATTCTGGTTGCGGTGCTGTAATCACCTTATGACCTAAATCCTGACTGGATATATATCCAGCTAGCTTGGCGATAGTCGGGTAAGAGAAGAAGTCCGTTACCTCAATATGAATCCCGAGTTGTTCCTCTAATTGGTCCGCGATCTGAACGAGTTGTAAGGAAGTTACGCCGATATCAAAGTAGCTGTCTTCCGTTCCAATTGACTGTACATTTAAAATAGCTTGGCAAATCCCAATCAGTTTTTGCTCGATCTCACCTTGATGAATAGGGGCATGGTTCGCTACCTGTGTAATTTGAGTGGCCTCCGCCAGGGATGCCAATACTGCATCAAATTCTCCCTGCTCGTAGCTCTGAGCTAGCTTGTAGCGCTGAACCTTTCCACTAGTAGTTTTGGGAATACGGCGGATTGGAACTACATCTTGAATATGCCATCCTCCCCGATAATTCAAATGGCTTTTCAGCCTTTGGACTAGTGGCAAAAATAACTCTATTTTTTTCGTGTGCATCACAAAAACAACAATACGATCCTGCCGAGTTTGTTCATCATGTACACCGCAGACAGCTACTTTCCCCAGATCCACCCCGTCCAGTTCCTCTGCAATCCTTTCGATATCATGCGGATAAATGTTCTGACCGTTCACGAAAATAATGTCCTTGGCTCTGCCTGTAATCACCAGTCGTCCGTTTCTCATAAAACCCAAATCTCCGGTAATGAGCCAGTCATCCTTTGTCTTGACCTTTGCGGTAGCCTCAGGATTGTTATAGTACCCGGCAGTCACATTTTTGCCGCGAATTTGGGTGTATCCGATTACATTGTCCTTTAGCACCTGATTTTGCTCATCACAAATACGAACGGAGGTGCTGGCCATGGGGTAGCCCAAATCCGCAAACGTAAGACAACGCTTATCGGATGAATCTACTTCTTCTATAGGTTCACCTACATGCAGCTGCTGCCGATTTAAATGAATGGTAACAAAATTATCTTTATCCAAAGGTGGAGTGGAGACACCTACGCTGGCCTCTGCCAAGCCGTATACAGGATACATGATATTTTTATTTAATCCATGTACACTCATGGCTTCCATAAATACATGGCAAAGCTCCACCGATATGGGCTCAGCCCCATTTAAAATCATACGAACACTTGACAAATCCCAGTTATCCGCTGTTTTGGATTTATATTGATCAAGGAAAAATTTATAGCCGAAGTTAGGAGAACAGATTTGAGTCACCTTATGCTCCGACACCTTTTTTAGCCATAATGAAGGACGTCTTATAAAAAGAGCTGTTGGCATAATGAGTTGCTTGGCATGGGCGATGACACAAGTTAAATGAAAAGCGATCAACCCCAAATCATGTGTGAGTGGCATCCAGCCTAGATACGCATCACTTGAAGTCATTCCCGTTTGACTGGCGATATCCCGAATATTGTATACGAGATTCTCATGCGTCAGCATGACTCCCTTAGGATCACCTGTTGAACCAGAGGAAAATTGAATAAACGCCAAATCCTCCGGTCTGGATTCATGTATGGTCCCTTTGTTCTGATCGGAATAATCAAAATCATGACTAGAAAAGGTCGCTTTTTTTACAGAATCAAAGAAATCCAGCATCTCATGCTGGTGAGAATACTTTTCTAGCTGCTCTAGTACTTTATGATCCGCAATCATGTAAGGGCAAGTAAGGGTACTCCAGATTTTAAACAGCTTCATTTTATGTTCATCATTATTCCCGATACTTACAGGTACGGGGACGATTCCTCCGAGCAGACAGCCCCAAAACACATTCACAAAGGTATGATTGTCTTCAATTTGCATAATTAGCTTATTACCAGGCTGTACTCCTTTTTCCTGCAATTGATGAAGCACCTGCAGTGCTTGCTCCAGAAGTTGACTGTAGCTTACATACTCCTCCTGTGTATCACCCGAAATGAAAATAATCCCATTTTCAGCTCTACTGGCTCGGTCCTGAATGATTTCAATTAAAGTTTGAAACTGTTCCATCCTGATCCCTCCTCAAAAGGTCTAAAACTTCCTCCTGCTCTCCTGCAGATACTTGTTTGGTTTGCAATATCAGGCGAATACACTCCAGCGCTTCGCGTCTTAGTTCATAAGCAGAAGAAGAGTTGCCCGATTCTATGCTTTTGAGTAACTCTTCCAACCTGCGAATAGGTAAAATAACCCCCTTATGATACTCATCCTCATTCCAATTGGCATTGGGTGTAGACACCACCACCGCCAGCGGTTTGACCAACCAATCACGGATCGAAAAACGACGTTCCAGTTCAATCCGATCCAAGTCTCTGTCCAAGGAAAGCACCTCAAAAGCGATGTTTGTTTCCTTTGCCAAGTTTTTCAGCACCGTTCGCGGTCCTAATTCAATCCCCTGCTTCACCCCATGTTTCTCCATATACTGCATCGTTTGTATCCACCGCACTGGACGGATCATTTGCAAATGCAAACCTTGACGAATGCTGTTGGCATCCGTATATGGTAGTGCTGTAACATTAGAAATGACAGGCCACAGTGGTTCATGAAACGTATATTTTTGCAGTTCCAATGCTAATCGGTCAGCAGCATGCTGCATAAGCGGGCTGTGAAAAGGGCCGCTTACCTGCAAACGGGTAATTTGGAACCCGCGTTGCTCTAATTGTCCCGCCACGGCAGCAACAGAGGCATGATGACCAGAAACGACGTATTGATAGGAAGAGTTATAACATGCGATGGTAATAGGCTGACTGGTTACGGCATAATGATCGCACAGCTCTTCTAGCAGATTTAAATCAGCCCCACGAACAGCAACCATGCAACCCACTCCGGCCTCTGAGGCTTCTTCCATAAAGCGTCCTCGTTCTTGCACCACCCGCAAAGCATCGCCAAACGACAAGACTCCGCTGCTTACCAATGCAGAGTACTCACCCAAACTATGTCCTGCCGAAAATTCAGGAATAATCCCAACATCGTGCATGTAACGTCTGAATGCGATGACACTGATCGTGAGAAGTGCCGGCTGGGTGTAGGATGTTCTTGATAATTGAGAGATGGGTCCTTCCATACATAAAGTTTTCAAATCATACCCCAAAATATCAGCAGCCTCTTCAAAAATGTGACCTGCCTCTGAAAAACCATCATGCCATGTCGCTCCCATCCCGACATATTGAGACCCTTGTCCCGAAAAAAGCAAAGTCATGCGGTTCATGTCCAACCCCTTTCCTCACCATAAAAAAAGCGGTAAAACAAATGTTTTATGGGATCCAGATGTTCACATTCCTATGTATTTAAAATAGATACAGCAAAAACAACAAAATGTCTTGCCACAAACAAACAGTAATCGACATGTTAAAGTAAATCGTTTTTGAGTTTCATGATGTAGTTAGAAATAAAAAGTGTGTAAGTAGACTTGGAAGTGTAAAAAAAATGGAGAGTGCTGGAAGTTCAGGCTTGATACTTAGAAACTTCAGCATCATAGATGAGTGTAGTAAAACATAGATTAAGGCTATTAATTTATTATAAACATTAAATTGAATTAAAGTACAGTGATATATAATACATATATTTTATAAACAAAAACAATACCCTCTTTTGCTTAAAAAAAGGAATTGTTTTCAGCTTTTTAATGAATTTACATGAAAATTTCATATTCTAAACTATTGACTGGCATCTATCGTTAAAACAAAAAAGCCGCCAATTTGGCGACTTTTATACATTGTTTCATTCGACAGTAATCGACGGTTAGGCGTCGTCATAGATACGTAACTAAATAAGTAGAAATCTCCAAAGCGGTTTATCTCCTTATGTAGACAGTCTCCTTGATGGCTACAATACGCAAGCGGTTAGTGTCGATCCTCCACTGACTTCGTTGTAGCTTCGTACAAACGCTGTAAAATGGTAACAGCTTCAGCCCGTGTGACTAGCGCTTTTGGGTGAAGGTATCCTTCATTAGCAGTAAGGACTCCCATCTTGGTTAGGGTGTAGAATGCTTCTGCCTTTTGATCCTGGGAATCTCCATCATAGTTGTACTCTTCTCCAGTCTTGTCGATGTACAGCACCGGATAGTAGGCCGAGAAATTGTCATTGTAATTGGCCTGACGAACTTTCATATCCTTGTACTGCGCAGCTGCGGAAATCACTTCCTCAATCTCAGGATGAAGCGTCTGATTGGTATAATCTGTCCGAAGAGAGGCGATCATCATCACATCCCAGCGGGTCAATGGTTTGTCAGGTTTGACATAGAATTGATAGTTTGGATATTTCCCGCCAACACTTTCAGCATACGGCCAGACGTAGTCCCCGTTGAATATTGCTGCAAAATCTTTATTCGCCCAGTGTTTACGCGCATCCACAAAGTCGGAAGGTTCGCCGGAAGAATGATTGATTTCTGGAAAAAGCTTGTGAAACATATGTACAAATTCCGCTTTCGTTATGGTTTTGCTTGGCTTGAAGGTCCCATCTGCATAGCCCTTGACAACGCCCTTGTCGACCATGGAACGAATCGATTCGGCAGCCCATTCATATTTTGTTCCTTCCACATCAGGAAACGTGTTTGCCGCGAATGCAGATTGACCGAAAAACAGTGTCGTCGCAACCAACGGGGTGATAAGCCATTTCTTTTTAAACATCTCTTTCCACTTCCTTTAGGTAAAATTTATGTATAAAATAGTTCTCTAGACTCAATTTTATATCGGCATTTCAAAAGAAAATGATGATATTAGAGAGAAAAAAGCACTGTTAAACAGTATTTTTAAATATCGACAATCTGTGTTTAAAAAATGTTATGGATACAAGTTCTAAAGCCTCTCCGTATTCGGGTAGACCCGTCGGGAATTGAGAAAACTTGTGGAGGCCTTCATGGGCCGTTCTCGCTTTTTACTCTTTTGACCTAAGCCTGTACGTTCGACCCTAGCATCGATTAACCGCTTCATGCGATGAGGAATCTGCATTAGTGTAATCTGCCCGTTAGTTAAAAAACAGCCGAGTGCTCGGCTGTTTTTGGTAGCGTTGAACTATCATTTTTAGTTAGTTTAGCGAATTACACCCCATAGGACTGGGGAGCTCTTCGCTCCAAAATATTGATACATATCTACGCTTATGACTGCATCGAAGTATTGCTCTGCAAAAGGCAAGTGGCAGGCATCTGCATGGATGGGGATAATTTGGCTTTCCAAACCAAACTCTCTGAATCTTCTATAGTTTTCAGTTGCACTAATCCATAAATCGACAGCAAATACGGTTATGTCAAACTTTTGCGCCAGATAGATAGAAGTAAGTCCGGTCCCACAACCCAAATCCAACACTCGCATTCCTTTCTGCAAAGTCAAATTTTTCGATAGCTCCTTGAGCATGTAATCGAACTAGGCCCCATTAAATTTTATGAAATCTACGTCATCTAGATCTCGCCGGATCATTTCTGCTGACCCCCTCCTACTTTCTTCATTTGATATTTCCAAGAAAGCAATTCTTCATCTTTGTGATCAATTTGAAATCCTAACTTCAATAACAAATTCTTAGAGCTGTTATTGTCAGGTACGCATCTTGCCATTACGATTTGGACTTCTTCATGATTTAAGGACCACTCTATTAATTTTTGAGCGGCTTCATAGCAATAGCCTTTGCGGCGATGACTTTCATTCGTTGCAAAACCGATCTCAATCATACCGTTCTGATCAGGATCTCCTAAAAAACCAATCCCTCCAACAATTTCTTGGGTATCCTTCTCCACAATGATCCAAGAATCAAAACCTCTAGTGCCATTATTCTTTTTCAAAAGTTCTCGAAAATAAGGTAAAGCTTCAAAGAAATCAGGACCCGGCCATTCATCACTGGTTTTATAACCCAAAGCTTCAATAGCACCTATATCACGTCGGGCTGCTGCTTCAATTAAATTAAGATCAAGTGTTTTTAATAGGAGCCGATTCGTTTGAAGTTTCATGTATTGTCCACCTTTCTACTTACTTAGATTGAATCTTTCATTCAAGAAGTCTGGTTGTATTTGACCAAATTGGAGTAATTCCCTTCTATCCCCCTTTGCTAAAATTAGAAAAGGGCAGGAATGAACATACGTCATTCCTACCCTCATATCACCTGCTATTTAGCCACAAAAAAATCCGCGCTGAACCAGCACGGATTGGACTCATTATAACAGGTATCCCTAAGGATCTGATAGTATCCGTTGTTCTTAACTAATTCCGAAGCTTTCAAATCCCCACCCGTAATACAAAAATTGGGCAGACGAATAGTAGGTGCATGAAAACCTCTTTTTATGGAATTGGATTAGTAAAGAACAGCTCCAGACAAAAAAATCTCTCCTTAGTGAATTACCCTTATTATACCAGGGCCAATTTTATCTGCCAACCTTTCATATATTACAAAAGCGTTTCATTAGGACTATCCTGCTGGTTAGCTTAAAAACAACCGAGTGATCGGCTGCAGTGGTAGCAGCACTTGCATCATGGCCCTACAGGCCTTTTCCCCCTAGAGCACGTAGTTTAATGGGCTCCGCTCCAATAATCAACGGTCGGCCGCGTTGTATCGACGCCAGTACCTCTTCGTTCTTAAGGCTGGCTGCATGGGCATCTGCATCTTTCCACAGTTCGGTTACATACACCGCATTCGGGTCGTCGTCTGACACATTGACTATATACAAATAGCAGTCATTATTCGACTTCAACAGATCGGCCGCTTCTAGCAAGATGTCTGCAAGAGCGTCCCTTTGCCCTGGACGTGCCGTCAACTTTCCATACATAGCAAAATGGTTCATGATCCTCATCCTACCCTCGAATAATATTTGACTTCATCTTATTATAATGTTCCACAATGTCAGCGCTAATTTCAGCAAGCTTCTCCACAAGCGTTAATAAATAGTCGGTACCATTCCTCCATCCATACGGATTGGCGAACCTTTAAATGCAGATGCATAAGGACTACATACAAATGTAGCTAGTCTACCTATTTCAATAGGCTTGATAAATCGCTGTATTTCAGATTGAGGCAGGTTTGTAACCATAAAATCTTTCTCTTTTTCTGAAAAAGTCATATCTTCATGAGGATACATACTCTCAATGATTTGGTGCACATTCTCAGAGAGTGTTGGTCCTGGCATGATCGTATTGACTGTAACTTCTGTCCCTATTGTTAATTTAGATAAGCTTTTTGACAATGATAACAACATAGATTTTGTCATACAATACTGCGGCATTTGTCCTGAAGGCATAATTGCTTCTTCACTCGCAATAAAAATAATGCGGCCATAATCATTTTTCAACATTTTAGGTAAATAAAATTTTGATAATCCATTTGCAGCAAGAACGTTAGTACGGAAGTATTTTTCCCATACTTCATCGTCTACGTCCTCATATTGCATAATTTCATAAATGCCCGTATTGTTAACCAAAATATCAATACTAGGGTATTTTTCAAATAAAGCTTCTCTTTGTCCAATATCCACAATATCGGCTGTCGCATTTTGAGGGGAGGTAGCTGGGAAATTTGACTTAATTTCATTTATAGTTCGTTCTACCTCTTCATAATTTCGTCCATTAATTAGTACATTAACACCTTCTTTGGCTAGTTCAATGGCAGTTGCTTTACCTATGCCTTTCGTTGATCCTGTAACTAAAGCTGTTTTATATTTTAATCCCATATCCATAATACACTTCTCCTTTTTTAAAACAGTCTTGAGCTCTGGATAGTGATTATATTAACTTGTCTGGATTGTCCAGTAACTAGCATATTGCGCCAAAGTTCTTGTTTAACACGCCAAATGATAAAACTCATTAGGCAGTCCTAACGTGCTCCTGATATCGAGTTTGTACCTAAATGCTCAGTCCGCCAATTTGAAGGTGTATCACCCTCCCATAGGCGGAAGGCACGGTAAAACGAGTTCTGGTCTTCATATCCAATCAAAAATGCCACCTCTTTAATATCGAGCGAGGGGTCTGCCAAGTACTCTCGTGCCTGCTCATGTCTAGCTTGTGCCAATAGAAGCTTGAAGCTCGTGTTTTCGTCAGTAAGCCGGCGCTGCAAGGTACGATCGCTCATACTGAGCTCCTTCGCCACAGCCTGAATGTCAGGACGCCCTCCTGTAAGGCTACGTTTCATGATCCATTTGACCATTTCAGTAATTGAGCGGCTGCGCTGCTGCTCATCCAACGATCGGTCCAGAGCAGGAGTCAGGATTTCCAGCAACTCTTTGTTGTACGAGACAAAGGGACGGTCCAGATCTCTTCGATGTAGCGTCAATCGGTTACATTTTGCACCAATTCGGATGCGACAGCCGAAGTATGCTTCAAGGGCTTGTACATCGCCCATGGAGTGCGAAAATTCAACAAGCTGCGCTGTCAAAGGTTGACCTGTCCCCCGGCGTCCAATCTCCAGAAGACAAGCCAGCGTAATACCCACCAGCATCGACGGACCAGATTGCTCGGGAGACAGCCATTCCAGATCAATTGTACAGTGCTCGCCCTTCTCAGTGATGTGTAGGTTTTCCGGGGGACACAGTTGTTTGTACCGAGCCATTCGGTTTAGAGCGTCGCGGTAGTCCCGAGCGTGGTAAGTCGCTAAGACAGTCGGTGGGTACTTCGCTGTATCAAAGACGGTCGCAAGCTTGATGATTCCTTGTGCAGTGTCACCAATGAGATCAGAATATGCCTGCCAGATCGCGAAATATTGAGCGGTAGTGACTACTGTTTCAGTACTAATGGTGATCGGCAATCGTGCTTTGCGAGCTACGTCGTGGGCGCCAAACCCTAACTGACATAATCCTGCCCACAATCCTAGCGGGATTTTAATACGGTCAGAGGTATGAGACTTCATATATATGGGCCTCCTTTATATACTTCATATTCATTAGTTTTGGTTGCGATGGGGTCCCTCTTAAGTACACATAAGAATACTCTTAAGTATGTTAAGGTGTCTACATTAACGTAATAAGCTGCGAAAAATGTTACATCTTCTTGTTATCTGTGATACTTTCAATCAATGAAGAGGAATATGGCGAATTACTTAATCATAATAAAATTCTGTTAATGGCATGAACGACTCATCCTCAACATCAAAAAAACACACCCATATGTTTATGAGTGTGTTTTTAAAACCTCAAATCACGACACTCCTAGGAATGTCATTCCTTCAGGCTTCTTATATTTAAAAATTAAGGCTTCAAGAAAGGCCCGTTTTCACCGATCTTACCGGGGGCAGGATTATCCGAGAGATCAAGTACAATATACCTTTTGCACCCCAGCAGCTAGAGTAGTTATACACAACATCCTGTATGATTTTAATATCTTTGTCGTGTGCAGCATTAATCAAATCCTGGTAGGTTGCACCTGGCGACTCTCATTGGATCACTGTGGGATGCATTGCCGCTTGAAACATGATTCGCACCACCTCGGTTGTTCGAAGGGGCCGCATCAACGTTTTTTGCATTGATCAGCATTGATCGGCGTTACAACATTACAGATGTTAATACAAGTATCCCCGTGATCATGAGTAAAAATTAGCGTTTCCAGGACCTTCGTTTATAACTCCTCATTCTCTAGTCCCTTCATCTATATTCTTCTGGTCGCACACTACATTAAATGATCTCTCCCTTCCTCTTTTCTCGTACAAATGATTATTCTATCACTCTCATGGATTATTTTATGTTTTTATGGAAGAATTCAGAGTGGAATATGTTGATTTATAAGAGGAAATAGCGGATTTTATGTAAAAACTTCTTTTCTCTTTACGTGTAAATTAAACCTATTCGAAATCTCAGCAACTTAAAAATGATCAAGCAATAGAATTCGGTTGTGGAGCGATACCCGCTTGGTTTTATGGTGGGCAAAATTATTTTGCTCACCATTTCAAAGGTTTACTGATTACTCAAATGCATCCCAAAATTTCATTAGATCAATACTGTTTGGTTCTCTCCAGGATCCTATATCTCTCTCTTATGATAGATCGAAAAATAGAGCGGATTTAAATAGTTCTTCGAATCACGCTTTTGGTTGCTGCCGCCTCAAAAATCGTCTCAATCAGCACCAATACACGGTGTACTTCTTCATTTTTGATCGCAATCTCCGCTTTTCCTTCGATGGTAGAGACAAAATTCTCATAAAAGCTTTCTGCAGCAGCAGGCATTTTCTCAATCGGGAACCTAAGGGTGGATTCCTCAGACGGCGGCGCCATCGTTTTCGTCAATCCTTGACCTGCTTGAATCGGCTTGGGTTCCACGTGAGCGACATCTGGATTTCGGGTGACGATCTCTCCACTCAAATCCCAATCTCTAATCATTGAAGTTCCTTCAGTTCCTTTAATATACCAGCGCGGCAGCTTTACGTAATTGGTTGTACCCACTTCAATGACTGCGGTCAGACCGTCCTTGAACTCAATAAAGCTGGTAAAGCCGTCATCCACTTCAGTCCCCAAAATATAGCTAAGGGTAGCAGCTACGCTTTCTATTTTGCTGTCCGTAATCTGAAGCAGCTGGTCCAACAGATGTACTCCCCAATCCAGTAGCATTCCTCCTCCATACGCCTTTAGTTGCCGCCAGTCACCTGGGATGCCATTAGCCCCCTGAACTCGCGATTCCAAGTGGAAAAGATCACCCACGGTCTTATTGCCAATTATATCTTTGATAATTCGGAAGTCTTCATCCCATCTACGGTTCTGATGTACTGTAAACACACGATTTTCTTTCTTCGCCACCTCAACAATGTCCAATAAATCCGCGCTCGTTATCGTAACCGGCTTTTCACAAATGACATGTTTTCCGGCTTGCAGTGCCTGGATCGCGATTTCCTTATGAACATCATTAGGTGTTGCTATCAAAACAATATCCACTGCCTGATCGGCAAGGACGGCATCCAGGCTGGCATAGGTTTTATAGCCGGCAGCCGCAGCCAGTTCCATTCGGTAATCGACAATATCATATACACCGCCAACGGCAAGTTGCTGATTAGATTCGATCAATTGAACATGGTAGCTTCCCATGCCTCCATAACCGATAATGACTACATTGTATATACGATTGCCCATTTTCATCTTCCTCCACTCCTGATTTAAGCCCACCGCATATCAAGTGGTTGCTCATAGATCAATAAATTTTAATGTCCTCGTAACTCTCCCTTCACTTCATCGGATAGCTCTATCATACAAATCTCATGAAAAGCTTTCCTCCTCATTTCTTGCTGTTTTATTCCCGAATATTGTCCTGCGGTATTTCAATGGTGATGTTCCTGTTGCTTCTTTAAAGAGATGATGAAACGTCTTTACACTACTGAACCCTGCTGCCTCTGCGACCTCAGTGATCGGATTGTTTTCATTCAACAAAATCCATTTTGCCTTATTCAGTCTGTAATCATTCAAAAATGCTACAAAGGTCATCCCCGTATTCTTCTTAAATAGCCTGGCGAAATAATAGGGACTGAACCCCATATAATCAGCGACATTCTTCAGCGAAATGGTTTCATGATAATGGCATTCCACATATTCAAAAATACGTTCCAGTTTATAAAGGGTGTCCTTTGATTGTGTTAAGGGTCTTTCAGAGATGTCAGGAAGCCTTGGCGTCATGCTTCTCGGCACTTCACGCATAATAAGAGTCAACATCTCAAATAACTTCGCTTTGATCATATAGGCATGACCTTCGTGGTGGTTGACGTTCTCATCATAAATGCTTTGAATCAGAGGAAGCATTTTAGCTGCTGTTTCTTCTGGCCAGTTCCAGCTTGATTGCTCCATCTCCGTAAATATATATCTAAGAGGGCGTTTCTGATCACTTAATGTGGAAACCTCTTGAAAAAAGCTCAGATCAAATTGAATAACCACCCGTTCGCTGTCGGGAGAAGCCAAGAAATAATGAACATCACCCCCATTTATAAACTGAACTTCACCTTGTTTCATGCGTATCGAAATATCGTTAATTCCCAGATCCAAGGTTCCCTGGGTCACATAAATAATTTCAATTTCTTTATGCCAATGAGGATAGCAAAGCACGTCGCCTTTATTAATAAAACTCCGGAAAGGAAAATGTCGGTCAAGCTCCGGGATTTCTAAATAAAAATTCATTTTGGTAGACTCCTTTTGTTGTAAAGTTCAAAAAAGCCGTACACATGACTATTGATAATTATGCTGCACTGCATTCCTTCTTCTCTTCTTCATTTTTCTCCTTCTCGACTTTCGAATAAATTCCCTCTCCCTTTTAAATTGTAAGCGGTTAACATTCTTTTTCCTACCCTATCAATCATAGTTGTATTAAGTAAAACAACTGTTAGGTATCCTTACTAACCTAATTTTGCAAACACAAAGTTATGCCTTAATTATGAGCGGTTTGGCGCCCGAAAACAATTTGGGCTGATCTTATTTCTCCCTTCCCCATGCGGTTTCTCCGGATAAACAGGTTTCACCTTAACTGGATTAAGTAAATACGTGTAAAATTGTCGAGCGATCATTTTTACATTTTTTATATAAATACATGTGTACATTTCCAAGAAAAAGGTATAATCTAGTAAAGCAACAGAATCCATATAAAAAATATAGACTTATGGAGGGACGGACCTTGAAGAGACTATTCGCTTTAAGTTGTGCTTTCTATCTGTTAATCGGCATTACTAGTGTGGTGCTTGGAGCATTACTGCCGGTCCTACTGCCTTACTATGGACTGGGGTACAGCGATGGCGGATTATTGTTGTTCCTTCAGTTTTTCGGATTTCTTGTCGGTGTTCTGTTCTCCCCCTTCATGGCTCTACACATCGGTCGCAAGTCTATGCTGTCCATTGCCCTGGTTAGTATCGTAGCAGGATATGCCATCTTGGGGGTACTTCCCTCATGGACCTGGGTTATCGTGATGACCATATGGGTTGGCTTCGGCTCAGGCATCATTGAGTCGTCCATCGGAGCGTTCACGATTGAGTTCACCGAAGAGCAGAAAGCCGTAGCCATGTCCAAGCTGGATGTCTATTTTGCACTTGGCGCACTGCTCATTCCCGCAGTGGTAAGCCTGTATATCTGGCTTGGAGTGTGGTATTTGACCTTCTACACCATCTCCCTTCTGACGTTTATTCTGGGGCTGTTCTGGATTACCATGCCTACTTCCTCCTCTTCCCACCTTATCCAAGCAGATCTCCAAACCTCTGAGCGATCGGTCGAACAAGCCCGGTACTCTGTACAGCACCGTGTGTTACTGGGAATATTCATTGTATTCTTCTTTGTTTACATGGGGCTTGAACTGGGGCTCATGAACTTCCTGCCCTCTATTCTGATCGAGACCCTGCAGATTCGGGAATCCGTAGCTTCGTTGGGTGTTAGTATACTATGGATTGCGATGATCATCGGCCGCATGTTCTCAGGGAAAATTGCAGAGTCCACAGGATATATTCCTTTCCTGCTGTGGAGCGGAATCGGAACTTTCTGCTTTCTGGTCGCAATGGCGTTTGTCTCCAGTCAGTGGGCTACATACCTTCTGATTTTTGGTGCAGGGTTATTCATGTCCGGTCTCTTCTGTATTGCCCTCGTCTATGCGAACGTGCTGATTCCGGGAATGACCGAGAGAACGACCAGCATTCTAATTGCGTCAGGCGGAATTGGCGGAGCAGTGCTTCAATATGTAACAGGCTGGAGCATGAGCGAATGGTCGGTGACGGCTACCCTTTGGATTTTGGCGGCTTTCAGCCTAATTTTGCTGCTGGCAGTCATTTTCTCGTATCTGTGGAATAGCAGGAGCAGACGGGTAGTTGACTCCCTTGTCCATCAGGGCAAGGAAGGATGAGATTCTTTATTCTTGGGGGAGGTGAGGCCCACCGCTTTATGTAGTAGCAGGGCAGTACATTTTTTAAGGATGTACTTAATGAGAATGTATATTCTGATATGGAGGGGAACATCGTGCATACCTTAACCAAAGAACGCTTCAGATACGGAAAAGGCATTACTCTGATTGACGATTCAGGTAAGGAATATTTAGATGGCGTATCTGGCACCTTCAATCTCTCACTCGGTTACAATCACCCTCATGTCGTCACCAAAGTACAGGAACAAGTCGCCAATCTTGCCCACATGTCCTCATCCTTTACCGAGCCCTATGTCGAGGAAGTCCTGGATCATTTGATCCAGTATACGCCGAACGGCATTGACGCGGGATGGATGAGAGATATTACCGGCTCTACAGCGAACGAATGCGCTGTGAAGCTAGCCCAGAAATATACGGGAGCGCTCGATATAATCAGCCTGTATCTATCCCATCATGGGCAGACCCAATTCGCAACAGGCATATCCGGCAACGCCTTCCGGCGGAGGAAGTTTCCCAACTCGGCTGCAGCAAATTCCCTTCATGTACCTGCTCCCTACTGCTATCGCTGCCCGTTTAATTCTTCGCCTGACAAGTGTGGCTATCAATGCGTCGAAGCCATATCGGATGCTATTGAGTATGCAAGCTCAGGTTCTGTGGCCTGTATGATTATTGAACCCATCCTGGGCAACGGAGGCAATATCATCCCACCTGCAGGATATTTTAAGCGTCTCCGTCAGCTGTGCAACGAGTACGGGCTGATCCTAATCGCTGATGAGGTGCAAACCGGGATTGGGCGGACAGGCTATATGTTTGCAAGTGAACTGTTTGATATCCAGCCAGATATCATTACTCTCGCCAAGGGTCTCGGCGGCATTGGTGTACCGGTAGCAGCAGTATTGATGCAGTCTCGTCTTAATGTCCTCGAGAAGCACGAGCACTCCTTCACCTCAGGTAGTAATCTAATCTCGGTTACGGCAGCTAAAGCCACGCTAGAGGTTGTATCTGAACCCGGTTTTCTGGAAGCCGTTCGGTCCAAAGGAAGCCTGCTCGAAACCCTGCTGACGGAGATGGCCAACAAGCACGATTGTATCATTGGTGAGGCTCGCGGCGTCGGCTTGATGTGGGGACTGGAAATTGTCGACGAGGATAATGCCCCAGACGCAGTTAAGAGCAATGCGATTATCGACCGCGCTTTTGCCGAACAGCAGCTGATTCTCAGAGGCTCCCGTTACGGTTACGGCAATGTGGTCAAAGTGAGACCTTCCCTCACGGCTACGGAAGATGAGATTGTCGAAATTGCCAAGCGGCTTGACACTGTTCTGACCACCCTTCACTAACGATCTGCCTAACAGGCAAAAGGAGGAATTATTTATGCTTGCACTGGTATACAAATCGGCTTGGGATGTCGCACTTGAGGAAAGACCTATCCCGGAGATAAAAAAAGATAACGATGTACTCGTCCGAATTCGGGCGACAGGCGTATGCGGTACGGACCTAGGTATCATTAGTGGCAAATATCATGCCGTTCCGTCCACTATCTTGGGCCACGAATCAGCGGGGGATGTGATCGCTGTAGGATCAGCCGTCAGTTCACTGCAGCCTGGGGACCGGGTGGTGATTGATCCAACATACTACTGCGGCCAATGCGAAATGTGCCGGACAGGAAGACAGAATCATTGCACACACAAATCCGTAACCGAGACCGGAGTTAGCGCCGACGGTACGTTCACCGATTATTATGTGACTGAGGACCGTTTTTTGTACAAGCTGAAGGACCATATCAGCTACGAAGAAGCGACGCTGACCGAACCGCTGAGCTGTATGCTGACCGGAATCAACCAGATTCACCTGCTGCCGAACTTCACAACCGTTATTTTAGGCGCAGGTCCGATCGGGATTCTGTACAGTTATGCTCTTGCTTCGAAAGGCATAACTGGTTGCCTTGTTGACATCTCGGAGGAACGGCTCGCTATAGCGGATTCTATTGCTCCCGAACGGTGGTCCGCGCACGCCACACTGGAGTCGGCCATTCATGAGCTGGCTCCGTTAAAAAATCAGGTGGACATGATTGTGGATACCACAGGAGTGGTCGGCACTGAGGTACTAAGCCAGCTTGCGAGCGGCGGGTATTTGATGCTGGTGGGGCTGAGAGATGGGGTAAGTTCGTTTAATCCGAAAGAGGTAGTTGACCGTAGCCTTAAAATCATCGGCTCGATTGATTCTCTGGGCACGTTCTCCACGGCGCATTACCTGATTGAGCAACAAATCATTCCCGCCAAAAAAATCATAACCCACTCGTATCCGCTTGATGACTACCATGAAGCCTTTAAGACGCTTGGATGCAATATCAGCGAGCGGACACTTCAGCCTTCGTCTCAGGCGATCAAGATTGTACTGCAATCTAATGGCTCCGGCAACTAAATTTAGCTACTAACAAGGGAGAGAATGGACATGACGAGCATCCATCATGTTACACCGACCAATAATGAATGCACAGGAGACCTATCAGCGTCCGTTCCGGTCAAAGCGGTCATTTTCGACATGGACGGGGTGTTAGTAGACAGCGAACCGATTTACTTTGAGGTCGAACGCAGCTCCTTTGCCCATTTCGGTGCGCCCATGACGGAAGAAGAGCATCACACCTATGTCGGAGTGACACTCGAATCCATGTGGCGTCAAGTGCTGAACAGGCATCAGCTCACCAATACGGTGGAAGAGGCCCTGTCCTATCACCGAAAAAATGTGATGCAGACGATGATTGCGCGCGAGGGCCTTGTGGCGATTGACGGACTGGAGCGGTGGCTGGACTGGCTGAAAGAGAAAGGGATTCCGGTCGCGGTGGCCTCTTCCTCTCCACGGGCGCTGATTGATCTCATTATGGAAAAGACAGGACTTGGCCGTTACTTCGACATTCGAATCACCGGTGAAGAGGTATTGCAGGGTAAGCCTGCACCGGACATCTTCTTATATGCCGCCGAGCAGCTAGGCATTGCACCGGCCCATTGCATCGTTATTGAGGATTCACAGAACGGGGTCCAGGCAGCCAAAAGTGCAGGAATGTACTGCATCGGCTTTCACAACCCCGGCTCCGGCCGGCAGGATCTGTCCAGAGCCGATCGCTGGATTCTCAGCTATGACGACCTGTGGGCGATCAAAGAGAATCTACCGTTCGATGAGCAGTTGCTTGCTAAGAGCAAGAGCTGAAAGGTACCGGAAGGTATACCCCCTTTATAATTATATGGAATCGTCCGATCTTTACTATGATTGAGGGTATTAAATAATGCCCCTTGGAATATACACGGGAGAATGTCATTTATCCTTCCCTGTGTGTACTCTAAGGGGCGTGCTTTGCATCCAAGTGGTCTAGTTGAAACGAGTAATTTCCCGGTTCAACACACAACTGTCGTAAAACTGTCTTTTTGACATATAACTGATCTCCTGACGGTTTTAAATCCTCTATTCGTGTGCAGCAAAACTTATATAGAAAAATGGGGTGCTGTTAACACCCCAAATTGGATTCATCGATATATATCCTGCTTCATCTGAACGGTAATTTTGCCCTATATTCAGCTCTTTCTGTCTTCTTCGGTAATTAGAGAACTGTAAGCCGGAATTGTAACTGTTCCTTTCTTCACCTTTACATCCTTTGAGGTGGAAAAGATCACTTTCCATTTACCCTTATCGAAATCTTTTATCTGCAAGGTAACCGACTCTCCAGACAGGTTATGATATACATACATTGTTTCTTTGCCTGAAGTACGTTTAAACGCGGTCACGCTGGCAGAACCTGCTTGTATAGGTTGCAGACTGTCGCTACGTAAAGCTTCATGTTCTTCCCTCAGACGGATGAGTGTGCGATAGCTTTCCAGTAAGGAATCATCGTCCCTCAGCTGCGCTTCCACCGATACCTTGCCTGTGTTGTATTTGGGTTTCTCCCACGTCGTTTGACCAGGGCCATCTCCCTTGTACCAGCGCATAGGCTCACGAAGATACTCATCAGGCTTCTCTCCCTTCATGCCGATTTCTTCCCCGTAATACAGGAAAGGCTGACCCGGAAGCGTCAAAAGAATGGAAGCGGCCAGCTTGGCTTTTCGCACATCCCCGCCCAGTTCGCTCATGACACGGGTCTGGTCATGGTTGCTCAAGAACGGAGCATCGAGTGCTGCCTTATTATACGATTTGTACAGTTGCAGCGTTTTCTCGGCGAATGTCGCGATACCCTGATCTCGGCCGTTTTTCACGGAGTTCAAAATCGTTCCACCCAGGTCAAAATTAAATAGGGAGTGGAGTGGTCCGAAATAAGGAGCTATGGTCTCCGGTTTGTCCCATACCTCTCCTGCCAGATATACATTTGGATTCACCTTCTCCATCTCGGAACGGAATTCATTCCACCAGGCGATGTTCTTATCCGCACCATCCTTCGTCTGTCCTCTAAAAATATGCATCGCCGCGTCAAGCCGGAACCCGTCTGCACCCTGCTGCAGCCAATACTTGCCTACTTTGATCATTTCTTTGCGGACTTCGGGATTGTCAAAGTTCAGATCCGGCATGCCCGACCAGAATGTACCGTAGAAATATCCTTCGCCGTTCGGATTCTTATGCCATACCTGCTGACCCCACGATCCCTTTTCTTCCAGATCTGTGTTCTCATCCGCCCATACGTAATAGTTGTGGTATTTGCTCTGTGGGTTGGCACTGGCCTCCTTAAACCATGGGTGCTCGCTGCTCGAATGATTGATAACAAGGTCCATGATCACCTTGACGCCCTTTCGGTCCGCTTCTTTCATCAAGGTGCGGAAATCATTTAGACTCCCATACTGCGGGTCCACCTGATAGTAATCAGTTACATCATATTTATGGTAGCTTGGAGATGGATTTAGGGGCATAAGCCAGAGGCCGCTGACCTGCAAATCCTTACCCGAATGGAGTTTGCCATCGTTTAAGTAATCAAGTTTTTGTGTGATTCCTTTCAAATCACCGTGTCCGTCTCCATTCGAATCATAAAAAGAATTGATATAAATTTCATAAAATACGCTGCTTCCAGTAGAAACCGGAGGCTTATGTCTGTTCAATTCCTGCTCTGCCATTGCACCTGAAGCGAACATCGTGAGCATAGGCACCGTTAACATGGCGGTGGACAATCTTCTTAAGCGTTTGTTACGTGTCAAAACAAATCAGCTCCTTTGATTGTTATGGGTGCGCTTTCATTATAAATAGAAACAATCCAAAAAAAGGGGATATTTATTATCTATTATGGTGGAAAATATCGATCTTATTGTTATATCTCTGTATCAAGCAAAAAAGAGCAGACTCTATGTCTACTCCGCTTTTCATCCAAATCAGTTCAGGAAATATATCTTAATTTAATGCGTTTTGAAGCTCTGTGCAGCGAAGACTTTACCGAATTTTCACTCTTGTTTAAGATTCTAGCCGTTTCTTTTATGGAGTATCCTCGGACTACACGCAATTCAAGTACCGTCCTTTGCTCGGTATTACTTGCCATCAAAAGAATTCGATTGACCTCCTCCTGAATTTCAAAATCGACGGTATCCCAGTGATAGTAGAGCAGCTCCTTACGTAAGTTGTATTCATCCATCTTTTTTCGTTTTCTTATTAAATCTATAGCTAAATTTTTGGCAATTCTCAGAAGATAAAATCGAATACGATCTTGAGGCAAGTCAGGTGAAGCTCTTATAAACCGAATAAAGCACTCATGCAACAAATCTTCGGCATCCTGTTTGTTATGCAATATCCTCAATAGATATCCAAAGAGATCTGATTTGCAAGATAAATATAGATCCTCCACATCTTTAATATCCATATTATTGCTTGTCCCTTCTGTTTTGTTTGGAATCGGCAAGTCACTTTATTGTCTTAAATTCATATCCCTGCTTATTATTCGTATCTCAATGCATCTATAGGCTTCAAACTTGCTGCTTTATAAGCCGGGTATACTCCAAATAGGATGCCTGTGCCTGCAGAGCTAAGAAACGAATATATAATAGGCGAGGTCGTAAATTCAATGGTCATATGTGCAGTTGCCTCAAGTATTTTGGATGCTCCTATGCCTGTTACAACCCCGATTGTACCTCCTAATAGACCAAAGATGACCGCTTCAGATAGGAATTGAATCATAATATCTCTCGGCTTGGCGCCAATAGCTTTTCGAATACCGATTTCTCTTGTACGCTCTATAACCGACACCATCATAATATTCATAATTCCGATTCCCCCTACCACGAGCGATATCGCGGCTACACCTCCTAGCAAGCTGGTCATGATATTATCTACACCTGAAGCAGCACCTGCTGCTTCTGACAGACTCATAATTTGAAATTGATCCGGTTCCGAGGGTTTTAGCTGGTGCGTTAAACGCAAGCTTTCCAATATGTCTGAACGAGCCTGATCCATCAAAGCTGGTGACTTGGCGGATACGTCCAATCCTGTAATGTTCTTCTCACCCAGACGGTTCATTATAGTTGTAGCAGGGATGTAAATTTGTTCATTAGTGCTGTAGCTTAATTTCGTTACTGGCTGAGTATTTAATACTCCAATTACCTTGAAAGGGATCTGTTTAATTTGAAACGTTCGTCCCAATACATTTTGGGTATCTCCACCAAAAAGACGTTGAACCGCCTGACTTTCAAGAATGGCGACATTCATGCGTTTATCCATCTCATCGTTGGTAAATGTTCTGCCCTCGGCAAAGGAAAACTTTTTGACTTTATAGAATGAAGCGGAAGTCCCTACAATAGTGGCGTTATAGTTATATCGCCCCCACGTAGCTTTTGAATTGCTCGTTATATTTGGCATCAATGCATCTATGGAATTCTTTTGTTCCAACGCCTCGACATCAGCCCAAGTAAACGATGGAGTGTTGTCATAATCTATTTCACCATCGAACATTGTCATAGCTGGCGCAACCATCAATACGTTATTCCCTAATTTATTAATTTCCGCCTTTATGCGGGTTGTAGAGCCGTTTCCAATCGCCATAATGGCAATAACCGCTGCCACGCCGATAATAATACCGAGTATTGTTAAAAAGGAGCGTAGCTTATTGGTTGTTAAACTGTTAATTGATACACGGATCGTTTCCATTAAATTCATAGGCTTGCCATCCTTGATGAAATTCTTCTATTCATAATGCTCTCATCCCGCTCAATATTCCCATCACGAAAGCTGATCAGGCGCTTGGCATATTCGGCAATTTCCAGCTCATGAGTAACCAAGACAATGGTTTTCCCCTGTTCATTCAAACCTTGAAATAGCTCCATAATCTCGACACTCGTCTTTGTATCTAGTGCCCCCGTTGGCTCATCCGCCAGCAGAATAACAGGATTATTCACCAACGCACGCGCAATGGAGACACGTTGCTGCTGACCACCAGATAGCTCATTAGGCTTGTTGTACATCCGTTCTGCAAGCCCTACACTTCGAAGCGCCTCCACAGCTCGTTCCCGGCGTTCCTTGGCAGGTATACCTGCATACATCATAGGTAGCTCTACATTAGCTAATGCTGTAGTTCGGGGAAGTAGATAAAATTTCTGAAACACAAAACCCAGTTTCTGATTTCGAATCTCGGAAAGCTCGTTCTCACGAGCATCCAAAATGGAATACCCATCCAAATAATACTTCCCCGTATCAGGATGATCGAGGCAACCAATGACATTCATCATAGTGGACTTACCCGAACCAGAGGGGCCCATTATGGCAACAAACTCACCTTCGCTAATAGATAAATCAACACCACGCAGAGCCTGAATCTCCTGACCGCCCACCTCATATATTTTTTTAAGTTCTTTAATTTCAATAACGCTTTTATTCAAACGAACTTCGTTCATTGTGCCTGACCTCCATCAGGGTCCTGACCCTCTTGACTGCCATTCGGACTAGCGCTACCACCCTGGGGCGGAATAACAATGGTTTCGCCTTCCTTGACACCAGACTTGATTTCGGCCTGATCCGCTGTATAGACCCCCAGCTTCACTGGTCTGAATTCATAATCTGCAGGGTTAGCCGGGTTCCTCGCTACATATACTCCATCCACTCCACCTTCGGATCTCAATGCGAACAATGGAACAGACAACGCATCTTTATGTTCAGCCAAGAGGAGTGATACATCCATGTTCATCCCTGGTTGTAGTCTTATCTTTTGACTATCCAAAGACAATTCAATTTTGTATGTAGTCACATTGGAATCCGTAACCGGCTCTGGAGAAACAAAGAGGACTTCGCCTTTAAATTCTTTGTCAGGGAATGAATTCGTGTGTAACGTAGCCTGGAGCCCAGTCCTCATTTTAGCAATGTCACTTTCGTTAACCTTGGCACTAACCTTCATAACGCCTGTATTGGAGTTGTTCATAACAATGAAAGGTGCTGTAGGACTGGTACCCACATCGCCATTAACCTTCAAAATAATTCCATCCCACGGTGCCGTAACCTGTAATTTGTTCAGAACACTTTTCTTCTGTTCCAATTCCGTTTCAGCCTGTTGTAAAGAAGCCTGTGCGGATTGAATATTGGAAGCATCAGGCGGGGACTGTGCTGCCTTTAATTGTATTAAAGCTGTTTTATAGCCCATTTCCGCATCCTCAATCGCCTGAACTTGTCGATTCTTTGCCTTCTTGTATTGAAGTTCGACATTATTCATATCCAATTTTGCCTTATCCAGGTTTTGCTTGGCCGTCGCCAGGTCACTTTCTGCAGCTGCATCATTCTGGACTAGATAATTCTGGTCATCATAATCCTTCTGGGCTTTATCCAAAATCATCTTGGCCGCCACTTTTTGTGCAGCGACTTCTTCCAGCTCCATGGAATCCTTGGCTGTTTTAATCGCCATCTGCGCCTTTAGGACATTTGCCTTCTGGAGCTCAATATCACTAGACTTTGGTCCGCGCTTGGCTTCCTCCACCTTGGCTCGGGCAATCGCTACATTGGATTCAGCATTTTTAATTTGTAACTTGGAATCCGAATCATCCAAACGAGCCAACACCTGACCCGCTTTGACACTATCTCCTGCTTTAACATTGACGGCAATGAGCTTGGCACCCTCAACATTTGTAAAATTGATATTGACTTCCTTAGAAGCCTGAACGGTTCCAGTTACTTTAAGCGATTCGGTCATGTTTGTTTTCTGTACCTGTACGATCTGGTTCGCAGGACCCTCCACGGGCTTTTCCTGACTTCTATTCATATAAACAGTACTGCCAATTCCCGCTATAATAATCAAGACAAGAATACCTATGATCCCTTTCAATCTTTTTTTCCTTCTTAACACTTGCAATGCATCTTTCTTTTCTGTTTCCGACAATGTTATATCCCCTTAAAATGTATTTTTTCTAAACCTATACGCTCCACGGTTTGTTTAAAGCATGTTGCAGCATTGTCATTTGAATAATGAGTTCATCCTTATTCCGTTCAATTTGCTTCACTTTTAACTGATTCGTGGCGACCTCCGCACCTGTGGCAAATCCACGTTCCCTTTTTTTACGAGATATGTCCAACACTTTAATAGCGTTCTGTAAATTACTTTGCATTTGTTCGTATTGTTCATCATTTTGCTGTAAGTTAAAGTAGATACTCTTTAGTGATTCTGCCAATTGGTCCTTGGTATTTTTGAGTCCACCTTCCGCCGAGTCTACATCAATCTGTTTAATTTCATAATCGTCCGTTCCCGAGTTCCATGTGTAATATTTAACTTCCATTTTTGCCAGCTTGACAGCCTCCTCCTGTCTCCATACCGAAGGACTCGACGAGATTGCACGCGTCACAAGCGTATCCAAATTCGTGTTATCCATTTTCCGGTAAGCGGGTCGATCAACCAGTTCATATACCGTACCTTGCGGTTGCCCCATTTGGGTGTTTAGCACCTCTAACGCTTTTTGCAGCGCAGATTTTGCAATCTCTACATTCTTTTCTGCTTCTAAACGAGTCTGAATAATGGTGCTTTGTTCACCTGGAGATATTTTTCCACGGTTCGCTTTCGCCTCAGCAGCTTTTTCCTCCAATAACGCAAGCGAAAGTGCATCCTCACTACTCTTCACTTTGTTGTCAGCCAAAAGTACGTCGTAATAGTCCTTCATTGTGGTGTAGTCTGTCTGATCTTGAGCAAGTTCGATTTGCTTCTTGGATTCCAAATAAGAAACCGTCGATGAGGTATACCCTTTCCAAGCAGAACTACTAGCCGCGTCCTCTTCACCGTTGCCTGCACCTGCTGGAATGAAATCCAGATTCTTACCTGCATTTTTCAGGTTAATCCGGTTACGCTCTATCGTTTGCTGGGCTTCTTTCAAACTAAAGCTATTAGACCGTGCCCATTGCTGGGCTTGACTCAATGTTAGTTTCACACTTGCATTGGAAGCCAATTGCTGCCCCTCTGCTTGAACAAAGGACCCTGAAAAAGAACTGGTTGATAAGGCCAACAACAATAAAATAAACACACTTTTTTTCATAGATATCCCCCTCTTTCTAAGTTTATTAAGTCTAATAAATACGTTGTTATATGAATTTCAATTCTTCCTCTACACTACAATTTCTTTGTATGACTCCCCATCAAGGAAATCGTGATTGAGAGCTGCATCGTCTATAATCCGTGGAGATTCCAGAAAGGAGGAACCGCTCCTCCCCTTCTGCAACTTTTTTACACACAGCTTATCGTTCCTTATAACATCTTCAAATCCAATTGACGAAGGTACAGGAACCGTACAATAAGAAAGGAAAAGAATTGGATTGCCCAAAAGCACAGCATAATCTGAATAAGCGTAATGCGAAAGGGTACTACATATACTCCAGATGGTTCTGACATAACTAAACAAAGCACTATTCCTATGGATGATACGACTAATGGCAGAAGAAATAAGAAAGCAATTTGTCTGGATGCAGCTCGTCTCATTTCTCTTGAGTTTAGTCCGATTTTCGATAAAGCTCGGTATATTTCCTCATCCCGTTGAAGATCTACATACAATCTGAAATACAATAGACTTACAGTGCTTGCCAACATAATAATGGCGATAAATCCGCCAATAAATTCGCTAATATTCAGATCCATCTCCGATGTCAAATAATCCACTGCTCTAGAGTTAAGCACCCCTTTATTCACCTTGTGGGCCAACACGGAATACAACCATATCTCCTGTTGAGTTTCTGAAGTATCTAAAGAAAGTTGACCATTCTTCCATTTTGGCACAAAGTAGTAAACAGATTTGTATGCCAATGGATCATTGAAATACCGTTGTTCAATTAAATGGTCGTAAGTTCGATCTGGAACAACAAGTAACCGTCCTAGTTCAGAGATGATGTTTTCATCAGACTTTAAGTTATGGTCCAACTTCCGAGTATCCATAATCTGAATATTCATAATCTGAGATTTTCCTTGATTGTAAGTTAGCTTTTTTTCAAAAAAGGTTTTCTGTTCTTCTAAAGACATCCCGTTTGAATCAAAAATGAAAAAGCCTTGATGATCCCGAAGCGCTACTGCCTGTTTTAGCTCCTTAAACCTGGAAGCAAGAGCCTCATAATTGGATTGTTTCATCACTGGCGCGAGCTGTTCATGAAAGGGAAAGATCAATACTTCACCTTTCGAATAATCTACCCCAGCCGTATGAAGATTTTGGTCAATCCCTTTTTCAAGCTCTATAGAACTTACAACATCAGAAGTAAGTGCAAATGAATAGGATTGCTCCTTAAGAAATCTTTTTTGCTGCTGCATAGAGTCAAACGTTGATGCTGCTCCTACACAGGAAATGATAGAAATTAGGGTAATTAATGAAAACAGCCCGGCATTATTCCTAATTTTGTATGTGATCTCAGATAACCATAATAAGCGTATTCCGCTCCAAGACCATTTCCTGTTAGCTTTAAGCAATTGAATGAATAGTACACATAATTGAGTGTAAAATAAGTAAACACCAATAATTCCCATTACAATTGTATATTTAAATGTGTCTCCAACTGAATAGTGTAATATATAAAAAGAAAGAGTCCCCAAACGATACGGTGCCAGATAAATGTAGGGTGGAAAATCAATCCTCATCAAATATACAGCCGCTCCTATTAATACTATGGCAAGAAAGGACAGGCTCCATGAAGCTTTTAAATCCTTTTTCAGCTGTGAAACCTTGCTAAAAGGCTGCTGCAATTTAAAATAGCGTATGAAGAAAACAGACACAAATGAGATCAATATAAACAAAAACATAAAGCCCACCACGGTGAAAGCCAGTGCTTTCCAAGGAAAATAAAACGTTAAATACATTCTTATGACATTGGAGCCCAAAAGTAGAAAGAATTTCGCTGAAACAAATCCTCCGATAATCCCGGTAATTAAGGATAAAAAGCCTATAATTAGATTTTCATATGCGACCAAAAAATAAATCTGCCTGTGATGTGTCCCTAAAATGGTCAGTATACCAAATTCTTTTTTCCGTGCAGCAACAAAAATATGGTTTGTGTATAATACGAAGAAAAAGGAAAACACAAAAATCAACAGATCAGCAACTTGTAATCCCTTTTTTACATTAGCTGCTGTGATTGCATCTGAGACATCCGGGTGAAAAATAAATATCGCATATACGAAAAAAATCGAAATCATCAATGAGCTGCTTACATAGTAAGGTACATAAGCACGCACATTGTGCTTGAGATTATTCCATGCTAACAGACGAAAGCTCATGCGCATGTCTACTTCCCCCCAAAAAGGAGAGTATATCTATAATTTCTTGAAAAAATAATTGCTGACTATGACTACGATGGATTTCATTATATAACTCACCATCTTTTATAAAAATAACCCGATCGCAATAACTGGCTTCCACGGCTCCGTGTGTTACCAGCACGATTGTGGAATGATCCACACGACTGATAAGCCCCAGCATTTCCATCACAACACGTGAAGACATGGAGTCGAGATTTCCAGTGGGTTCATCTGCGAGCAAGAGTGAAGGAGAGTGAATAATAGCCCTGCCTACAGCTGCTCTTTGCTTTTGTCCTCCTGACACCTCATAAGGTCGTTTATCCAAAATATCAATAATATCCAGTTTCTTCGCTACCTCTTCCAGTTTGTGCTCCATTTCCTTTAATCCTTTTTTATTCAGCATCAGAGGAAACAATATGTTCTCTCCCAAAGTGAGAGTTTCCAGCAAATTATAGTCCTGAAATACAAATCCCAGCTCTTTGCGACGAAATAAAGCCAGCTTATCCTTCTTGAGCTGATGTGGATTTTCCCCTTTAATGCAAACCTCGCCAGAAGTCGGCATATCAATGGTTGAAATCATGTTTAATAATGTAGTCTTCCCACTACCAGACGGCCCCATAATGCCAACAAACTCGCCTTGTTTGATCGTTAAATGGATGTTGTTAAGGGCTCGGTAGGGAACCTTGCCATAGTATATTTTGGTGACTTGATCCATTCGTACAATCTCCATAATTCATTCCTTTCTTTTTCCTATGTCATGATCATAATCCATCCAGACAAGTGAAGCGATCGATTAACATTACAAAAACCTTAAATCTGTTGTAAGGTTTCTCATTTGCGAATTGGAAACAGAATTTGAACCGTCGTCCCTTCACCAACCGTCGATTTTAACTGAATGTTATGATTCAGTCTTTTGCAGATTTCAGACACCAAATAGAGACCCATCCCGGTTGATTCACGATACTTCCGCCCATTTTCACCTGTGTAATAAGCCTCAAATACCCGTTCTACGTCTTTTTTAGGGATACCAATCCCCTCATCCTGTACTTCCAACACAATGACATGATCTCTTACGTGAGACATCAGTTTTAGACTGTGGGCATGACCTGAAGAATACTTCACCGCATTGGTCACCAATTGGTTAATTATGAATCTTAGCCACTTGGCATCGGTTATCACACACAACTGCTCGTCCACTTCATTGGAAGGATAAATTTCGTTACGAATCAATAGTCTTTTGTTATCATAGATCACATCACTAACCAGTTTTCGTAATACAACAGGCTCCACATGAAAATCAGGTTCAAAGGATTCCAACCGTGACATATATAAAATCATGTCTAGTCCTTTTCCCATTCGATCAATTTCATCGTAAATCTGATCAGATTCAGGATCTATTTTTCCTTTGAGGATTAAATGAATAACAGCAAGAGGAGTTTTCATCTGGTGAACCCACTGATTGATAAATGTAATATGATCACGCTGCTGATGCTCTAACTGATGAATTCGAGACTGATACAATCGGTAATATTGTAAAAGCAAATGTTGCAAAGAAGAGGCTAACGGATTAAGTACTTTCATCTGAATAAGCTCATCTAAATCTCTTAGGTTTGCAGTGGATAATATTCGATATAAACCAGAGTACAGGACATATCGGAAGAGCAAATAAACCAGCAATATGGAAGCCCCAAAAAAGACGGAATACAGGGCCGTCGACCAGTTACGGTAACCATCCAACCAATAGATACTTAACACAAAAAAAAGTTGGATGATATTAAAAATCACCAGCGAAAAATGGTCACGCCAAAAAAGCTTCACCGTTCATCCTCCTCAGTCAAGTGAAGCCGATAGCCAGCCCCTCTAACCGTCTCTATGATATCCCCCAGTCCCAGCTCGCTCAGCTTTTTACGGACACGAGTGACATAAACATTCAATGTGTTCTCCCCCACATATTGGTGATCATCCCATAAAGCCTCTAAGAGATGAACTCTACCCACAACCTGTTTAGGATACGTCATTAATAGCTCTAGCAGTGCTGCTTCTTTCTGGCTAATTTCGACCTGCTTGTCATGGAACACAAGTTCCATAATATCGGGATATAGCGTCAAACCTGACACTTTTAAGGAACGGGATTTTGGAGCAACGGCATAAGAACCATAGGCACGTCGCAGATTACTTTCTACTTTGGCTAACAGTACTTCGGGATAAAATGGTTTCGTAATGTAATCATCTGCTCCATTTTGCAAAGCAATGACCTGATCCATTTTATCATCGCGTGCAGACACAAAAAGGATGGGACATGTAGATTGAGTCCGTATTTGTCTACACCAATAAAATCCATCGAAACGAGGAAGATTCACATCAAGTAATACCAAATCAGGCTTCACCTCTTGAAAGGCAACTAAAACTTGATCAAAATTTGAAACAATAACTCCTTGATAACCATACTTTTCAAGATAGGATTGGAGCAAGGAGCTAATTTGAGGGTCATCCTCTACTATTAATATCTTTTGCATTGTGTTTTCTACCTTCTTAATGCTTGAATTTTTAACAACTGATTTCTCTATAATGCCTTTATTTGATCATTCAAGCAATAACAACAATCTAATCCCCTTTGGTTGTAGATTTAGGAGGTTTTCGTGGTGGTGTATATAGAACCCCGGATAATATGCATGGTGCCAAATACCAGAGTGATTAACAATATAATTATAGTAACAACAACTATTACTGTTATAATGGTTTTTTTACGATTTTTTAATATTTCATTGAAACTTTGCTTTGGATCTTTCAATTCTGCTCACTTCTTTCCTTGCCTTGCTATTTACCAGCATAATTAGTTTCTACATAACGAACAACAGTTGAATCTTACAAAAACATTTCTTTGCTGTAAGGTTTCTGATTACCTACAGACCATCGTCGGATTGAACTAACGTATGTACATAGCAAAACTGCCCGGGGTTGAGAATCTTTTTCTGATTCTCAACCCCGAGCAGTTTATCCTTTCTATCCTTTTACAGCCGAACCTACCGTCATCGCCCGCTCCACTTGTTCACTCAAGAACAGGTAGACGAGTACCATCGGTAAGGAAGCCATAGTCATAACAGCCCCCATGGCTCCCCAATCTGTGCTGTAAGAGCCTTGGAAGAAAAGCAAGCCGAGTGGCAATGTCTTCATATTTTCATCAGAAATTAAAATATAGGCCAAAGTGAACTCATTCCAGTTGTTCAAGAATTGAAAAATGGCCACCGTCGCAATTGCGGGCAATGCAAGTGGCACAATGATTTTCAGGAACAGTCTATAAATATTAGCTCCATCCATGCATGCCGCCTCTTCAATCTCCTTAGGAATTCCTATAAGAAATCCGTAAAAAATCATGGACGAGAAAGGAAGACCAATTGCGATATAAGGAAGAATAAGAGCTCCATACGTATTGGTAAGATGAAAATCGCGAACCAGAATCGCCAGCGGTATCATGATAACCTGCAGTGGCATAAACATTCCTATGATCATATAAGTCCGAACGGCAGAACGAAACCTCCATCTCATACGAGCCACTGCGAAGGCAAACATCAGAGCCAGTAAAAGGATGAACAGAGTCGAAATCGTTGATACGACCAGACTGTTCAGAAAGTAACGGGGAATATTAAACTGCGTCCAGGCATTAATGTAATTCTCGTAACGAAAATGCGTCGGCAGTCCAAATGGATTAGAGACAAAGATCTCATCGTTGTTCTTGAACGAGTAGGAAACCATCCAGAACAACGGGTAGACCGAAACAATAAAATACAACCACAGCGGTATCTGCAGAACAGCTTGTCTGAACTTGCTCAAAGCGGTTTTACTCATTTCGTTCTCCTTTTCGATACACGCCTTATCAGGCGGTTTGTCCGCGGTCGAACAGCTTATTGATGACTACAGTTGCCAATAGTGAGATTAATACAAGCAGCACGGATACAGCACATGCATACCCATAGTTGCTTTCCATGAAAGCATAGCGGTAAATCATGAATGTCATTGTATAGTTTGTAGTGCCGGGGCCACCATTTGTCATAATCAGCATCTGCACAAAGGCCCCAATTCCAGAGGTAATCGCAATAATAAAGCAGAATTTGTAAGTTTCCCTCATCAGAGGAAGTGTGACATGCCAGTGCGCTCTCCATTTGCTGCAGCCGTCAATCGTGGCGGCTTCAAAGTAGTCTTCGGGTACTGACTTAACTCCTGCATATAGCAGCGCGAATTGATACCCCATAAACTGCCAGGCATTAACGAAGGCGATGGCAATAATCGATGCTGTCGGGGAGCTTAGCCAATTTTGCTGATAAGGGATGTTCAAGAGATCAAACAGCCGGTTGATCAATCCGTTAGTTGGGTCATAGATTGCGATCCACAGCTGGCACACCACGGTTACCGATAAGACAACTGGGATAAAATAAGACGTTTTCAGTATTTTTCGCCCGCGTGTGCGCGGGTCCGCGCAGATTAGCGCTAATAGTGTTCCCAGTCCGATCTGAAAGACCGCCAGCACAATGGCAAAGATTAATCCGTTCTTAAGCGAAGTAGCAAGTAGAGGATCGGAGAACAGTTCCCGATAATTACTCAGTCCCGAAAAGGTCAGCGTACTCAGGCCATCCCAATCATAAAAGCTGCGAAGAACAGTTTGCAGAACAGGATATATCAGTATCACACTGTACAGTATCAAAGCAGGGAGGAGAAACAGTGCGAGCGCCGATTTGTTCCCCAAATATTTATTCATGTCTTGCTTCCACCCCTTATCTTTGGAACAGCATCCCCCAGCGACTTATCCGCCAAGGGTTGCCGAATCCCTGAATTCTCAGTTTTCTTTTTCCAATGTGCTATTCAGATTGTTCACAAAATCCTGTTCAGAGAAATTGTCTACCATTAAATTTTGAGTATTGTCATTAATAGTGTTCTGAATTTTTGTATTGCTCAGAAGTTGAGCATATTCCTGCGCGTTTGGCAGCAACTCTTTGACGACTCGCTGCATCATTGCTGGGACATTAGAGGCCATTGGCTTATCCACTTTCTGCGAAACAATTGGACTTCCAAGTTGGGTGTATCTGTACTCGGCTGACTTGGTGGCAAGGAAGGCCGCTACCTTTACAGCTGTTTCCTTGTTCTTGCTACTCGGTGATACTGCGTAACCTTGTGGTGAACCCGAGCCGTCTATGAAATATTTGGAATTCTCGTAGGTTGCTTCATCCTTTGCAGGCCAGTACATCCAGTCAACCTGGTCACCCAGCTTTTCTTGTGAACTGTAAATTTCCCATTGTCCGTTCACGAACATAGCAGCCTTCCCTTGATAAAATAAGGACGATGCCTGATCATAATTGGTATTCGTGGCGTTGGCATCGAACAATCCGGCTCTCTGCAATTGCTTCATCTGCTGAGCCACTGTTACAAATGCTTTCGGCAATGCTATTACACCTTTCTGATCAAGTGCTCCGAATCCATGTGGCTGCTCCCTTGTAACCAGTCCATTATAAAAAGCGGTCGTTATCCATTTTTCCTTGGCAAAGATTGACATAGGTACATAACCTGCGGCTTTCAACTTTTTCGCTGCATCGGCCATCTGGTCAATCGTCTTAAGCGGTGTTTTGATTCCGACCTTCTCAAAAATTGACTTGTTATAATAGATCATTTGGAATTCTATACCGGTTTCGGGATAAGCATATACATGATTGTCTGGAGCTACCAAACGCGATTCAACACCCGGGTTAAGATTCTTCTTGAATTCGGCCGTTGTGTCATAGTTGTCCAGCACCTCAACATTTTTCGATTTTGCGAAAGTTTGCAGAACAGACCAATCCGCTAAATAGATGTCCGGCATGTTTCCCGTTGCCGCATAGGTTTTCAGCTTCTGGCCTCCATCCTGCACGGCAGGATCCAGTTCAATCTCTACGTTTGGCATCTTCTTTTTGAGTTCTTCCACCGCATAATCGAACGGCTTTATGGTATCGTCATCAAAATGTTGCGCATACACCTTCAATTTGATCGTACCGTCCCCTGCCTCGCTCTTGGAAGAGGTCGAGTTATCTTCGCCACAAGCGACCAATCCAATAGACATGGTGAGCACTAGCAAAGCTGCACTCCAACTTCTGTAAGTTTTTTTCATGTGTTTAATCCCCCTCATGCAGTGTGTTTTATGATTACGCTTTCATTTGCATGACTACAGTATACTGCCGCTTCTTTTTTTGATTAAGGAATAAAACGGGCTTAATCAGTAAAAAACGGGACAAATAGAGTAGCGGTTCTCCATATATAGGAAAACCGCCAGGCTTAAATCGATTTGTCCTGCCTCTTAGGAAAGGCGCTACCTTTTTTTAAGTTGCTCATATTCAGTCGGTGTCATGCCAAAGCGTTTCTTGAAGCATTTGCCGAAATAATTGGGGTCACTGTATCCAACACTTTCAGCGATTTCTGACAGCTTCCGATTTCCATACAGCAAAAGCTCCTTGGCCTTCTTCATCCGGATGTGTGTAATATGATCTACTATGGAGAAGCCAGACTCCTTGCGAAAAACGCGCCGGAGATAGCTTGGATCGACGAAAACTCCGCACGAAACCTGCTCAGCAGACAACTCTGTGTCTGCATAATGTTCCTCAATATAATTGATCGCCGCCGCAAACAAATTGGAAGCCTTCGTAGGACGCATATTCTCCATCAGCTGGATCAGCTTGCGGTATAGGGCGAGCATCCAACCTTCAGCAGCCTCCCAGGAATCCAACTCCCGCAGCCGGTCGTAAGGAGATTTGTTCCCTCCTTCATCCCATAGCCGATCATAAGGAATACCGCGTTCACTTGCAAAGGAAAGTGCTAGAGATACGATTCCCATAAGCATCGCATCCGCGTATTCATCCCCCCACTTGTATATACTAAGCTGCCGGATTGCCTTACGGACCTCCTCTAACGTTTCACTGTCTTTCATTCGGAGGTCTAGCACGACCGCATCACGCAGATGGCCCAAATCAGGCATACCTGCTCTGCCGTGCAACGCTTCGCTACCATGCTTACCCCACTCGGTACTTTCGCTCTCTTGTGGAAACACTGGTAGTTTCGGCTTAATACGTTCCAACATCGAGAGCATTTCTTCTGCATTGAACGGCTTCAACAAATAATCCTGTACTCCGGTTCGAACCGCCTTCTGTAGGTATTCAAATTCGTTATGTCCGGATATGAATACAATAACGATGCGTTCGAACTTGACTTTCAACCTCTCGGCTAATTCAATTCCGTCAATAAAAGGCATATTGATATCTACGAGAGCGAGATGCGGCTGATGCCGCTCGGCTTCCTGAAGTGCTTCCTGGCCGTTCCTTGCTTCGCAGCAAACCCGAAAGCCATGACTTTCCCAATCTATCTTAATACGCAGAAAGTCTCGGAACAGCGGTTCATCATCGACAATCATCACTTTATACATCTTGGTGTTCACTCCCCTTTGGCAGCATCGGCAGCAACAGGTCAACAGTTGTTCCCTCCGTGAGCACACTTTGCACGGATATCCCATACTCTTCGCCAAAATAGAGGCTCAGTCGTTGCTGAACACTGTAGGTACCGATTGATCGTATTCCTTCTTTCGGTAAATGTCTGGACATGATAGTCTGAACTTGGAATTCATCCATCCCCACACCGTTGTCCTGCACTCGAACGACCACCTTATCTCCCTGTTTAAAGGCAAAAATACGGATAAAACCTTTTGTTTCTTTCTTCTTAAGACCATGATAAATCGAATTCTCGACAAGCGGCTGAAGCGAGAGCTTCGGGATCGGTGTACCTGCAAGCTCTGGAGGGATATCCACTTCATAGCGAAACACATCGGGATAACGGATTTGCAGAATCGTCAGGTAATCATCAGTAATCTGAGCTTCCTTTTCTAAAGTGATTAATTCCCGTCCCTTGTTCAGCACCATTCGATAAAAATCTGCCAGCGCTTTTGTAGTATCTCTAGCCTCCTCATTACGATCTAACTCATTGAGTGCATAAATGGTATCCAAAGTGTTGTACAGAAAATGCGGTTTAATTTGGGCACTTATTAGTGCAAGTTCATATTCACGCTTACGGTTCTGTTCCTGCCTTACCTCATCCAGCAGCTCCCGAACTCGTCTTATCATAAAATTAAACGCTTCAGCAATGGTACCGATCTCATCCTCTGTGCGGACTGTTGTAACCGATTGCAAGTCACCGGTTACAACAGTCCGCATGGCCCTAGTTAGTTGTTCGAGAGGGCTAACGACCATTTTAGATAGAAAGCTAGCGCCCAGCCAGGAAAAAATAAGGCATAACACGCCGATTAAGAGCGACAGTCTAACATTTTGCCGGACATCAGCCGTAAGCAGGCTAAGAGAAACAATATTGACCAACTTCCAATCCATCCGGTTATAATCCGTGACCGTTACCAGATTGCCCTCATACTCGAATGAGCACGTTCCATGGGATGCATTAGGTGCACAACGTTGGATGGCCTCACCCAGCTGTGGATTCACCAGATTCATCAACATCTCATTGTCTTCTGCCACAGCCACGCGCATTTCGTTATCTAAAAAATAATAAGATTTGGGTGCATCTGGATCGCTGGAACGAAAGTAATCAGACAAACCTTCTTCCTTCACTAACAGAAAAAGCGTTCCATAGGGTTCGCCGGTGTCTATATTAATGACCATCTTCCCCAGCGTCAAAACGGGAGAGCTCCGATCTGGTGTTAGGAAATCCCTCTTCTCCATATCAAACCAGAGGGCCTGTCCATAACTTTCAGATTCCCTTACCTGCTTAAGCATGCTATAGATCTTGCGATCATCCCCGCTTTCGGTATAAGAGGCGAAAATCGTCCCTTCGTTATCAATGAATACAGCGGCATCCACCTCACGAAAGATTGACAAATCAATGGATAAGCGGCTCTGCATCAAGTTTCCAAACTGAATAGGCTCCATGGCAGTATTAGGTTTGGCACCGTATGAATCATACATCCGGTTAATATTCGTGACCATAATATTGGCCGCCGTTTCCACACTCCTGAATATATAATCGGTCCTAGACAAGATGAGCTGAGACTCATCGACCACATTGCTGGTGGTTCGATCTATCAAAGAACGGCTGAAAAGTTGGTTTGACAATAGTCCAAGAATAAGCAGAGAAATAATAATTAGCGGAAGAAATACCGTTATAACCTTGCTTTTAAAGCGAAGTCGACCGAACCACTTACGAGCTAGTGACAAAATATTCAACTAGGACCCCTCCGTCATCAAGAGAATATTCATCATGTTAACACAAACAATCTCTACAGTAGTAGTTCAAAAATAAAGTTAAAAAAATTCAACCGTTCTTCTTGAAAGTGCTTTAGAGATGTGTTAGGATAAAGTCGATTTTTAGTAAAATTATTAACTAAAAAGGTGTGAGCTCTTTTGGCAACCATTAAAGACATTGCCCGCGAAGCGGGTGTGTCTGCCGCAACCGTTTCAAGGGTTTTAAATAACGATCTGTCACTGTCCGTAAGCCCAGACACTAAAAACAGAATTTTTGGGGTTGCCGAGCAACTCGGGTATAAGCCTACCCGGCTGAGGCAATTAAAGCAGAATACGGAACGTGCCGGGAAAACGGTCTCCCTCCTGCTGTGGTGTTCTATTGAGGAGGAAAGAGACGATCCGTATTACGCTTCGATCCGCCGTGGAATCGAACTGCGCTGTGAAGAGCTTGGCCTGACGTTGGGCCAGACCTTGCGAGGCCGCTCATCCATCGGCACCCTGCAGAAGGCGGACGGTCTGATTGTTGTGGGCGGCGTTGACCCTGAAGAGGTATTCAAGCTTCATCCTGACAAGAACACCATTGTCCTTGTCGACCAGTACCATGAACAGCTTGAGTATGATTCTGTACGACTTCATTTCCGGCAAGCTGTTGATCAGGCACTCGGTCATCTACTTGAGCTTGGCCACCGACAAATCGGATTTATCGGCGGTAAGAGCGACGGTGAGCGAAGAGCGCATTATTTTGAACGATTCATGCGGGAACAGGGGTTGTACAATCCTCAATTCGTCCGTATAGGTACCTGGAGTACCGCGGATGGTTATCTCATGATGAACGAACTCCTAACCCAACAGGAACGACCGACAGCCTGCTTCGCTGCAAGCGATCCGCTCGCTATTGGCGCCCTCCGCGCCCTTCATGGACATGGAGTCAAGGTACCCGAAGATATGGCTGTTGTCGGCTTCGACGACATTGAGATGGCAGCCTTCGTGCAGCCACCGCTAACCACTGTCCGTGCTTATCCCGAACAGATGGGAAAGGCTGCCGTGCAACTGCTCTCTGAACGGTTTGAGGGACGTGAACCACCTGCGTACAGCGTGATCGGGACTAAGCTTGTCATTCGGGAGAGCTCATGCAAAAAAGGCTAACATCAGTACTTGAGAGTCTTGTTGTCATTGATCAGTATCCTTACGTAAAACAATAATGATAACCCCCTAAGGAGTGAATATCATGAACATTCATGTTAACGAGGCGCTTGGTTTGTTTCATTTGCAGTCCAAGGATTGCAGCTATATTATCCAGCTTGTAGAAGGATATCCCGCACATGTCTATTGGGGAGCTCAACTTCATCATGACCAAAGTCTCGCAAGTATATTGGAGCTTAGGGAGCGTTGCTCCTTCTCTCCCACTCCCGTTTCTTCCAGCCGTACAATTTCTTTGGACACGCTTCCTCAGGAATACCCCCAGTATGGAACAAGCGACTTTCGTCAACCAGCTTACCAGGTTGCACTTGCGGACGGAACTCGGACTACGGAGCTGAAATATAGTGGTTACCGTATTGAACCGGGTAAACCAAAGCTCGAGGGACTTCCTTCTGTCTATGCCGAATCAGATGATGAAGCCACAACCCTCTTTTTGATCCTTGAGGATCAATACTCGGGGCTTAAGACTACATTGCTCTATACTGTATTTGCGAATCATAGTGCCATTGCTAGATCTACTCTTTTTGAACAAAAGGGAAGCGCTACCATAAATATTGAACACGCCATGAGTGCCTCTGTCGACTTCGCCGATTCCAACTACCAAGCTCTCTACTTATCTGGAGCCTGGGTTCGGGAAAGACATATTCAGCGCCGCGATCTCGGACCCGGTTCCATTCGGCTCGAGAGCCGACGGGGTTCCAGCAGCCACCAAATGAACCCCTTTCTGGCACTACTTCGTCCTGATGTGACTGAAGATCGTGGGGATGTTTACGGTTTCAGTCTAATCTACAGCAGCAACTTCGTCGCACAGGCAGAAGTAGAACAATTCAATCAGACTCGTGTAAGTATCGGAATCAATCCTTTTGACTTCTCCTGGCGGCTTGAGCCAGGTCAGTCATTCCAGACCCCTGAAGCCGTATTGGTCTTTTCCGAAGAAGGTCTTGGAGGCATGTCACGCACCTATCACCGACTCTATCGCACACGTCTGTGCCGAGGGGCTTACCGTGACAAAGAACGTCCGATTCTCGTGAACAATTGGGAAGCCACGTATTTCGACTTCGACGCCGACAAAATCGAAGCGATTGCCAAGGAAGCAGGACCCCTTGGAATTGAGCTCTTTGTTCTAGATGACGGTTGGTTTGGTAAGCGCGACAACGATGACAGTTCGCTTGGAGACTGGTTTGAAGACCGTCGCAAGCTGCCTGGCGGGCTTGCTGACCTGGCAAAACGGGTTAATGAACAAGGATTACAGTTTGGCTTGTGGGTTGAGCCGGAAATGGTATCACCGGATAGTGAACTGTACCGCAGCCATCCCGACTGGTGCCTGCATGCGGAAGGCCGGCGGCGGACGGAAGGCCGATCCCAACTGGTGCTCGATCTCTCCCGCAAGGAAGTATGTGACTACTTGTATGAGACACTTAGCTCCGTATTCTCGATCGCTCCGATTACTTATGTCAAGTGGGACATGAACCGTAATATGACGGAGATTGCTTCGGCTACCGCTCCTAGTGAACGTCAAAAGGAAACTGCACACCGTTATATGCTCGGACTTTACGATCTGATGGAACGTCTGACCTCCCAGTTCCCGGACATCTTGTTCGAAAGCTGTTCCGGAGGCGGTGGACGATTCGATCCCGGAATGCTCTACTATATGCCGCAGACATGGACCAGTGACGATACCGATGCCATTGAAAGATTGGCTATCCAGTACGGCACAAGCATCGTGTATCCAGCCAGTACCATGGGCGCACACGTATCGAACGTACCAAATCACCAGGTGGGGCGAATCACCTCCCTCGCTATACGCGGCGACGTGGCAATGAGCGGAAATTTTGGCTACGAACTTGACCTAACTGCCTTTACAAATGAAGAAAAGGAGCTCGCTGCCAAACAAATTGCCCAGTATAAGGAAATTCGTTCCCTCGTACAGCAGGGAGATATGTATCGACTCCTTAGTCCATTTGAAGGTCGAGGCGATACGGCCTGGATGTTCGTTAGCGAGGACCAGTCCGAAGCTTTTGTCGCTTACTTCCGCGTACTAGCTGAACCGAATGGGCCCATCCGGCGACTAACTCTAAAAGGACTTGACCCAGATAAAAAGTATATAATCGAACACGGAGCGACGGGCAACACAGCAGTCCATGCGGGTAATACCTTAGTGGAAGATGGCGGTTCCCCCTTCTGCGTAGCTTTTGATGGCGAAATTTTTGGAGGTGACCGCCTAATGAAAATTGGGCTTGTTGTCTCGGATCTCTCTGGAGATTTCGCCAGCTCTACCTTCCGCCTTAAAGCTATCTCTAACTAATAACAAATGCAGTTAGCAACGGTGAATATCGATGAAAAAATTAAAACAAGGCAGTCCGATTTTCCGGCCTGCCTTGTTTTATAACTTTGGTCCCTGTAGATTAAAGACACACAAGAGATTGCCAAGCAATTGATCATTTAATAGCATCCTTGACTTTGATTCTCCATATCATATGATCAGAGCCTGCTCCCCAATAATCTTTTAATAAATAATCAGGAGTTCCAAATTTCTTTTTCCATATTTTCTGCGCAATACGATATCCACTATCTAAACAAAATTCTTCTACTCCTCTATTCTTCAGCGCCAAATACATTGATTTCAACAATAAATTCCCTACCCCAATCTTCTGGTAGTCAGGGTGAACAAATACAGTTCCTACCTCGCATAACTTTTTAAATGTATCACTGGTAGATTTACTTATTAGTTGACTTACTGGTCCATATTCAATAGAACCCATTATTTGATTCCCATCTACAGCGATTAAGAAATATCGCTGCTCACCGTGACTCTCCAAGTCACTTTCCAAATATAACCTCTTACTATCAATTTCTTCCTCTATGTCTTCCAGCATATGACCAATGCCTTCTTTAGCAAACGTGTCTGTAATCACAACTCTAAACAATTCATTCAACTTTTCGATGTCCTTAATTTCCGGCCTTCTGATTTCGACATTATTCATCTAGTTTCAGCCGATGTATGATTCAGTACGGAATACTTTGAAAGTACACTATTCGGCAGCTCCATCAAACTTGTTATTTCATAAGTAGGTTGAATCCCAGACGTATTTGTTTTTCTGGAAGGGTTGAACCAACAGGTATCAATTCCATATTTGTTCCCTCCTTGAATATCAGAGGTTAAAGAATCGCCGACCATGAGAACCTTACTTTTATTAGAGATGGCCAACTTGGTAAATGCGTAATCGAAAATACCAGCTTGTGGCTTTTGGCAACCCACTTCCTCTGAAATAATTACCTGCTCAAACACATCACGCAGCGGCGAAAGCTGAATTCTGGAGGTTTGCACCTCTTTGATTCCATTCGTAATGATCGCCAAACGACAGTCGGATAGTACATTACATAATTCAATCGCTCCGTCCATCAAAAAAGCACCTTCACCCAAATAACGTAAATAAGCAGCACTAAAGGCATCTGGATTGAAGTCTAGATCATGAACAGTAAATAATCGCTTAAACCTCTCGACCCGTAGCTGTGCCGAGGTAATATGTCCTTCCTCTGCCTCTCGCCACAACGAACTGTTGATTTTATCATAGCTGGATTTATACTCCGTGGCCCCTTGCGGCAATCCAAATTGGGCAAACGTATTATGTAGCGCATGACTCTCTGCCATTTTAAAATCAAACAGCGTGTCATCAACATCAAACAAAATAATTTCGTATTTCATAACGACCTCCATATCATTGCTTTACTAAATTGTTCAGTCCGCTTGATCCTTTGAGCTGTTCCAGATAGAAGTACAACAAAAAACTAACAATACATTATTTCCTTTCGGTTATTATACAGAACCTAGTTAAGCCGTCAAGTCACTAATAACAAAATCATAGTATTTTGTCATCGGTGCAAAAGATAAATAACGCTCAATAAGAAAGCCCGTAAAATGAAGGTGATTCTCATTTTACGGGCCACTGAGCATCTAAGAGATGATTTAGCAAGAATCCTAGTGATCTTCATTAATCCATTCGGCTAATGTTTGATGAAAACAATGAGGTTCTTCAAACATCGGGTTATGCCCACTATATTCAAAAACCACTTTTTTCACGTTCTCGTAGGTGTCATCGACCCTATCCCATAAAGAAACTGGCGCAACCAAATAATCATACCTTCCCAAACCAATAAATACGGATTTATGGATATCCGCTAAGGATTGTATCAAATTCATGTTTCCGAATACTTCTCCCCATAAATAATCAATGATAGGCATGTTCGTATATACATCATTCCACGTGTAAGCCGCATCATAGGCATAATCATAAAAGCTTTGAGCTCCCATACGTATACACATGTGAACAAATCTTCTATCAGGGTCTCTTTTGATATCTTCCTCTAATAAAACAATGTCCTTTTCAAAACGTTCCTTTCTTTCTGAACTGGCCGTTTCATTAAAGAAAGAAAAGCTTTGCCGTTGTCTTTCTTGGCTGTTTGTAGGTGCTGAATTTAAAAGCACCACTTTTTGAACATAGTCCGGGTATTGTTTTGCATATTCTAAAGCCATAAAAGCATGCCCGGAATGTCCTAATATGATAAATTCATTTAGATGAAGGCATTGTCTTGCTGTTTCTATATCATTAATAACTTTATCCAAAGTATAGTCTTCTGGTTTTAAAGCTCGAGTCGGTTTTGCAAACCCTCTATGATCCAGAAAAATAAACTGAAACTTTTTATATAAATGGTCTGAAAATAAGCGAGGATAATATACACTACTGCCGATCACCAATATCGGTCTTCCGTTACCTCTTATAGCATATTTCAGCTCAAATCCATCACTAATAACTGTTTGATAAGTGCTCATTTATAATCTCCTTTTCTTTTTTAAATCACTCCCTTTCCTTTGTGTAATTCCCTTGTATTCTCCATAGAACGTTCCAACACTTCAACTCACCTCAAAAAGTACATTTATTTTTATGAGAAAAGTTTAACATGGTTTTTTCAAAAACAAAACTGGTTTACTTTTGTCTTACTTGTCTTGACTTAAGGGATTCATACTTCATTTTTGACAAGCAGATCTTTTTGGAAACAAAAAAACCGCGATAATCGCGGTTTTTTATGTAGAGGTCATACTTTTATTTGCTTGGCGACGTCCTACTCTCCCAGGACCCTGCGGTCCAAGTACCATCGGCGCTGGAGGGCTTAACGGTCGTGTT
>NZ_JANAVI010000011.1:0-141924 GCF_024213325.1 Paenibacillus sp. MZ03-122A | reverse complement strand
CGGTAGATTACAGGCGACTGGCTGCTTAAACTTGAAAGGTGTTTTGATCCCTGTCTCACAAACGGGGGTCAGTCCCAAAGCACCTTAATGGGTGCTTTTTTTCATGGTTTCTGCACTTTACCTTTTCACATTATAACTTCGCAAAATCTCCAAAAAAGCGGTGCTTGCTTTCGTTTCAAATGTCGAAGAAGGAGTTAGGAAGGAGAATTTTCGAATGACCGGAAGATTATGAATATCCAGTACTTTTAATGTGCCCAGAGCAAGTTCCTTCTGAATGACCCATTGGGACAGCAAAGAAATCCCCAAGCCTGCTTCTACAGACTCTTTGATGATCTGTGTACTGCCAAAATTCATCATATGAGAAGGGGAGAACCGAAGCCGTGCAAACATCTTTTCAGCCGCTTCCCGGGTTCCAGAACCTTCTTCCCTCAGAATCCAGATGTCCTCTTGCAGCTCACTTAAATCCACTTGAGATTTACCCGCCAAACGATGATTTTGCGGAACGACGATATACATTCGATCATCAGCAAATGATTCAATGTGTAAATGGTCATGCTGAAATTCTCCTTCGATAATGCCTACATCCAGTTGATTATGGATCATGAGTTTTTCAATTTCCTGAGTGTTGCCGATGGTAATCGAGGGCTGAATGAGTGGATACTGGATTCTCATTTGCGCAATCACGTGCGGCAGCACATATTCGCCATATGTGTAGCTTGCGCCAATCGACAGGTTTCCTTTTGCCGTATGTATCAGCTCGTCCACCAAATATTGCATCCGTGTATGGAGACGGATAATCTCCTGAGCATGATGATACACAATTTCACCTGCTTTGGTTAAGCGCACATATTTATTACTACGCTCCAGGAGGCGGGTCCCTACGCTACGTTCCAGCGTTTGAATATATTGACTTACCGCTGGTTGGGTCATGTGTAACACCTCGGCAGCTCGTGTGAAGTTTTGTTTCTCCGCGACCCTAACAAATACGATTAAAGATTGGTCCAAAGCCCATTCCTCCAAATACGTCATATCTATTTACTTATTATCATTATTATAATGATTTATTTTTCTTATGACAAAAAACATATTAAGCTGGATGCATGTAGAATTGGAGGGGTTCACCATGAACAGTCATACACAACACACCAAATTATTTTCGAACAGAGGGCGATTATTCCAGCGTATATTTGGCATTATCTTCACGATGTTATTTGCTTTGGCAGGCTACGGCCTGAACGAATTGCCAGGTTTTCATTATGTAGGTCCATTGGCCGGTGCTATGTTTCTCGCTATTCTGTACCGACAGTTGTGGGGATACCCTGAAGCTGTGCGCTCGGGGGTTGAGTTTTCAGCAAAGAAAATACTACGTGGAGCGATTGTGTTATTTGGGCTGAAGCTGAACATGGATGTTGTCATTCATCATGGGTTGGGTTTACTTTTGCGTGATGTGGGCACCGTTGTATTTTCCATCTTTTTTACGGTTTGGCTGGCAAAACGTTTTAAGGCAGATGCTTCGCTTTCGCTTCTTCTTGGTATTGGAACAGGAGTTTGCGGTGCAGCAGCGATTGCAGCGGTTTCTCCCTTGTTAAAATCCAAAGATGAGGATACAGCCATAGGAGTAGGACTCATTGCCTTGGTTGGAACGGTATTTGCCATTTTGTTTACTGTGCTTCGTCCCTGGCTTCCTTTGACGGATATGCAATATGGAATCTGGTCGGGCATCAGTTTACATGAAATTGCACATGTGGCCTTAGCTGCAGCGCCTGCCGGACAGGATGCTCTTGCAATGGGTTTATTAGCCAAACTGGGGCGTGTTTTCTTACTCATACCGCTCAGCTTTGTTTTAATGGTTTGGATGAAACGAACTGGAAAAATTCGTACAGACGCTAAAGTGGAGTTTCCCTGGTTCCTCATCGGCTTTATGGCTACAAGTATTGTGGGTAGCTATGTTTTTGGGAAATATATTGTAGTTTCATCTAGTCTGACGAACGAAATTTCTCAAGTTACCACCTTTATGTTAACGATGGCTATGGTAGGTATGGGGCTGAATGTGAGCTTTAAGGCTTTGCGGGAGAAAGCAATGCTTCCCTTACTGGTACTATCTGTTACCTCGATCATTCTTATAGGGTTAACATTTTTAACAGTGTGAACATGAAGTATTCGTTTGGTGATAAGATTGCTAGTAAACTAGATTAATAAAACTGAAAAAAGCTCTGCTTGCTGTATAGCTGGCAGAGCTTTTTAGTACTTTTGTATGATAAGACTGAAATATGTACTGAATCAATCGTAACTTTTACCATATGATTCGCGTCTATCAAAATAGAGGTCCTGAGAATCATAGAGTGCAAGAATTTCATAAGCGAAAATATAGAGATTGGTAGGTTACATAATGAAGAAAATTTGTTTATTTGCTTTTTTGTTTCTGTTTCTACTAGCATTTCCAAGAGAAAGTCATGCTGCATCTTCGAGTTCACATCTTCAGTTGGATGGTAAAGATATAAGTGTTGGCAAAGGTGTTCAGATTCAAGAAGTAAAGGGGAATGTACTGGTTCCACTCCGTCTCATTGTAGAGGAATTGGGTTATAGCGTGAATTGGGAGTCGAAGACAGGGACCATAACTATACATAAGCAAAATCTTAACCTCAGTCTTCAGGTCAACAATCCCATAGCCTCTGTCAATGATCATCAAATGGGATTGGCTGTAGCTCCTTTGCTTAAAGAGGGGACGACTTATGTTCCGCTTCGCTTTGTATCGGAGCAGACAGGAATGAATGTGACCTGGAACAACGAGCTTAAAACCGTGTTCCTGACGACTCCTCCTACTTCAAGCGGCAATAGCGAGTCCACTCATGATCATCCTACTACTCCAGCTGTAAGTAATCCTAAAGAGAGTGCGCGCACGGCTATAAACCAAATTAGCTTCGCTAATCACCAATTAACTATAACTGTTAATGGAAAAGTAACCCCCAAAGTAACCACGTTGACTCATGCAGACCGTATTGTTGTAGATATACCGGATACAAAGTTTGCTGAGGAATTTCCATCCTCGCAATCATTTAACAATGGTGGACAAGGAAGGTTTTCAGTCACAGAAGATCCAGATGTTTCCCAAGTAAGATACTCCATGTTTAGTACAAACCCAGCCTCGGTACGCATCGTGGTCGATCTTAATCAGAGTACACCCTTTCATGTACTCAATGCGGATGATGGTAAGGTGGTTATAGCGTTGGATCAGCAAACAGAGGAGCCATCAACTACCGAGAACGTTATACCTACCATACCTGTTGTACCTGAGATTTCTTCCGATGGACACGCGCAAGGGATTGACGTCTCACACTATAATGGCAATATTGATTGGCAGCAAGTGGCGGCGGCAGGCAAGACATTTGCTTTTATTAAAGCTACAGAGGGCACAAAATATCAAGATAATCAATTTTTAGTAAATGTGCAGGGTGCCAGAGATGCTAACATCCTGGTTGGCGCTTACCACTTTTTGAACGCTACTACTGCGGATGGAGCTCGTCAGGAAGCAGCTAATTTTGCCAGGGCTATAGATTCAGCAGGAGGCAGGCTGGATTTACCCCCTGTGATGGATTATGAAAATAACCCCAAAGGTCTTACTCCTGCACAAATTAGTGAAGTGGCGCATGCTTTTTTGGATGAAATGGAGAGGCTTACCGGGCGTCAGCCGATCGTATACACGGGCAATGTCTTTGCTTCCAAGTTTGATCCTACATTTTCTATGTATAAGCTGTGGGTAGCCCGATACAGCACTACGCAAAAGCCGACCGCAGTCCCAGCTTGGAATAGCTGGTGGGCTTGGCAGTACAGTAGCACAGGCAGTGTTCCGGGTATTCAAGGCCAAGTCGATTTGGATGAATACAACGGAACGATAGATGAACTCCGGGCTTCACTGGCAGGAGAGCTTGATTAGCATAATCAACGTTATAATCAATCCTCGCGAATCCGGAATAGGATCTGCGAGGATTTTTAATGTCTAATTTGTTTAGTTGGGCATGATCCATACGATTTCGCTGATTCGAACAAAGAATTTTTTTCCGTATACATCTAAAATGACATGATCAGGCTTACAATCCACTACACATCCATCAATTCTGCCACGTGTGGTCTCAAGTACAACGTACTTGCCGATCACCGATTTTAATGTTTCTACGACGTACGGATCTACAGGGTGCACCACGACGTGGTGAGAGGTAGGATGGTGGGGGAAAGGTTGATTAACGTTGTAATTGAGCATTTGATTTGAATTCAATTGCTTCACTCCTTCAAGATTAGTTGTGTTATCCTATGCTCCTGCCTAGGAAAGGTGTAGGCTAATGCCCATCAGCAAAAACATTCATAACATTGCCGAAAAGCCCGGTCCGTAGGAAAGCTCAATACATAAGCTATGTTGTACCTTGAATTGAAGGAGGCAATGACCATGAGTGAATGTGAAAGAGGTTGTGGTGGCGGTTCAGTAGGGGGCTACCCAGGAGTATGGACATCGACAGGAGCTATTCTGGTACTGTTCATTCTGCTCGTTATCATTACGAAGTCTTTATGGGTTTAAAATGAACTGAGTAGCTTAACCCCCCATTGGTATATAACCGATGGGGGGTTAAGTGTATTAGAGGATGGAACGTATGTAAAACACCTCAAATAACAGCGTACAAGCCCTACACAAACTGTGCCGGGCTGGGCAGCTGTCATTTGAGTTACATTGGCATCTATAGACAGGAACGGACAATGGATCAGGATTAAATTAACGCAATCGCCAGCAGGGTGAACAGGCTCAAAGTTAAGATTTGATTCCCATACCCGTAGCCAGGATAAAAGGCAGACGTTTGTACACGTCCGTTCCGTTCTGTTTTTAAGTACACATTATTACGATCCACATCCATAATGGTTCCTTCGTACTGTTTTCCGTCAATGGTGAGAATACGCACCTTTTTATTCATGCAGTTCAAACAGTTGTAGTAAGCGTCCATTCCATCACCCCCTCTTATACATTGGCATTTTATGAGAGGGACGGTCTTATGGTAACGGCGAACATACAGGGAAAAGGTATTCCCTTCAACTTAAGACCTGACTAGAGTTAGCCTATTCTTGATAGGGATTAAAAGAGAAGCCGGGATATCCGTTAGTATAGGCGTAATCTCTTTGGGGGACGACCTGAGGGTGTGATGAAGCATCAGCAAGCCTTACATGTATCCCTGGTTTTCGGGGGGGCTGCTGCTTGCAGTCATTGGGAGGACCGATGATGACAGGTTTTTTAATAGGGGCGAGCGCTTCCTGAACCTTATTCTCATCCAGGCAGTAAGTATGAGCCAGAATGTTATTTGGCGTTAGGCGCAAAATGTCAGATCCCAGTATGAATTCAGGGGTCGGGGCATCAAAAATCGTCAACAAATGAGTGTTATCCATCGTGGCGACCAGATAATGCCACCATCCTTGAGGGACGTTAGCCACTTGGCCAGGTGTGATCGGAAAATGTCGTAACTCACGGGTAAAGGGGTTAATCAGTGACACGGTTACTGCTCCAGAGATGCAGTAGACCAGTTCTGTGGCATTTTGGTGATAGTGAGGCTCCACAACATTAGCAGTGCTGAGGCGAATATCCAGCAGCGATACATTTGCTAATGTATTCAGCTGCTGGATCGACAGCTCGTTGATCGAATTTTGAGCATCCTTCTGAAACAAAACATTGTCGCTTAAATCATAGGTGAATTGTACAGTAGGAGAGGTGTAATCCATATATGAATTCACGCGTCGTTTCCAGCCTTTCTGTTAATCAAGATTTGATGATCGTACGCTACCCTATGCATACGCCTATATATGTGTGCGCGCAAATATGATTTGAATTAGTAGAAATCAGGCTCCGATCCCGGGAAAGTTGAAGCGAAAAATAGCGAAAAAAGTCACGTATTCAAGTGTGGTCAGTACATGATTCATTGCTTTTAATACACGTCATCCCTTTAGGGATGGCGTTTTATTTGCTTGGGTAGTCTTAGGACCAGAGCCGGATGATACGTAAATGCGGCTTGTGGTATACTGCAACGGACGTGTGAAAGCTTGATTGTCCCATTCCGTATGTAGCCACGCGTCATTTCTGCAGCTAGGCATAAGTTATGTCATAAGAAACATCATCGGATAAACGTCCCTGAGTTGTACAGGCCGGAATGGTTGCACCGGACAGAACATGAAAGAGGAGGTTGTCTGGAATATGAAAAAATTATCTATTTTAATCCTGTCCTGCGCATGTATGTTAGGTACTGTATTGTCAGTCGCACCAGGACAAGCACAAGCACAAACGTCAGCTTTGAAGAAAGGGATTCAAAGCGAACGGGTGCTGGAGCTTCAACAGCAGCTTCATTCGCTCGGTTATTTCAAGGCTGGGTTTACTGGGTACTATGGTTCTCTGACCAGTAAAGCGGTGGCTCGTTTTCAACGAGATAATGGTCTGGCACCTGATGGAGTAGCCGGAGCGGCAACACAAGCCAAGCTGAAATCCTTCGGAGAGGTGCGCGTAACCGCGCTGGATCAACTGGCTCGTATCATTTATTCTGAGGCGCGCGGAGAATCGTTTGAAGGTCAAGTGGCTGTTGGCGCTGTCGTATTAAACCGTGTGCAGTCCGGCGAGTTTCCAAGCTCGATCCCGGACGTTATTTTGCAGCCTGGCCAATTCACCGCTGTACAGGATGGTCAATACCGCCTGAAACCAAACAAGACGGCATACCGTGCAGCCAGACAGGCACTTAATGGTGCTGATCCAACCAATGGGTCCTTGTTTTATTACAACCCGGCCATTGCCACAGCCAAATGGAGTAAAAGTCGCCCGGCTGTCATCTCACTCGGTCGCCATACGTTTACGAATTAATTGCAAATGAGAATACGCAAATTTCCAGCCGTCAGTTGCTTCTTCTAGGAGCAGTGACGGTTTTTTATATTCACAAATTTGTAATATTTTAGTGGCAATTTATCTGATTTAATATTAAAAATTCTACCTATTATTCCGATACTCTTAATAGACAAAAAAATGAAATCAAAGGAGTCTTTCTAAATGAGTCAACATCCTTACACTATCGAAGTCGATCAAGCCATGAAAACGGTACATATGGCGGTGAATGGAGTTTTTAGCCAGGAGGAGTATGATAGCTTTGTAAAAGATTATGTAGCCAAAACTTCATCCATTCAGGCGTCAAGCTTTACACTCAAGGTAGATTGTACCCAGATGGCACTTTTGGGTCCGGGAGAAGTGGAAAAATTGAAGGGCTCATTTGTACGTTACAAAGAAACTGGATTTGCCAAAGTAATCTTTGGCATCAGTCTTCAACAAACCATTATTAAAATGCAGCTTGGTCGAGTAGCACGTGAAGCAGGATTAAACAACGTAGATATTGTCGTACAATAATGCGCTGACGTATGTGTAAGGGGGAAACCTGATGAGCCATATCAAAATAAAAGCACTGGGTGTGTACCATCCGCCCCATTCGTTGGATAACGAATATTATGTTCGCCATTTTGACGAGCGGGGCAAAGATATTCGACGCTTCATGGAGCATATGGGTAGAAAACAGCGTTATATCATTGATGATCCGAACGAAAACGGCCTAACAATGGGAATTGCAGCTGCGCAAAAAGCTCTGGAACAAGCCGGTATGACAGGCCGTGATGTGGATATGATCGTGTTCTCCACTCAAGTTCCTGAGTCACTGTTTCCGATGAATGCCTTATTTGTTCACCAGGCGATTGGGGCGAGACATGATGTGGCCGTGATGGATTCCAACGCGAATTGTGCAGGGATGACAGTCGCTGTCGACCAAGCCAGTCGGTCGATGCTATCTAATCCTGACGTGCGGGCAGCCCTTATTATCGGTTCAGATTATAATTCACTCATTTCCGGTCCGGAGGATGAGATTACTTATGCGAACTATGGAGATGCTGCATGTGCGGCTATTTTGGAGCGTACAGAAGAAGACACCGGTTTTATAGATTCAATGTATTTTACGGACCCAGTCAATATAGATAAAATTTTGTACCCGGCTCAGGGGTTAGCGGCAACACTCCAAAGGAACGCCCCCGGAAAATATATTCAGTGGCTTCCGTTCGACGCCAATATGGCCTTACCTCCTACATTTGATCTGCTTGAACGCATTTTAAAAAAGAATGGGTTGACGCCTCAGGATGTACGGGCTTATTGTCTGTCTCAGTTCTCGTTAGCAAATGTATTGAAGATTCAGGATCACTTGGAGCTAGAGGATGCCCAAATGATTTATGTGGGTGATCGATATGGTTACACAGGTACCAGTAGCCCGTTCATTGCGCTATATGAAGGTATTGAATCGGATCGTATCCGGCGCGGTGATTATGTGCTGTTCTGGACGATTGGAGCTGGATACCAGCTGGTTGCTATGTTGTTTAAATATTAGTTATGCGAAGACCTTGCAGCTGTAAGGTCTTTTTTGTGTGTCACACAACGACAATTGTAATGATTTGGTTGTGTTATGTTTGATTGTTTTGTAAAATTTAAACATTGAATTAAAAGGGAGAGCTTATATTGCGGACATCGGATAGCATGACAATTATAACGGAAAACAGGGCACACAATTCATAATAGGAGCTGAAGAGTCATTAAGATCGAAAATTTGTTTTACGGGGAACGAATAAAACTGGCCGCAGTCAGGGAAGAAGATGCCGAAGTGATGTTCAAATGGGGTGAGGATGCGAAGTATCTGCGAAATGTAGATACGGATTTGGCGCTCCCCTACACGTTGAAACAGATGGAGTCAGAAGGATCTCCCCGCTCTAACGAGGTCTATTTTCGATTAAGAACATTGGCAGATGATGTCTTGATCGGATTTGTTGCTATCCACGGGATTGAGTGGAATAATCGCAGCGGACAGCTGGCAATAGGTATAGGTAATACGGACTACCGCGGCAAGGGCTTTGGGGCAGAAGCGGTACGGCTCATTCTTCGTTATGCGTTTTATGAGCTCAATTTGAATCGGGTCGGCTTGGATGTGATTGAGTACAATACACAAGCGATCCGAACTTATGAGAAGGCGGGGTTCCAGCTTGAGGGTAGAGTTCGTTCCGCTGTTCTTCGTGATGGTAACAGTTATGATCGTATCATGATGGGTATCCTGTATTCTGAATGGAGCTCGACTGTTCAAATATAATAGATACACAATTTGTTCATATAATATTCCATAATAAGCCTTTTAATAACGTGAAAAGAGGTTTATAGTTAAGGGGTCACATGCCCAAATCATTATTAATTTGAGTATGAGTCAAAGCTGAGGAGGAATTTACATGGCAAACGTTGTAAGGTCCGTTACTTCACCCAAGAAATTTATTTCTGGACAAAATCTACTCTCGTCGTTAAATGACTATATTAAGGATTATGGCGATAAAGCCTTTGTCATTTGTGATGAGTTCATACTTGAAAGGGCCCAAAAGGAGGCAGGTGCTTCGATTGAAGCAGCTGGTAACCAGGTGGTCTTCGAGAAATTTCAATATGAATGTACAAAAGAAGAGATTGATCGTAACCGCGAATTGGTGCGTAAACATGGTTCGAACATTATCATAGGGATTGGCGGGGGAAAAACATTGGATACCGCCAAGGCAACGGCTTATTATGAAAAGCTGCCTGTTGTTATTTTCCCAACGATTGCTTCTACAGATGCTCCTTGTACCGCGCTTGCGGTTATATACAAAAAAGATGGCTCTTTTGATGAATATCTGTTCCTGCCTACTAATCCAGACGTTGTACTGGCGGATACAGGCATCCTGGCAGCAGCGCCTGCACGTTTCTTTGCAGCTGGAATCGGTGATGCACTGGCCACTTATTTTGAAGCTCGTGCCTGCTATCAGGCCAATGGAGATAACCTGGTTCTGAACAAGCCTTCCACTACAGGACTGGGACTTGCTCGTCTTTGTTATGATACGTTGCTGGAAAATGCTGTGAAGGCCAAACGTGCTGTGGATCGTAAAGTATATACTCGTGCGGTTGAGGATACGATTGAAGCTACTATTTATCTGAGCGGTGTTGGTGCAGAATCAGGTGGATTGGCAGCAGCACATGCCATTCATAATGGCATGACGGCTGTTCCTTCGCTCCATAAAGCACAGCATGGTGAGAAAGTTACATTCGGTTTGTTAACCCAGCTAGTGCTGGAAAATGCACCGAAAGAGGAACTGGAAACCGTGATTAAACTGGTGAAGGATGTAGGCCTTCCGTTGACGCTTCGTGACTTGGGTGTAGAGGAATTTGTTGAGGCTGAATGGCGCCAAGTGGCTGAAGCTGCTTGTGCATCGAATGATACAATGGTCAACATGCCGTTCCCGGTTAGTCCTGCTGACGTGTACAATGCAATCATTGCAGCGAATGCAATAGCAGAATCCTATCAAGAATAGTTTCTTCCTAAATCACGAAAATGGGTTTACAAAAACGGGTCTGTCACATCACTGGCAGACCCGTTTCGTTTACGTGCACTAACTTGTGAAACAAAAGAAGGGTACCAGGGACTTATATCCTATCTTGTTCTAACCGATATACATGTAACAGGGAAATTAGGTTGGTTACACAGCAGGAGGAGATTTGATGTTGGTGCATGGTAGAACACGTAGGGGTAACTTGTACATCCATATGTCCAGCGGTTTTCACAAAATTGGAGATTATCGGGAAGAATATTCTGTAGCACCGGGTGATCGGCTGATGTCTAGACTGTCCAAGCGGATCTACACCATTGTATCCGTACATCTTGGTGAAGAGGCGTATGCCGATATTGATCTAGAAGAGGTTATCAGAAATAGTTAGAGAGCTTTATTTAGATTTAGTATAAAAAAAGCTTCCACTTTGCTCTTAGAGCGAAGTGGAAGCTTTTTTCTTTCAGCGGAGGGACTCATGAAGAAGGTCTCGTGTGATGATATTATTTTGGTTCATAAAATGTCTGATTGCTGCTTGTGAATTGGTTGCAGACAGCTCCTTTCCCCATGTCATGGCATAGGCCCAGGCTGGCTGGTTTTGCAGCACCTTCGCACTCGGCAGAATATCACTTTCTCCGATTCCCATAGGCTTGCCCTGCGCAAGCTTTAGTAATTCAGTGTAGTAGGAGGATTTATAATCATTATTATAGATATCAGCTGCAAGAATATCTACCCGGTTAATACCTGGGAAGGACAGATTATAGGAAGTGCTATATGCGTTTGGGGCATTGGGACTCCACACCCACAACAGGTTATTCAGATGATGGACATGAGTGAACCGATCATACATTAGATTCCACAACTTAGCGTAATTTTGCTTGTTCCCCCACCAAAACCAGTTGCCGTTCATCTCATGATAGGGTCTCCATAAAACAGGTACATCCGCGTCTCGTAAAGTCTTAAGGGACAGAGCCACCTCATCCAGATCGGCGATCAGTTGTTTATATTGCGGGGTACCCGGTGTGATGTAACGATTAAATTCAGCTTGAGTTATTTTTGCTTGTACATTTTTCCACGTTTTGGGTGTGCCCGGTAGCGCCTGATGGAAGGTAATAGCTACGATTCCGCCGTCCTGACTCCATTGGATAGCACTATTCACAACATGCTGACGTTGCTCTTGTAGGGCCGTACGGGACTGATTAGCTAATCCTCCAAACTCATAGCCGTGAAGTCCTGCGTATTGTCCGCTGATTTGTTGTAGCTTGTTATTTTGTTCATCCGGTGCCTCTAAGTAATCATGCTGCCCGGAAATTAGCATATCATCCGGTACATTAGATAGGTAGGCGAGTAATTGCTTAGCTTTGGTAGAGGCCTGAACATTAATTGGCGGGGCGGCATCGGCAACAATGAATGATTGCTGAGAGCCGCTGAAGAATAAAACAAGCATTAGTAGTAGCACCCTCTGTAACCAAAAGCGTGTTGAGTGAGATTTCATGGCGCTCCTCCTTTGATGCATGGTAATGGGATTAGTATTTTTCTTTTTGCTTTCTAAGCTGTATATAGGCGCTAATAATAATCACCAGCAGACTAATCGTGGCCCATCCATTGAATTCCTGTGAGTGTATCCAGTTGTCCCATATAAGGAAGCCTAAAATTACAACGAGCAAACCCATTGCAAGATACATTTTGGTTTGTGCTGGACGTTGGGTGCATTTTGAAATCCAATGTATGATGCCGAAAACGATGGCTGCCTGAAATAAAAATATGCCCATTATCATTAAACTTGCTATAAAGATTGGGGACATAGGTATCCTCCTCCTGGGTTTACAAACAGAATATGCAGGTTGTAACCGGGATGTGGATTATTGGATGTAAATTTAATTGCAATTGGAATAAACAGTTGAGCGCTGGTTACGATCTTGAACATGTTGACTAAATTATACCATAACTACCGTCCTGCAATGAAAGACGTCTAAATACCCACTCTACCTTGATTCGACATCATACTTTATATTCAGCGAAATATTGACATATGGATATGCACTTCACATATATGAAGATGCAATCAGAAATATGTGGTAAGTATATGCATAAAAGCACCGCGAAATCGACGGAAAAGTTTGGTAAGATTAAAGTAGATTGAAAAGGAGGTACTCTTATGAATGAAGAAAACAGACCATTCTCTAGATCAGCAGATGCTGAAGGAGCCAAAGCGAACTTTGATGCCAATCAGCGGAAGCTTCACTCCGAGGGAGCGCCTAGCTTATGGCGTCAGGTCAGCAACCTGCTGATTCTAGTTGGCGTGATTGCATTGATTATCATTTTAGCTCGAGTGCTCTAATTGAGATATCCAAAAAAACGAAAAGAATTTGAAGAATTAGGGATGTGAAATGGTGTTAAAGGCAGCTTTACTTTTTATATTGGCTGGCATCGCTGAAATTGGAGGAGGATATTTGATTTGGCAGTGGCTGCGGGAAGGGAAGACATGGTATGTCGGACTTTGCGGCGGAGTAATTTTGGCTGTGTATGGAATCATCGCTACCTTTCAGGTTTTTTCCTCCTTTGGGCGTGTATATGCAGCATACGGAGGTGTCTTTATTGTTCTTTCCATCGCATGGGGCTGGTGGATTGATAAAAAGACACCCGACTTGTACGATTTCATTGGTGGATTGATTTGTTTGGTCGGTATAGCTGTAATCCTGTTTCCGCGATCAGGGTGATAGGACGAAAAACCCTTTTTTATTTTCGAAAACATGACTATAGGTCTAAAAAAATAAGCTTCATATTCCGAAATAGAACTTAAGGAGGGGGTTCTATGAACTGGAATCAAATGAAGCTTAGATTGAAATTTGGCAGTACTATGCCGAAGAATGAAGGTAATTTCTCTTTTGGTATCATGTGTGGACTCTTAATCAGCATCGTGCTGTGGATCTCGATCATTGGCTGGATTATGCTGATCTTTAAGTGATTTTACGAAATCACTGTACATATCAAAACAAATAAAATTAAGGGTTGCTCACAAACCCGTGTCCTATTACCCATGCTTTATTTTGTGAAATCGTTACGTAACTTGTCTATCCCGCGACCTATGGCTTCATCAATCATATCGGTAGCAGCAGGTGTATCTGCATCGGTGTCAGGAATGCGATTAAATCCTGGCTCGCGCTTGTCGAGGGATTGTTTATGTTCGATTTGATCGTCAGTACGATTTTTTTCAGAGTTATTATCTCTCATAGCACATCACAGCTCCTTTTATTAGGTACATTCAGCTTCTATACTTTACATAAACGCTTGTGCTCCAGACTAAACGTTGATAAAAATAAAACCGGGAGGGACTAAATCCCACCCGGCACTTCCCAAACAACTAGCGATGCTCAATCAGATCAATCGCTCCCAGAACAACATGAGCCAGTCCGAAACCGAGAATGCCTGTAGCTGCAAGTTTGTACTTACTGCTCAGCAACACAGCGCCTGAAGCCGATACTACCGTTCCAAGAACAGCTGGAATCATACCTTCACGCATTCGTAACACCCCTTCTGGTAGTTTGGAAAGACGTTTATTAGTGTAATTCAAAAGTGCACAAGTTATACAAAAAGAGAAATTTATTATTTTTTTTAAAAAACACTTTACAATTCGATAAAATTATCGTATTATATGTTGGTGCCCAATTGAACGACATTTACATAACGAGAACACTTCTTAATCAGATGCATGTTTCTCAGATACTTGTAAGACAAGTAAGTGTAAAGATTAGCGTTCCTAAATTTATGCCGGGGTGGCGGAATTGGCAGACGCACAGGACTTAAAATCCTGCGGTAGGTGACTACCGTACCGGTTCGATCCCGGTCCTCGGCACTATGGTTTTTCTCTTGAATCCCTTGATTATCAAGGGATTTTTTATTTTTTAGTGATTGAAATCATGACTTCCATATCACAGGGAGCGAGTGCCTTTTTCGCTCTTGGGGACGGATTGGGGACGAACTTTTGGATCGAAGACATCGAGGTGTGCTGTTGTTTTACGACTAAGCTTCTTGGTGACGTGAGCATAGGTGTCTGAAGTCACTTGAGATGTGGAATGTCGCAATCGATGCTGAATCTCCTTGATAGGATGCTCCCTAGCCAATGGCAATGTGGGCTGGAGGCGGTGTAGGTGTCGATATCCGATACATAACTCCTAGTGATAACCGGGGAGCAGGATCATGGATAAGTCATCAACTAGATAAGTATGCTGATGGAACAAAAGTGAGATTTATCGTGAAATAAAAGCGAAGACTCAACCAGTATAATAGCTGGTATGAGTCCTTTTTTATATCCAATAAAAAATAAATATGCAAATATTTAGATTATATTTATAGATCAGCAAGTTTATGTTTAGACACAATTACTCAATTAAATTATTCTTAGTTCTATTAAACATATTGGAGGATTACCTTAATGAAAAAAGCATGTATAACAATTTTATTTTTAGTTCTTTTATCTCTTCCCGTATCGAATGCTTTTGCAGCCGAGACAGAATATTCAGAAAATTTAATTCCAAAATTGACATCTAATAATTTGCCATCTGGAGTGGCAAGTGCGAGTAACGAATTTTCATACGCATATAGATCTTTTGACGGGGATTTTGCTGCTATCTCTAGTGCTTGGGGATCAAATGAAAATACTGCATGGTTAAGATATGACTTCCCTAAACCTGAAGTTATTGAGCAATACGTTATATATCCACAGACAACGGCAACCGACCGAGCTCCTAAAGGTTGGACTTTTGAAGGCTCGAATGATGGGGATACTTGGAACGTGCTGGACACTCAGTCCAATATCACTGAATGGGTAGATAGTACTCCCAAAAAATTTACTTTCTCTAATTCTAATTCATACAAGGATTATAGAATTAATATTACAGCAAACAATGGGAGTCAGTATCTAGCTCTTAGCGAATTAGAGATGGTGTCTAAAGTATCGAGTTCCACTCCTAATCCAGGAACAGAGGAACCAACTCCAAACGGGGATCGTGCAGTTCTGGTAGTCACCATGACAACAGGTTTGGAGAAAGAATTCGATTTGAGCATGAAAGAAGTCAATGACTTTATCACATGGTACGAAAGCAAGCAGGCTGGATCTGGATCGGCTTCATATGCCATCAATAAACACGATAACAATAAAGGTCCATTCAGCAGCCGTAAGGATTACATGTTGTATGATCGTATCCTCACATTTGAAGTAAGTGAATATTCTAAATAAAATTAAAAATCTCTGCTAACCTTAATTGGTCGGCAGAGATTTTTTCGTTGGTCAGTTTGAATTTAGAGTAGATGTGAAAAAGGACTCCGTTGGTATGTAACCAGTATGGAGTCCTTTGTTGTTTATTATTTAGTTGAATACTCGCTTACCTCAAACGTGAGTATTTTGTTGAATATTACATAGTAATTGCGACTGCTAAAAGGACCTATGTTATTCTTATGTTTATTGATTGCATAGGAAGCCGTACCTGAACCCGCTTGTTTAGCCTCATACCAGGCAATAAAATCGTTAACTTCTTTCATACTCAGGTCAAACTCTTTTTCAAGACCAGTATCCATAGTGATAACTAAAATAGCTCGGCCTATATCTTTAGGTGTATCTTGATCAGGATTAGTTTCAGTTCCTGGATCAGGTGCTGGAGATGTATTTTTTGTATCTGGGTTATAAGTTTTTAATACCCCATCAATATCAAATGCATCCATTCCAATAGCACCATTAGTTTTAATTATTAATGTGTGTTCTCCTTGTGGCAAGCCCGTTTTCTCAAACGAAATAGCTTGAAAAGCACTTTTTTTATTGTACTGTGTATAAGGATATTCGACTCCATCAAGTGTCAGGGTATAATTTTGAGTTTTCCAAATAGATACGGTAGTAATGAGTCTTATTTTTGTTCCTGTGAAATTAAATTTAATGAACTTTTCATTGTTGTCATTAGTCAATGTTTCAGAGCCATTATAAAAGGTCCCGTTTGTAGATGTAAACCATCCATTGCCTTCATATTGAATATGGGAGTCAGTGTCATCATAGCGATTCCACCCTTCTTCTGGGGAGGTAAGGGAATCACCTACTGTTGCGGCATAAACTCCTTGATTAAAACCGAATAAAAGAATTAAAGATAATAAAAACAGAGTTGATAGTTTTATCATATATATATTCCCCTTTTGTGATATTTGTTTTATCAGAATATAAAAATAAAAGAGGAATGTCTAAACATTAATGTCTATATATTCAATTTTATGTTTAGACAAGTTCTGAGTAATATATTACTTTAGTATCTGTTCAACAGATTACTTAGGGGGAAATTTTGTGAATATGAAATTTATAAAAAAAATTGGTGTTTTATTCGGAGTTTTTTTTTTTTTATTTACAACAGGCATATTTTTGAATTCGAATTTATATGCGGCGTCTATCGGACAAGGGCTTACTGAACCAGAAGTAGGATGGAAACGTTATAATGAGACAGCAACAGCAATTAAATATAATGGTAATTGGTTAGCTTATTCGACGAGTAACTCGTATTATGGTGGTACTCATAAAGTTACCAGTGGTATTGGAGATTCAGTAGAGTTTAAATTTTATGGAAACAAGATGAGATTAATAGGAATTCTTTACATTGGAGCATCTAAAAACATAGAGGTCTCCATAGACGGCGTCAAAGAACAAATATCTATGTATAGAGATGGAGTATCATATCAAACATTGAACTTTGAGAAAACAGGATTAACTGATTCTGTTCACCATGTAATTATAACGAATAAGGAAGCCAAAGAATTTTATGTCGATGCAATTGACATTAATGAAGATGGAAGGTTGATAGGCCAGAACGTTCCTATAAATTTAGAGGCTATGGGCGGAGATAGCCAGGTTAAATTGAATTGGGATTTGGTGAATGATGCGGAAAGCTATACAGTCAAATATGGGACGGAACCAGGCAAGTACACCGAAACGGCAACAGCTTCAAAAGACGCATATGGAAATTTCGTCATTCCAGGTCTGACCAACGGAACAAAATATTACTTTGTTGTGAGTGCTAAGATTAATGGCGTTGATTCTGAATACTCCAATGAAGCATCTGCCACTCCAGAAGGAGGAGGAGACGGTCAAACTGATCCTGAGCAACCTTCAGGTAATCGCGCAATCCTGATAGTTACTATGACAACTGGCTTAGAGAAGGAATTTGATTTGAGTATAAAAGAGGTCAATGACTTTATTGCATGGTACGAAGGCAAACAGGCTGGTTCTGGATCAGCATCCTATGTAATCAATAAACATGACAATAATAAAGGCCCATTCAGTAGCCGTAAAGACTACATGCTGTATGATCGTATTCTAACGTTTGAAGTAAGTGAATACTCTAAATAAAAGCAAATCCCCGCTAACCTTTAATTGGTCAGTGGGGATTTACATTTTTATCTCTTCTTAGCCCGATACCATGATATAACTGCTGTAATAAAACTTTGTTTCGAATCACTTTAATTAATGCTTTACTCTATTCATATGTTATCATATCTGTTTACACAGATGATGAAGTCCCCTTATTTTCGTTATTTTTAACTTTTCTTGTTTTCTTAGTTCTCCGTCTAAGAATGACAAACATATAAACTGTAGCAATCAACAATGACTTTATATAGAAAATGTCATGTAATTGTTGAGAGTAGAAAGCTAGAACAGCAATAAACATAAGGACGGAAACAATTATTTGTACTGCAGGATGATAAACAAACTTTATAAATTTACTATGTTCATTACTTTTTTGAAGATCGGTTACTAAATATACTACGAAAATAGGAGTAGTAAATAAAACTCTTTTAATTATATCTACTATTGTTTGTGAATTAACTGTAGTAAATATAAGATACGACAAAGTAAGTACAATAAAAGTAATAAAAGAAGTATTGGAATTACTTAATTTTAAAAATCCTACCAACCATCGCACTAATACCTTGAAAGGATAAACAATTAGAAGCGAAAAAATCCAAGTAAGTAAATTCCAAAAAATGTCTGATGTAACGATCATATATAATCTCCAATAAATCCGCATCGGCTACGGTATTTGCTTTTTCATCTGTAATGTATGTATCGGTATTTTCCGCCATTTCCTTTACAGCAGACATACGAGCTGGATTGCTGTCAAAGAAGGACAACTAAATTTATGGGCTGATAAGTCTAATTGCGAGATATTGTCATAATAGAGGACTGGAGTGCGGACAGAGTAGACCTATGAGCGATGCGAATAAGTATTTCACAGAATATTAAACCCCCGGATTGCTTCGGGGTTGTTTTTTATCTGATCGTATATTCGTAAACTTTATCCTGAATCTTTATCTCTGCTTTTAATGGCTTATCACTTTTAGCCACCTCATTGGGGATCTCTGAAAGATAGTACAGTGTTCCCGTTTTAAGTGGGTCTACGCTAGTTATGTTGGTGTAAGTAAAGTCTTCACCACCACGTTCCTCAATAGTACTGAATGTATCATAATCATATTTGTTATCAAATTTTAGGTTTACTTCCGCTATTTTATCCGCTTTAATACCTTCTGCCCCAAGATTTTTGGCTTTAATGATTAGAGCAAAGAAGGTGGAGTCTGTTTCTTTGGATTCGTATAGTGTGTGGAAGTCTCCCGGTTTAGAGGGTTCGATTTTTTTCGAAATCTTATTTCCCGTTACTGTTATATCAGCGAAATCTTGTATTGTAACTGTCTCGCCCTTTTTAATAGGTGTAACCGTATCTTCTTGCTTTTGTTCCACTGGTGCTGCTGGTGCGGCAGTATTCGTTGGCGTAGTAGCTGGTTTAGTGTCATTTGTTGTGGCAGTTTGTTTAGGCGAGCAAGCTGCAAGCGTTAGAAACGCGGCAGCCACCAATATACCTGTTACAATTTTCATATTATCCCCCTGATTTTGTATTTTCGTATAGTCTATCAGACCTAGGAATATTTTTCTAGGACAAAAGTTTTGGATTCGGCATACAAAAAGCCTTTCTAGAACGTATGTTCGGAATATGATTTCTACATAACACATCAGGAGGCTGTATACATGGGAAAGAAACTTGAGGGCAGTGGATTATGGGAAAGAAGTCGGATAATCATCCCTGAACATAAGGAAGCATGCCTGAAGCTTATGAAGGATCACCGACGGCGTGATAAGCATGGATGGACTGGATGATCAAGAAGTGCAGCTAATTGAGCAGGCGCTCATAGTCTCTTACAACACACGTCAACCTATATCGATAGTGGTTTTTAGCCCGTTCGATGACGAAGAACTCACAGGTGTAATCATGTCTATAAATACTGCTCGCAGGGAGGTAAAACTGTTTCGTGATGAGGATGATTTTAGCTGGATTAAGTTGGAGGATATTATTTCAGCAAGTATCTAGCAAAAATCTAAGGGGAGTAAATATTCTACTGACGTTATCCAACAAACAAGAAATATTTTCAACCGCCTTACCTACGACATTTCAAGTCGAAGTCTTTCTAGGAGCATTTGACGCTAGTGTTTTAGCTGATTAACTAAAAAAGCAGATCCTCATATCGTAATCGAAGACTTCCTGATGATGATGCGTTACACCCGCATCAAGTTAAAGAAAGAGGCTTACAGAGTGGTACAAGACTATTACGGAGAAGCTCACTTTTACAGAAAAAGCCTGATGAGCTACAACGACATCGCGCTGGGCCAAGGTAACTTTTTCTTCGCTAGCGGTCCATTCGTTGTGCGAAAAATGGACCGCTAGCGAAGAAAAGCATCAATTTAAGTTAATGAAATAATTCTATAGGTTCTTGCTTATCGTGGCAGGAAAATTAACAAAAGAGGCAGGGGGATCCCTGCCTTCGGCGTTTTATAATCCTACGTCTGTGAAAAGCGGAGTGGACAAATAACGCTCACCTGTATCAGGTAATATGACCACGATCATCTTGCCTTTGTTTTCTGGAAGTTTCGCAATTTGTGTTGCTGCATAAACCGCAGCCCCAGAAGAAATACCAACAAGTAGCCCTTCTGTTTGGGCAAGCAGGCGTGCAGTTTCAAACGCATCTTCGTTTTTAACTTTGAAAACCTCATCCACATATTCCTCATTAAAGTTATTTGGAATGAAACCAGCACCGAGTCCTTGTAGTTGATGTGAACCTGGAGTACCGCCAGACAGCACTGGTGAATCGAACGGTTCGACGGCTATCACTTTTACAGAAGGTTTTCGTTCCTTCAATACTTGGCCAACGCCCGAAATAGTTCCACCTGTACCTACTCCCGCGATAAAAATATCTACACCGCCGTCTGTATCCTGCCAGATTTCCTCCGCTGTAGTTTTGCGATGAATTTCTGGATTGGCAGGATTGCTAAATTGCTGTGGTATGAAAGAGTTTGGTATTTCGGCAGCCAAGAGCTCAGCACGCTTGATAGCGCCTCTCATCCCCTCGGATCCCGATGTTAACACAAGCTCAGCACCGAACGCAGTCAAAAGCTTACGACGTTCGATACTAAACGTTTCAGGAAGTGTAATTATAAGTTTATATCCAAGAGACGCAGCTGCAAATGCAAGTCCGATTCCAGTATTTCCACTTGTCGGCTCGATAATAACGGAGTCTTTATTGATTAAGCCCTTCTCCTCAGCGTCTTTAATCATAGCATATCCAATGCGGTCCTTAACGCTACCAGCCGGATTAAAATATTCCAACTTTGCTACCACGTTTGCCTCAATATTTTGGATTTGGCTGTAGTTCAACAGTGCTAACAAAGGAGTGTTTCCAATTAACTCTGTCAACTTTTGGTGAATTTTAGTCAAAATTATCCCTCCAAACAATTAATTCATATCTACTTACTATGACATAGATATTATCACGAATTTTTCTTCATAACCATGTCCTGTTAATTCATAGTGCGGAGCGGGAACGGATGGAGACAGTCTAAGCCTAAAGTTACTACTCATAAAAAAGTAGTTCAAGCTTATTCAGAACCAAGAGAGTCATTAAGAATGTATACCGTGTATCATTTTTTAATTTCGGAATAATTATCACGGTTCATAATAGCTTTTTTCCAGGATGCGTTGGAGGATAGAAATTAGATTACAGTGTAATAAACGATAGTGGCATGAGGTAAGACAACACATACGGCAAAAGATACTACCCGCTAACCTAGTGGTCGGCGGATAATGATTTTGCATTGTAGAAGGCAAAAAGAGCAGTGAAGGGGATAACCCTCCTGCTCTTTTTGTTGGGGACAAATTGGGGACAGACTGTAGTATTTTGTGTAGAATACAGTCCAAATGAGAACATATACGAACACACAAAAGCCTTGAGGATGCTGGATTTTAGAACTGTATGCCAGTACAGTATATTGAAAACTCATGTTTTTTGGCAAGATTAAGCGATCTTGTAACAGAGAGTCGGAGCCTTTCTATTGCATCAATGGTTATAATCGTAGGTACCACGAAATGGGGGCTTTATAATTGAGTGTAAATTATCTCCAAAAATGAAGAGGTATAAATCCTTCAAACAGAATGTTGTTGTTTTTAATTAATCATTGGGAAGGTGGTTCAGTGAAGCTGATATGAATCTGACTTATCATATGGAACAGTTAAGAGTTTGTTTTATGAATTTCATTAACTATGTATATTTCGTAATGGATGAGAAAACAAGAGACATAGCTATTGTTGACCCATCATGGGATTTATTGAATGTAGAATCCTATCTTCAACAATTGAATGGCGATCTCAAAGCGATACTATTAACTCACTCACATTGGGATCATATTAATTTGGTAAATCCACTCCTGGAAAAATATAACCCGCAAGTATTCATGTCAATAAACGAAATCGATTTTTATAATTTTAGATGTAGAAATTTACATTCAATTAAAGACAAGGATTCAATCCAGGTTGGTGAAACGGAAATCAAAAGTCTTTTGACCCCCGGACATACCGTGGGAAGTGTATGCTACCTGTTGTCAGATCGCTTATTTACTGGGGATACAATTTTCATTGAAGGTTGTGGCTTTTGTGACCCAAATGGAGGAGATCCGGTAGAATTATATAATAGCGTTCAAAAAATAAAGCGAGAAATTGATGACTCTATTCAAATTTATCCTGCTCATTCATTTGGTAAAGCGCCTGGTTTTACACTCAATCACCTCATGGATGAAAATATTTATTTTCAATTTACGAGTAAGGAATCTTTTATTAAATTTAGAATGCGTCCGAACCAAAAGGGACTGTTTGATTTCAAATGAGTCTGTAATGTGGTCCAGTTCTAATGGTGAGAGAAAATCTTGAATATAAAAAATAGTACATAACGATCTATCGCTTGTGTATGCCTCAGATGACTCAAGTTCACTAGTATAAAACACCCAGATCAGTTTTTTTATGAGCCGCTAGAAACATAAAAGCTGTACTCGAAAGATAATAATGACCTCAAATTGAGCCATTTTCAGAAAGGTTTGCGAATCCAATGATGAACCTGACCGTTCCCAATCAACTGTGAATTGACAGGGTTTGAGTAGAGGATTATAATGGAAAAACATTATTCCAATTATATGATTATATGAAAAATAAAGGAACTTGTCTGTGGTTAATCGCTGGCGGGTCACGTTAACCATTAATGAGGGATATATCGTGAGAGATTGTAGCTTATCAAGTAGGATAAGTGAAAGGGCGAAGCTATGTATATGGGTAGTAGACATTATAGAAGATGATTTGGCAGTACGTTTTTATAGGAGATGAGTTAAGTGAGCTGGTACGTGTTTTTTGTGCGAACGGGTAGGGAAGAACAGGTCAAGCAGCTTATTAATGAGTGGATGGATTCTGAAGTCTACAAACCCTTTATACCTCTCCAAGAGAGACTTTTTAAAGTAGCAGGAATAGTAAAGAAAGAATGGGCTCCTTTGTTCCCAAGCTATGTATTTATTGAGTCGAATTTACCTGACTTGCAGTTCGTAACCAGTACAAATTCAATGATTTGCACTTCTAGTGATATCATTCGTTTATTGAGATACTCGAAGTTTGAAGCTTCAATGAGAGATTCGGAGAAACAAATGTTAGAGAGTCTATGCAATGATAGCTATTGTATAGAATCATCAACTGGAATTATTGAAGGAGACAATATACGTATCCTAGATGGCCCACTCAAAGGAAGGGGGAGTATAGTTAAGAAAATAGATAGACATAAACGACAAGCGGTCATTCAGTTGGAATTTATGGGTGATATTAGGTTAGTAAGAGTAGCTTTGGAAATTATAAGTAAGGTTTAAAGTGGAGAACTTATGACGAGTTCATACTCCATGAGGAAGCTTTCAGAACCCATAAGGGATTTGAAGGTCTTTTTTGATTTGGACTGCTAAGTTAGTAGTTTACTAGGGGGGATATGCGTAGCCTCGTATGCAGAACAACTAATATTGAAGCGGGAAGATGCCGTGATGAAGGCGGCCGTTAGTTTTGTCCATGTAGATTATAACGCAGACGCTCCCCTTGATCGGGAAGTTTTTCATTCGGATGAGTGTAATTACTTCGAGAGTTTGGTATTCCATCGGCGGAAAACCAACTTTGTGCTTGGCAGGCTAAGTGCGAAACAAGCGGTTTCGGTGCTGTTAAGCGAGCCAAACCTGCGCAACGTAAGTGTGGAGACAGGTGTCTTTGGCCAGCCCATGCTTCGAATCAATGGTGTCCACAGTTACCAGGTGAGCATTGCCCATTGCAACTATATCGGAGCGGCTGTTGTTTTTCCCGAAGCGCATCCCATGGGCATTGATATTGAGAGGATTGATTCTAAGCGAAATAAGACAATTGAAAGCCAACTGACGACGGAAGAAATGGAAAGAATCTCTGTCGTGCGGGGAGTAGGGGAGTATTCAGCTTTATTGACGGTTTTTTGGACAGTGAAGGAGGCCCTGTCGAAAATATTGCGCACAGGTTTTACAACATCGCTGCATGTACTTGAAATGAATGAGACCAGATTGGTGGATGGATACTTCCAAAGTACATTTTCACATTTTCCACAGTATGCTGCCCAGTCTTACCGGTTAGGTGACTATATCTGCACGATTGTAGCACCAAGGAAGACGGAATGGAGTATGAATACTTCTCGGATTTATGAGAAATTCAATGCAAGTTTTCATCGAAATCCGTTTATAGGTCATGCTTATTGAATACCGGGTTGTTGAGTTTTAAATCATTTATCTTTTAGGAGGATACCCATGCATAAGGAAGAAGTATTCGATATTGTTAAACGTTGTATTCGTGAAGTGCTTCCTGAATTACAAGATCACACGTTCGAGTATAGCGATCGGTTGGTGGATTTGGGTGCAGATTCAGTAGACCGGGCCGAAATTGTAAACAAGACAATGGAAACATTATCTCTTAATATTCCGCGTGTCGAATTGTCTGGCGTGAAAAATATAGGGGAATTGACAGATGCACTTTATGCGAAATTATGAAAAATTATGAAAAGTCTGAGTTATTCGTTACGGGGATTGGCGTGACTTCGGCGATTGGGCAGGGGAAGGCTGCTTTTGCCTCGGCGTTGTTCAAAGGGCAGCATGCATTTGGCTTCATGCAGCGCCCTGGCAGAAGAGGCGAAGCTTCATTTATAGGTGCGGAGCTGCCAACCTTGTCTTATCCGAAGGCATTATCCAAACGAATGTTACGTACAGCATCATTTTCGGGGCAGGTAGCCATGGTAACCCTTCAAGAAGCCTGGGATGATGCCCAATTGGATAACGTTGATCCTAGCCGTATTGGACTGGTGGTTGGAGGCTCCAATTTTCAGCAACGGGAGCTATTTCAGACCTATGAGGCCTATCGGGAAAAAATGTGCTTTGTACCGCCGACCTATGGGGTTTCCTTTATGGATACTGATTTGTGCGGACTATGTACCGAACAGTTCGGCATTCAGGGGTTAGCTTATACCGTCGGTGGTGCATCCGCTAGTGGACAAGTCGCAATCATTCAAGCAATTGAGGCAATTCAAGCAGGTCGTGTTGATGTTTGTATTGCAATGGGGGCATTGATGGATATTTCGTATATGGAATGCCAGGCATTGCGGTCCTTGGGAGCGATGGGAAGCGACCGATATGCCGATGAACCTGCAATGGCGTGTCGACCATTTGATCAGTCGCGGGACGGGTTCATCTATGGGGAATCTTGCGGGGTTGTAGTCATAGAACGAGCCGATTCTGCCGTGAGGCGTCGGGAGGAACCTTATGCCAAACTTGCAGGATGGGATATGGGAATGGATCGAAACCGGAATCCCAATCCCTCTTACGAAGGCGAAGCCCGAGTGATTAGAAGAGCTTTGGAGAAAGCAAAGCTGCTACCGGAAGAGATTGATTATATTAATCCCCATGGGACAGGCTCGGTCGTTGGAGACGATATAGAAATAAAGGCATTACAGGATTGTAAATTGTCACATGCCTATATCAATGCAACCAAATCCATTATCGGTCATGGCTTGAGCGCGGCAGGAACGGTTGAAATTGTGGCTACTCTTTTACAAATGAAAGAGTCGAGACTTCACCCTACCCGTAATTTGGAGGAGCCTATCCATTTGGACTGCAATTGGGTGAAGAATGAGTCTGTACCAGCAATTATTCACAATACCATGAATCTGAGCATGGGATTTGGTGGAATCAATACTGCCATTTGTATGCAAAAATGTGAGTCGCGTATTTGAGAGAGGGGGACGATTATGGTTGTCGTGGGAATAGAGGCAATGAACGTTTTTGGTGGCTCTGCCTATCTGGATGTTATGCAATTAGCCCAACACAGGCAATTGGATCCTGCAAGGTTCGAAAATTTATTAATGAAAGAAAAGGCGGTTGCCCTGCCTTATGAAGATCCAGTTACCTTTGGAGTAAATGCGGCAAAACCGCTGGTGGACGCTCTTTCAGAAGCGGAAAAAAACCGAATCGAAATGCTTATCACCTGTACAGAATCAGGTATTGATTTTGGGAAATCAATCAGTACATATATTCACCACTATTTGGGGTTGAATCGGAATTGCAGATTATTTGAGCTCAAGCAAGCCTGCTATTCCGGTACTGCAGGACTCCAAATGGCGGTGAATTTTATTCTTTCTCAGGTCTCGCCAGGAGCAAAAGCGCTTGTAATTGCCAGTGATATTTCACGATTTATTGCTGCTGAAGGCGGGGATGTATTGAGTGAGGATTGGTCTTATGCTGAGCCAAGTGGAGGCGCAGGGGCCGTGGCAATGCTCATTAGTGAAAATCCTCATGTTTTTCAAATCGATGCAGGCGCTAATGGATATTACGGCTATGAGGTGATGGATACTTGCCGGCCGATTCCAGATAGCGAGGCTGGGGATGCAGATTTGTCTTTAATGTCCTATCTGGATTGTTGCGAGCAAGCGTTTTTGGAATATCAAAAACGGGTGAAAGGAGTGGATTATAAAGATACCTTTCAGTATCTTGCCTTTCATACTCCTTTTGGCGGAATGGTAAAAGGGGCGCATCGCACGATGATGCGAAGGTTGACTCAATCCAAACCAAATGAGATTGAGGCAGATTATTTACAACGTGTTAAGCCTGGATTAGCGTATTGCCAACGAGTCGGAAATATTATGGGGGCAACTTTGTACCTCTCCTTGGCAGGTACGATTGATCAAGGTACATTCGATGCTCCAAAGCGAATCGGCTGTTTTTCCTACGGGTCAGGCTGCTGCTCTGAATTTTATAGCGGGGTTGTTATGCCGCAAAGCCAGGAACATCTGCGGCGTTTTGAAATCGAGCGTAATTTGAATGATCGCTATCAGTTATCTATGGATGAATATGAATCCCTGCTAAAAGGCAGTGGCGCCGTACGATTTGGAACCCGCAACGCCAAGCTGGATTTTCAATTGATTCCGGGGGTCATAGCTTCCGGGAAAGGGAGACAGCGGTTGTATTTGGAAGAAATCTATGAATTCCACCGTAAATACAGGTGGGAATCATGAGTTATCAAACGATTCAGGTTCGCTTTCAAGAATCGATTTGTTATATTCGGTTTTACCGACCTGAGGCAAACAATACGATTAATAATACCCTCATCGAGGAGTGCTTGCATGTGCTGGCACTGTGTGAAGAGTCGGTTACGATCGTAGTTTTGGAGGGTCTGCCAGAGGTGTTCTGTTTTGGGGCGGATTTTGAGGGAATGCGTGAAAAAGTGGAAAGTGGACAAGAACATGCAATGAGTCCAGAGTCTATGTATGATCTGTGGTTAAAACTAGCAACTGGGCCTTATATCACGATTTCTCATGTGCGAGGAAAAGCAAACGCTGGTGGCGTCGGATTTATTGCTGCCAGCGATATTGTGATAGCTGACGAGACGGCACAGTTCAGCTTGTCAGAATTGCTATTCGGACTTTTTCCTGCTTGCGTTCTACCTTTTTTAGTCCGCAGGATTGGATTCCAAAAAGCGCATTATTTAACACTAATGACGCAGCCCGTTTCGGTTCAACAGGCCCATGTATGGGGATTGGTTGATGCGTACGATGTTCAGAGCGAGATGGTACTACGCAAACATTTATTACGCCTCAGACGATTGACCAAGAAGGGGATCTTACGCTACAAGCGCTTTATGGATGAACTCAACGATTTGCGTCAATGTAAACCACTAGCGTTGGCGTCCAATCAAGAGGTGTTTTCAGATTCTCAAAATCTTAAGGGGATTTTCCGGTACGTTGAAACGGGGCAATTTCCGTGGATGGACTGATGGCGTGCGCTACAAGATGGGGATGCAGGGGGGAAGAAGATCATAATGTCACAATCCGTGGTTGAATTACTTGAAATCGAGCGAGGCATTATTCAAGTGAAAATGCAAGATAGAGTTCATAAAAATACATTTACGCTTGAAATGACCCATGGACTAAGACAAGCGTTCAAGACGATCCAAGAAGATTCAACCTGCAAAGTCGTAATTCTAACAGGATACGATAATTACTTTGCCACGGGTGGGACGCAAGAGGGACTGTTGGCTTTACATGAAGGAATCTCGAAGTTTACCGATGAAAATATTTACTCTCTTGCATTGGGCTGTAAAGTTCCAGTGATAGCTGCCATGCAGGGACATGCGGTGGGCGGTGGCTTTGTAATGGGGCTATTTGCTGATTTTGTAGTCTTAAGCAAGGAAAGTGTGTACACAACTAATTTTATGAGATACGGATTCACACCGGGAATGGGTGCCACGTATATCATTCCTAAAAAACTAGGGTTCAGCTTGGGAGAAGAGTTATTGTTAAATGGGGGCAATTATCGAGGCGTTGAACTGGAGAAACGGGGAGTTCCATTTCCGACCCTGCCCCGCAAAGAAGTGATGGGCTATGTAATGGATCTTGCCCGGCAGCTAGCCGAGAAACCCAGATTTTCTTTAATCACGCTAAAGGATCATTTGGTTGCTCCACTCCGGGAACAGCTTCCCAAAATCGTAGAACAAGAGCTTATCATGCATGAGAAGACCTTTCATCAAGCGGAGGTTAAAGAACGAATTATCAACTTGTTTGGAAAATAACCAAATAAAGACTCCTTGAATGCCTTTGCGGTTGTTCATGCGAACCAGCAACGAGTGTGAAAGAAGCATATAGCCTTCCTCATCACTCGTTTTTTCTTTGATATATTTTAGCAGGCAACTCCCGGCAATGCTTCAAACGTGAATAATAGCTCAAAATGGACAGGGTGATAAGCCTTTAGCTCATGTTATATAAACTTTGTGTTTTGAGGAGTTGGTGGAGAATGATGCGAAAACATGACCAAACATGGAACCTTGATATTCCGATCGCTTCTTTTATTGAAACTTGCCGGAAATTTCCTGAAAGAGAGTTGTTTACGTTTGAGAAAGAAGGCCAGAGTCCTCAAGTTCTTTCCGGAAATACGCTTCTACATCAAATACAGGCTTTGGGCAGTATCCTTTTGAAAGAACTGGCTGAGCAGGAACGGGCACTTCTTGTATTTCCTCAGGGTCTGGAATATATCAGCAGCATGCTGGCATGTTTTTATGCAAATATCGTGGTCATACCTACACCTATTACAGATTCGGAGCCGGATGAAAAAATCTTTGAGAAGATGATGCCTATTTATAGGGATTCCCAAGCCGTATGTATCATAACTAATACGGACTTCAAAGCATTTCTCCAAACACGGGAGGAGTTTAATTCAATCCGTATCCTGAATATTGATGAAATCTTTCAAGAAGACGCCGTTGACGTTGACATAGAAATGAGAATGCCAGCGCCGCAGGATACTGCTCTTTTGATGTATACATCGGGCTCAACATCCTTACCAAAAGGTGTAATCCTTAGTCACAGCTGCTTGATGAATCAGGCCAAGGCTGAGCAATGGAGAATTGACCGGAATAGTCGTGTTGTTTCCTGGACACCGCAATTTCATGCTTTTGGACTGCATAACAATATTTTAGTCCCACTTTTAAACGGGGCATCGAGCATTATTCTCCCGCCAGAAAGCTTCGCTAAAAATCCGGAAAATTGGATTCATATGATTGACAAGTATCAGGCTACCCATACGGCAGCGCCAAATTTTGCGTTCGATTATTGCTGCTCCACACTGGACATCGCTTCAATTAAGCAATATTCACTTCGCCATCTCCAAGCGATTATATGTGCAGGTGAGCCCATTCGGAAGGAAACTTACGAGAACTTCATCCATAAATTCCGGGCATTAGGGCTACGAGAGGATATATTTTGTCCCCTCCTTGGCTTATCGGAGCTGTGCCCCGTCGCCAGTATAAAACCAGGTCAGTCGATGAGATTCCTTAATTTAGATATCCCTAGCTTGGAGCAACGAAGAGTCCAATACACGGATGAGAAGAACAAATCGAAGTCCGTAGTGAGCTGTGGGGAGATTGAAGATCCGACGCAAATACGAATTGTTCATCCTGAAAGACATACACAATGCTTACCGGAGGAAGTCGGCGAGATTTGGATTAAATCCGTACGGATGGCAGAGGGATATTTAAATAGGAAGGAAGAAACGAATAGCACTTTTGAGGTAGCCCTTTCCGATACAAAAGAAGGCGGCTTTTTTCGTTCCGGGGACCTTGGCTTCATTGCGGACAATCATATCTATGTCATCGGCAGAGAGAAGGAAGTCATCATTATTCGCGGCAAAAATCATCATCCCGTCGATATTGAATGGACCATCCAAAAGAATATGCCAGAGTTGACCTTGCCCATTGCTGTATTTTCCTCTGAAATCAATGGTCAGGAAAAAGTAATCGTCGTACAGGAAATTGAAGCGCCCCTTCATGAGCAGGAATATAAACGGTTGGTCGAAAACATACTGAATGCCGTATCCGATACGCATCAACTTGAAATTTACGATATCTATTTGCTGCTTAAGGGAAGTATACCCAAAACGGGAAGTGGGAAAATCCAAAGAAAGATCTGCCGCAATGCTTATATCAAACAAGAGCTTCAAGCACTTTATCAATATCGGAGTGGATTTTCACCATCACATTCGAATATGGAAGAAACCGCTGCAGAAAACCATCACGCTACCATAAATGCCATTTCGTTGGTTCAGTCGAAGATTCAGGAATATATAGTGCAATTTTTGTGTTGGGAACTGAATCTCAAGCACGAAGAAATGAATTTGAATACAAATCTTCATGGTTATGGCATCGATTCTATTCTTGTCATGAAGCTTATACGCGGCCTTGAGAAGTCCTATCCGATCAAGGTTAAAGCAAGAGAAATTTTAGAGAACCCGACGATTCAACTATTATCGGCATATTTAGCCCAAAAGGTTAAAGAAGATAAATCCACTGCACAGGTCAATACTGAGAATAATTCGCTCAGTTTCCGAAGGAATCCGCTTTCTGAAGTTCAGAAAGGGTTGTGGCTATTACATAAAATGTCCCCTGAGATGAATGCTTACAATATACCAATATGCCTCCGGTTTAATACGAAGATTGAGATTGAAAGCATTAAACAAGCTTTTCACATCGTTTTAGAACAGTATCCTATTTTAAAAAGTGTGATTGAAGAGGAAAATGGGATACCTTATCAAAAGCTGCAGCCCACGCAGCCGCTTCATGTGCAAGTGGAGGATATTTCAGCCTTGGAAGCAGATGAGATTATTCCATTTATTAGAAATAAAGAGAAGCAACCATTCATGCTGAAACAGGATCCTTTGATGCGTATTTATGTTATGTCCAGATCTGAACAGGAACATTTCATACTGGTTGTCATCCACCATATTATTTTTGATGGAAGTTCTTTCGGCATGTTTTTACAAAGCTTTTTAGATGCCTATAAGAACGTGGTACAGGGAAAGACATCGACAGTGTTGCCACCCGCAGCGAGCTACGGCGATTTTGTTAAATGGGAGCAAACGATGTTAGCGAGTGCAGAAGGGGAGAAGTATCGTTCCTACTGGACACAACAGCTGTCAGGTGCTTTACCGACCCTGGAGCTGCCATATGACCGCTCTGGTTTTCCGGCTCAAAGCATGGAAGCACAAACATATTCCAAGCCGCTTCCACTTAAATGGGTCAAACGGGTAAAGTCTTTTGCCCAAACGCAATATACGAGCTTGTCTACAGTCTTATTAGGTATGTATACGGTATTGCTTAACCAGTATTCGGGACAGGAAGATATCATTGTTGGAATGCCAGTTATGGTGCGCCCGGAGCAGCGTTTTGACAATTTAATCGGGTATTTTGTCAATATGCTTCCAATCCGGAGTCAGATATCGGAAACAGAGACATTCCTGGATTTCATGAAAAAATTGCAGCTGACAGTAGTCGATGGAATGGATCATGCCTCGTATCCTTTTCCGGCTCTGGTCCGAGAATTGAATGTGCCGCGGATACAGACGAGCTCACCTGTTTTCCAAGCAGCCTTTTCTTATCAAAACTTCCTTCCAACTTCAAGTTTTCAGCAGCTTTGCAAGCCATATAAAGATATCTTTTTCGTCGAATTGGTTGAAGAAATTCACCAGGAAGGCGAATACGAGTTGGTATTGGAAATGCAAGAGCAGGAAGAGGAAATGATATTAAATATCAAATATCGCTCCAATTTGTTCGATCATTCAACCATCATACAGATGGCAGAGCGTTATATAGAATTAGCGGAAGCACTTATAGAGAATCCCACTTGGCCCTTGGAGGAGCATTCGTTACTTTTACCAGAGGAAAAGGACATCATCCTTAATGACTGGAATGCTACCGGAACAAGTTATCCTGATAAGTGCTTCCCTGAATTATTCGCAAAACAGGCAAGAAAAACACCTGAGGCTATTGCAGTTGTATATGAAAAGGAATCGCTTACCTATGGGGAACTAAAAGAAAAGAGCACTTTGCTGGCCTTATATTTGCAGAAACATGGGGTAACTCCTGATACTCTTGTGGGGATTTGCATGGAACGTTCTTTAGATATGGTGATTGGGCTGTTGGGAATCCTGATGGTCGGTGGAGCCTACGTGCCGCTCGATCCGGAATATCCAGAGGACCGATTGGAGTATATGCTTCAGGATTCCAAAGTTTCACTGGTCATTACGCAATCGGGGTTGTTGGAGAAAGTATCACGTTTGGAAGGGAACAACGTTAGCTGTATTGTCCTTGATAAAGATTGGGATCATCTGAAAAGTGATGTGAAGGGTAGAAAGACAATCAAACGGGAAGTGCAACCTCACCATTTGGCATATGTGATATATACCTCTGGAAGTACAGGAAAACCCAAGGGGGTCATGATTCCACATAAAGCGTTGACCAACTTTCTTATTTCTATGGGAGAGCAGCCCGGTTTAACAGAGCAGGACAAACTACTTGCAGTGACAACGTATTGCTTTGATATAGCGGGACTGGAATTATATCTGCCTTTGATTAAGGGGGCTCAATGCTATATTTGCAGCTCCAAAAACATAAAGGATACCGAAAGACTTAAGCGGGAAATTCAAAGAATAAAACCCACAATCATGCAAGCCACTCCTGTGACTTGGACCCTGCTCTTTCAAGCCGGCTGGAAGAACGAAGAGAATATGAAAGTTCTCTGCGGAGGGGAAGCCCTTTCGGAAACGTTGAAATCTTATTTTGTTCATAACAGCTGTGACGCATGGAATATGTTCGGTCCGACTGAAACCACAATTTGGTCTACAATTCAAAAGATCGACGCAGATAAGCCTGTTTCGATCGGTAAGCCTATTGCAAATACCCAGATTTACATTTTGGACAAACATCTTAGACCTGTGCCTGTCGGTCTTCCGGGAGAGCTCTTTATTTCGGGCAGCGGATTGGCCAGAGGTTATTGGAACCAGCCAGAGCTTACGGCTGAAAAGTTCATAGACAACCCATTCAATCCGGAAACCAAGCTCTACAGAACTGGAGATTTATGCAGGTGGCTTTCGGACGGCTCTATTGAGTATGTGGGACGGATGGATTATCAAGTGAAAATTCGCGGGTTTCGGATCGAGCTGAGTGAAGTTGAAGGTCAGGTCAGAACATATCCAGGAATCGATGATTGTGTCGTGATTGCCAAGGAACAGGGGGGGAATAAGCAGCTTGTTGCCTACTGTTTGCTGAACAATTCCGAGTCCGGTAAGCCTTCTCTCGATCCGAAAGAAGTGCGAAACTATTTAAAAACTTTCTTGCCCTATTATATGATACCCGCATTTTTTATAGAGCTAGATAAGCTGCCTTTGACCCCTAATGGAAAAATAGATCGAAAAGAATTAATGAATCGCAGGATCGAGTTAGCAACAACAAGAAAGATCCATTTACCACAATCGGATGTTGAACAGCAAGTTCTAACGGTATGGAAAAAACTTCTGAATGTTGAAGATCTAAGTACAGATGATGCTTTCTTTGACGTAGGTGGGAATTCTTTTTCAGCAGCAGAGATGATCGGAAGGGTCGAGGAATTGTTGGAATGCGATATTTCGGTGACAGCATTGTTCAAGTATCCGACAGTTAAGGAACTCAGTGCCTATATTACAGAAACAAGAAGCGAGAATGTTGATTCTCAAACGGAACAATCACATACACCGGAACAAACAGATACAGCTGAGAATACAGCCTTACCGAAAATGGATTCAGGCGAAGATGACCTCAAGCCACCCTACCCAGATTATTTTGAGGATTGTCTCGCAATTATAGGGATTTCATGTCATTTTCCAGGGGCCAAAAACCATGCCGAGTTTTGGAGCAATTTGAGGGCAGGGGTAGAGAGTGTTCGCTTCTTTTCCGAGGAAGAATTGGTTGGATTAGGGCTGGAAAAAGAAATCGTCGGTAATCGAGGCTATGTTCCCGGACGATGCACAATTGAAGGGAAAGAGTATTTCGACCCTGAGTTTTTCAGTTTATCACAGAAAAATGCAGAGTTTATGGATCCTCAAATGAAATTGCTGTTGCAGCATTCATGGAAAGCCGTTGAGGATGCTGGCTATATTAGCAAAGAAATTCCTGATACCAGTGTGTTTATGTCGGCAAGCAGTAGCTTCTATCAAGCATTTATTCCCAATTTAGCATCGCAATCGCCTAATGTCCTGAAGAACGCGGATGAATATGTAACCTGGATCTTAGCACAGGGTGGGACAATTCCTACCATGATCTCTCATAAATTAGGATTTAAAGGTCCGAGTCTGTTTGTGCATTCGAACTGCTCTTCCTCATTAGTCGGATTGCGTCTGGCTTCGCAAAGCCTGTTATCCGGTGAAGCCAAGTACGCTTTAGTCGGAGCATCCACGATCTTTCCTTTCACCAGTTTAGGCTATGTGCATCAACCCGGCTTGAATTTCTCCAGTGATGGACATATTAAAGCCTTTGACGAGTCGGCAGATGGGATGATTGGCGGAGAAGGGGTCGGGGTTGTTCTACTGAAGAAAGCGACAGATGCCGTTAGAGACGGTGACCATATTTATGCGCTTTTACGGGGAGTAGGTGTGAACAACGATGGAACCGACAAATTAGGGTTTTATGCCCCAAGTGTCAAAGGTCAGGCTGAAGTTATTCAGAAGACGATAGAATCAACCCGAATTCATCCCGAATCTATCAGTTATATCGAGACGCATGGAACCGGAACAAAATTGGGCGATCCTGTTGAATTTGCTGCCTTAAATGAAACGTACAGGCAGTATACGACCAAAAAACAATTTTGCGGTATTGGATCGGTCAAAACCAATATCGGGCATCTGGATACTGCATCAGGTTTGGCGGGGTGCATTAAAGTTGCTTTAAGCCTATACCATAATGAGATTCCTCCTTCGCTTAATTACGAAAAACCAAACTCTGATATCCATTTGCCCGATTCACCCTTTTATGTTGTTGATCGTCTCCAAAAATGGGAGAAGGCGTCGGCTCCTCACCGGGCGGCGTTAAGCTCCTTTGGAATAGGCGGAACTAACGCTCATGCCATATTTGAACAATTTGTAGCCAATGCTGAGTTAGAACGATTTAAAGATCATTCTGTGAACGAAGATGCTATCTATCTGATTCCATTATCTGCAAGGCATCATCATCGGCTTAAAGTGTATGCACAAGAGCTTTTAGATTTTTTGATAGCTTCTGAAGACATTAATTTGTCGGATGTATCCTTTACGCTTCAGACAGGACGAATGGCAATGAAAAACCGGGTAGCTTTTATCGTAAAGAATACGAGCGAGCTGGTACAAAAGCTCCAATGGTTCACGAATGAACAAGCACATATCGAGAACTGCTGGTGGGGAGAAAACAATCAGTCAAAAGATTCAGTGCAATTATTTGAACAGGAAGAAGTTTTCAAGGAATTAATGAGCAAATGGATTGCAAATCGTGAAATGAACAAGCTGGCAGAGTTATGGGCCAAAGGCTTCTATATAGATTGGCGATTGCTATATTCCAATGTCATACCGAAAAGAATAAGTCTACCTACGTATCCTTTTGCACAGGAGCGTTGTTGGGCTCCAGAGGTTGAGGCCAGAGCAGTAGGAACCGAAACAGCGAAAGCGCCAGCGGTTACGAGTAGTCGTACACTGCTATTTGAGCCTACATGGAAAAATCAGGATGTACCGCTGGAAGCCGAAGTCCCTGCCTATGATCGGCGAATGGTCTTACTTTGTGAGCCGGAAGAAGTTTTGCACGAGAAACTCGAAGCGAGCTTGAATGGAGCTGCGCAGGTGCTTGCCTTTCAATCTGGAAGAGGCCGGGTCAATGAGCGGTTCCAGGCCTATGCTGTTCAAGCCTTTGAGAGCATCCAAAGTATGCTCAAAGACAAGCCGAAGGGAAGAGTACTGGTCCAGATTGTGGTGCGGAACTCTGGAGAAGGACGGCTCTTTTCGGGGCTTTCGGGACTGTTGAAGACAGCCCGGCTAGAAAATCCAAAATTCATCGGGCAGCTGATTGAAGTGGATCAGGGAGAACAGGCGGAAGGCATCCTGGCGAAGCTGGAGGATAACAGCCGAAGCCCGATGGATGGCTGGATTCGCTATGAGGAAGGTCAACGGAAAACCGCTTGCTGGAGCAGGCTTGTAACATCTGGGCAAAAAGAGGAGCTTCCATGGAGAGATAGTGGGGTCTATCTGATCACCGGCGGCTCCGGCAGTCTGGGGCTGCTGGTTGCAGAAGAGATTACGCGGCAGACGCAAGCAGCGACCTTCATTTTGACGGGGCGGTCGCCGCTGGACCGAGACAAGCAGACGAAGCTTCAGGAGCTGGAAGCTTCAGGGGCCAGCGTGGTGTACAGGCAAGGCGATATCACCGACAGGAAGACGGTTATCGATTTACTGGACAGCATCGAGCAGGAATATGGACGTGTCCATGGGATTATCCACTGTGCAGGGGTGATTCAAGATAACTTCATCATCAAGAAAACAAGGGAAGAATTTATAGAGGTGCTGGGACCGAAGGTGAGCGGACTAGCCCATCTGGATGAGGCGAGCAGCGGTCAGGACCTAGACTTCTTCGTGATCTTTTCTTCCATATCGGGCAGCCTGGGCAATCCGGGACAGGCTGATTATGCGACCGCCAATGCCTTTATGGACGCATACGCCGAATATCGGAATGCCCTGGTAGGGGCGAAGCAGCGGCGGGGGCAGACGTTATCTATCCGCTGGCCGCTATGGAAAGAGGGCGGGATGCGGATCGATGCGGATTCGGAACAGATCATGACGCAAAACATGGGCATTACAGCCATGCAGACTCGGTCGGGAATGAGGGCGCTGTACCAAAGCTTGGCCTCCGGCAAGGAGCAGGTAATGGTCTTGGAGGGGGAACCCGAGAATATTGAGGCCTACCTGGCGAAAGCCGTTTCACAAGCCGGTGTCCGTGCCATTCAGGCAGTACCTAACCAAGCAAGCGTACCTATGCTGGATGCAGGCTTGCTCTACGACAAAACCTTGCATAGTCTCAAGGTACTGTTTGGAGAGGTGACCCGGCTGAGCGTCGGCAGCATTGAAACCAATGAACCGCTGGAAACCTATGGAATCGACTCGATCATGATTACCCAGCTGAATGCCAAGCTGGCGGGCTTCTTTGGAAAGCTGTCCCAGACGTTGTTTTATGAGTACCAGACCCTGCACGCCTTGACGGAATATTTTGTGGCGGAATATCCGCAGGTGTGTATGCAGTGGACCGGGATGAGCCATGACATACAGCCTGCGGAGGAAACAGTTGCGGCACCGCTGTATGTCGAAGAAGAAGCCGTGCCATCTGCGGCAAAGGCGGAAGCGAAGCCTGTCCGAAACTTGGCCGGATCTGCTCCTGCGGAAATGCGTGAACCGATAGCGATCATTGGAATGGCTGGAAAGTATCCCTGGTCCAGGGACATGAACGAATATTGGGAAAATCTAAAAGCAGGGAAGGACTGTGTCACCGAAATCCCGTGTGAGCGCTGGACGCTGGAAGGGTTCTTCCATCCTGATCCACAGGAAGCGGTGGTGAATGCAAAAAGCTACAGCAAATGGGGGAGCTTTATCGAAGGATTTGCAGAATTCGATCCGCTGTTTTTCAATATTTCGCCACGGGAAGCACTCGGTATGGATCCGCAGGAAAGGCTGTTCATTGAAGCCTGCTGGGAAGCACTGGAGGACGCGGGCTACACCCGGGAACAGCTTGCGGTGCGGCATAACCGCCGGGTAGGCGTATTTGCCGGAATTACTAAGACGGGCTACGAACTCTATGGGCCGGAATTATGGAAAAAGGGAGCGCAAATATTTCCCCAAATATCCTTTAGTTCGGTAGCGAATAGGATTTCGTACCTCTTTAATTTGCAAGGGCCAAGCATGCCGATCGATACGATGTGTTCGTCCTCGTTGACCGCGATTCATGAAGCCTGTGAGCATCTGTACCGCGGAGAATGCGAAATGGCTATTGCAGGCGGAGTAAATCTGTATCTCCATCCGCTCAGTTATGTGGGACTTTGCGCCAACCACATGCTGTCAGCAGACGGGCAGTGCAAGAGCTTCGGCAAAGGAGGCAATGGGTTTGTCCCTGGAGAAGGCGCGGGGGTCGTCCTATTAAAGCCGCTGTCCAAGGCGATCGCTGATAGGGACCTTATCCATGCGGTGATTCGGGGAACGAGCATTAACCATGGAGGTAAGACCAACGGCTATACGGTGCCGAACCCGACAGCCCAAGGGGAACTGATCCGGGCGGCCCTGGAGCGAGCGGGGGTACATGCGCGGACGGTCAGCTATATTGAAGCCCACGGGACAGGCACGGAGCTGGGAGACCCGATTGAAGTGACGGGTCTGACCCAGGCATTCAGGAAGGATACGCCGGATACGGGATTCTGCGCCATAGGCTCTGTGAAGTCCAACATCGGACATCTGGAGGCGGCAGCGGGCATCGCCGGGGTGGGGAAAATCATCTTGCAGATGAAAAACCGGACGCTGGTTCCCAGCCTGCATGCCCAAGAATTGAATCCGAACATCCATTTCGGTCAGACGCCGTTCGTCGTCCAGCAGGAGCTGGGGGAATGGAGACGGCCGGTGGTTGAGATCGATGGAGAGACGCGGGAATATCCGAGGATAGCCGGGATTTCATCGTTTGGAGCGGGAGGCTCCAATGCACATGTCATCATCGAAGAGTACATTGCGGAAGAGAAGGTGCCCATGAGCGTTACGGCTCAGAAGCCTGCGATCATCGTATTGTCAGCCAAAAATGAAGAACGACTGAAAAAGCAGGCCGATAGAATGCTAGCCGTTATGCGGGAAGGACAGCTCAGCGAAAGCAGTCTGGCCGATGTGGCCTACACGCTGCAGGTGGGACGCGAAGCCATGGAAGAACGGCTGGCAGTGATTGCAGGGTCTATGCAGGAGCTGGTGGATAAGCTGGAAGGATTCCTGGAAGGACGAGATGGAATCCCTGAGTTGTACCGGGGCCAGGTCAAACGGAATAAGGAGGCGCTGACGGCGCTGGTAGAAGATGAAGACATGGAGAGAATGATTGCTGCCTGGATAGGGAAAAGGAAATATTCGAAGGTTGTTGATCTCTGGGTCAAGGGACTGGCAATGGATTGGAATCTGCTTTATGGGGATGCCAAGCCGCGGCGAATCAGCCTGCCGGCCTATCCTTTTGCGAGGGAGCGGTACTGGATCACGGATATTAAAACTAAATCGGCTTCCATTGAATCTGCAGATGCTGTAAAGCCAACAGATTCGTTCATTGCCCAAAAGGCACTTGCCAAAACGGCAAATGTTTCGGAAATGAATAAGGAAGACATCGATGCTTCAAATCCCGAAGCTATTCCTTCGTATATCCAAAACATCCAGAGTCATATTTTTTCCAGTGTAAAAATAAAGAAGATGCCGGATCTTTCTTATCTAGCGGATGCATACGAGACAATGTCCTCGACTACAGTCGATAGCAAAGCTTACTCGGAACAGGATGGAGCGACACGAGGGACTGAACGGGAATGGAGGCTTACAGATGAAGGAAATGAATGATATCTTATGCAGGCTGTTATGGAGCCATTTGCGCTTGATGGGATTATGTCCATATGCGCAAATGGAAAAGAAAGCTATGATCGCGGATTTTAAAACAAAAAACGGCTTACTGAATTTATACGATCGTTGGCTTGAAGAAAGCATAGAGATTTTGGTACGGAATCAGTATTTGTACTGCAATGGAGAGTCATATAGTGTAGCGGGTACTGCTTCGGTCGATCTGCAGGCTGTATGGAAGGAGTGGGAATGGAAGAAAGGGGCATGGCTGAAAAATCCGGATCTCTCAGCCTGGGTATTTTTGGTAGAGTCGACCTTACGCAAGCTGCCAGAAATTTTAACCGGGAAGATACCAGCCACCGATATCATTTTTCCTAATTCCTCCATGAAACTGGTAGAAGGTATATATAAGAACAGTCCTGCGGCGGATTACTTTAATGAAGTGCTGGGAGATATCGTAGTTTCCTATCTAAATGAGCGGATCAAGCATAACCCGTCGGTACCGATTCGAATCATTGAAATTGGTGCAGGCACTGGAGGTACTAGCGCTTTGGTCTTCCAGAAGCTCGAACCTTATCGGGAGCATATTCAAGAATATTGCTATACCGACAAATCCAGAGCATTTTTATTACATGCACAAAAAGAGTACGGTCCGAAAAATCCTTACCTGACTTATCAGATTTTTAATGTGGAAGAGTCGGCTCAGGGACAAGATATTGATACAGGTGGATATGATATTGCGATTGCCACCAATGTATTGCACGCCACACGGAACATTCGCCAAACGTTACGCAATGTCAAAGCGGCGCTGCGAGAAAACGGTCTGATTCTTATAAATGAAATCAGCGGTAACTCTCTGTTAAACCATCTATCCTTTGGCCTTTTAGAGGGATGGTGGCTTTATAATGACCCGGAGCTACGCATTCCAGGCTCTCCTGGGTTATATCCCGAAAGTTGGCAAAAGGTATTGGAAATGGAGGGTTTCCGGTCCGTTTTCTTCCCTGCTCAGGAAGCGCATGATATAGGTCAACAAATTATTGTGGCGGAAAGCGATGGTATGATTCGGAACAAACAGGAACCTGAACACGACAAATCTCAAATGAAACAGCGTGACGAAGGAATTCGATCAGATATTGATGTAACAAGCGAGATGGCTGAAGAGTATGTCAAGGAGCTTATCGTAGGGAAGCTGGTAGAGGCTTTGAATGTGGACTTTACTATGATTGATATTCATGAGTCATTCGCAGATTATGGGCTGGACTCCATTCTTGGTGTCAACTTTGTGCAGGCTGTCAATCAGGGGCTGGGGATTCATTTGCAAACTACCGACATCTTCGATTACAGTTCGGTAAAACAACTGACGCTATACATTTTAAGCCAATATGGAGATAAAGTTTCACAAGTCTTGGACCAGAGCGCTAATCCAATAGACAACATGGAAGATGCAAGTCGCGACATCCAAAAACCTAAAGACACGGACCATATTCTTCATCCCGTTGAAACGGCAAGTATATCCTTTGAGCAGGACAGACCCAATAAGAAGGATAAAGGGAAAGCTTTAACACCAAGGGAGCCCATTGCGATTATTGGAATGAGCGGGCGGTTTGCTGGATCTGATAATGTACATGAGCTTTGGAATCACCTTAAGAACGGTGACGATTTAGTGGAAGAGGTAACCCGGTGGGATCTTTCGAAGTACCAGGAAAAACATGCAAGCTACTGCAATCACGGCAGTTTTTTGGAGGATATTGATAAGTTTGATCCGCTTTTTTTCAATATCTCAGGATTGGAAGCGACCTATATGGATCCGCAGCAGCGATTGTTCCTGGAGGAAGCGTGGCATGCTCTGGAGGATGCTGGCTATGCGGGGACAGGGATGGAGGGTCGCCGTTGTGGAGTGTATGTGGGCTGTGCCGAGGGAGATTACCAACAATTGCTGGGTGAAGACCTGCCTCCACAAGCGCTTTGGGGTCATATGGGTTCCGTGATACCCGCTAGAATCTCCTACTACTTGAATCTTCACGGACCAGCAATAGCTGTAGATACAGCTTGTTCCAGTTCGTTAGTTGCAGTTCATCTGGCCTGCCAAAGCTTATGGACCGGAGAAACGGATATGGCTTTAGCTGGTGGTGTCTATATTCATACGACTCCTCGTTGCTATTTATATGGTGACCGGGCAGGAATGCTGTCTCGCTCGGGACGCTGCTATACCTTTGATGATAGGGCAGATGGAATGGTTCCGGGAGAGGCGCTTGGCGTAATTGTGCTCAAGCGACTTCATGAAGCTGTTGCTGATGGAGACCACATCTATGGAGTGATTTCAGGCTCAGCGATCAACCAGGACGGTACCACGAATGGACTTACTGCGCCAAGCCAGAAATCTCAGGAGCGACTCGAGCAAAATGTATACGATACATTTCATATCCACCCAGAGCAAATCCAGATGGTGGAAGCACATGGAACTGGCACCAAATTGGGAGATCCCATTGAATATCAGGCACTGACTCGAACCTTTAGAAAGTATACCGACAAGAAGGAATATTGCGCCATAGGGTCCATTAAGACGAATATTGGCCATACGCAAATTGCGGCAGGAATTACGGGAATGATCAAACTGTTATTGTCATTAAAGAATAAGCAAATTCCTCCTACACTTCATTTCCGGTCGGGCAATTCAAACATTCAGTTTGCGGATAGTCCTTTTTATGTCAATACGTATCTGCAGGACTGGGAAGTTGAGCCTGGAGTCAGACGCTGTGCAGCGGTCAGCTCCTTTGGTGCCAGCGGTACGAATGCTCATATGGTCATAGAAGAGGCTCCACAGACGGAACGGAGACATTCCGAAAAGCCAGGTTATTTCATTCCGTTGTCGGCACGGACTTCAAAACAATTACGCCAGCAGGTAGAGCAACTGCTCGCTTATTGTGAACAGGAGCCTAAGGCGGATTGCGGTAATATGAGCTATACATTATTGCTTGGGAGAAAGCACTGTAATCATCGGCTTGCATGTGTTGCCCGTAATCAAGGCGAGCTTGTCATGTCCCTTAAAAAGTGGCTGGAAAAAGGCAGTGCTTCTCAAGTTTATCATTCTGAACTGCACGAAAAAGATCAACGCATACAAACATCTTTGAAAAGATACGGGGATGAATGTATTTACAATTGTCAAAACGCAAGCGATACCCGCGAGTATTTGGAGCTTTTGACTACGATTGCAGATCTGTATGTTCAGGGATATTCGTTAGACTTTGAGTGCTTGTTTTCAAATGAACAGTACTCTAGGATTCCGTTGCCAACTTATCCTTTTGCAAAAGAGCAGTATTGGGCGCCTAGGAGTGAGGACGAAATTACAGGCGGCAGAGCGGCAGAGCGTGAACCAAAATTTACGGTCGCCAGAGCTGCGGAAGCGCCTGCCGTTACGAGTAGTCGTACACTGCTATTTGAGCCTACATGGAAAAAGCAGGATGTATCGCTGGAAGCCGAAGTCCCTGCCTATGATCGGCGAATGGTCTTGCTTTGTGAACCAGACGAAGCTTTGCACGAGCGACTTGAAGCGAGTTTGAACGGAGCTGTGCAGGTGCTTGCCTTTCAATCCGGGAAGAACCGGATTGATGAGCGGTTCCAGGCCTATGCTATTCAGGCCTTTGAGAGCATTCAAAGCATACTCAAAGACAAGCCTGAGGGGAGGGTGCTGGTCCAAATTGTGGTGCGGAACGCCGGGGAAGGACGGCTCTTTTCGGGACTTTCGGGACTGTTGAAGACAGCCCGGCTGGAAAACCCGAAATTCATCGGGCAGCTGATTGAAGTGGATCAGGGAGAACAGGCGGAAGGCATCCTGGCGAAGCTGGAGGATAACAGCCGAAGCCCGATGGATGGCTGGATTCGCTATGAGGAAGGTCAACGGAAAACCGCTTGCTGGAGCAGGCTTGTAACATCTGGGCAAAAAGAGGAGCTTCCATGGAGAGATAGTGGGGTCTATCTGATCACCGGCGGCTCCGGCAGTCTGGGACTGCTGGTTGCAGAAGAGATTGCCCGGCAGACGCAAGCAGCGACCTTCATTTTGACGGGGCGGTCGCCGCTGGACCGAGACAAGCAGATGAAGCTGCAGGAGCTGGAGTCTTCAGGCGCCAGCGTGGTGTACAGGCAAGCTGATATCACCGACAGGAAGACGGTTATCGATTTACTGGACAGCATCGAGCAGGAATATGGACGTGTCCATGGGATTATCCACTGTGCAGGGGTGATTCAAGATAACTTCATCTTCAAGAAAACAAGGGAAGAATTTATAGAGGTGCTGGGACCGAAGGTGAGCGGACTGGTCCATCTGGATGAGGCAAGCAGCGGCCAGAACCTAGAATTCTTTGTGCTCTTTTCTTCCATATCGGGCAGCCTGGGCAATCCTGGACAGGCTGACTATGCGACGGCCAATGCCTTTATGGACGCATACGCCGAATACCGGAATGCCCTGGTAGGGGCCAAGCAACGACGGGGGCAGACGTTATCGATCCGCTGGCCGCTATGGAAAGAGGGCGGAATGCGGATCGATGCGGACACGGAACAGATCATGACGCAAAACATGGGTATTACAACCATGCAGACCCGGTCGGGAATGAGGGCGTTGTATCAAAGCTTGGCCTCCGGCAAGGAGCAGGTGATGGTCATGGAAGGGGAGCCTGAGAAAATCGAGGCCTACTTGGCGAAAGGCGTCTCACAAGCCGGCGTCCGTGCCATTCAGGCAGTACCTAACCAAGCAAGCGTACCTATGCTGGATGCAGGCTTGCTCTACGACAAAACCTTATATCGACTCAAGGTGCTTTTGGGAGAGGTGACTCGGCTGAGCGTCAGCAGCATCGAAGCCCATGAGCCGCTGGAGAGGTATGGAATCGACTCGATCATGATTACCCAGCTGAATGCCAAGCTGGCGGGCTTCTTTGGAGAGCTGTCCCAGACGTTGTTTTATGAGTACCAGACCTTGCACGCCTTGACGGAATATTTTGTGGCGGAATACCCGCAGGAGTGCATGCAGTGGACCGGAATAAGCCATGACATGCAGCCTGTAGAGGAAAGACTTGCGGCACCGTTGTGCGCCGTGGAAGAAGCCGTGCCGGCTGCGGCAAAGGCGGAAGCAAAGCCTGTCCGAAGCTTGGCGGGGTCTGCTCCTGCGGAAATGCGAGAACCGATAGCGATCATTGGGATGGCAGGAAAGTATCCCTGGTCCAGGGACATGAACGAATATTGGGAAAATCTAAAAGCAGGGAAGGACTGTGTCACCGAAATCCCAAGTGAGCGTTGGACGCTGGAAGGGTTCTTCCATCCTGATTCACAGGAAGCGGTGGCGAATGGAAAAAGCTACAGCAAGTGGGGTGGTTTTATTGAAGGATTTGCGGATTTCGATCCGCGCTTTTTCAATATTGCGCCACGAGAAGCACTCGGTATGGACCCGCAGGAAAGGCTGTTCATTGAAGCCTGCTGGGAAGCACTGGAGGACGCGGGCTACACCCGAGAACAGCTTGCGATGCGGCATAACCGCCGGGTAGGCGTATTTGCTGGGATTACCAAAACGGGTTTTGATCTATACGGACTGGATTTATGGAGAAAAGGAACGCAAATATACCCTCATACATCCTTTAGTTCAGTGGCCAACAGGATTTCGTATCTCTTTAATTTGCAAGGGCCAAGCATGCCAATCGATACGATGTGTTCGTCTTCGTTGACCGCGATTCATGAAGCCTGTGAGCATCTGTACCGCGGAGAATGCGAAATGGCTATTGCAGGCGGAGTAAATCTGTATCTCCATCCGCTCAGTTATGTGGGACTTTGCGCCAACCACATGCTGTCAGCAGACGGACAGTGCAAGAGCTTCGGCAAAGGAGGCAATGGGTTTGTCCCTGGAGAAGGCGCGGGGGTCGTCCTATTAAAGCCGCTGTCCAAGGCGATCGCTGATAGGGACCTTATCCATGCGGTGATTCGGGGAACGAGCATTAACCATGGAGGTAAGACCAACGGCTATACGGTGCCGAACCCGACAGCCCAAGGGGAACTGATCCGGGCGGCCCTGGAGCGAGCGGGGGTACATGCGCGGACGGTCAGCTATATTGAAGCCCACGGGACAGGCACGGAGCTGGGAGACCCGATTGAAGTGACGGGTCTGACCCAGGCATTCAGGAAGGATACGCCGGATACGGGATTCTGCGCCATAGGCTCTGTGAAGTCCAACATCGGACATCTGGAGGCGGCAGCGGGCATCGCCGGGGTGGGGAAAATCATCTTGCAGATGAAAAACCGGACGCTGGTTCCCAGCCTGCATGCCCAAGAATTGAATCCGAACATCCATTTCGGTCAGACGCCGTTCGTCGTCCAGCAGGAGCTGGGGGAATGGAGACGACCGGTGGTTGAGATCGATGGAGAGACGCGGGAATATCCGAGGATTGCCGGGATTTCATCGTTTGGAGCGGGAGGCTCCAATGCACATGTCATCATCGAAGAGTACATTGCGGAAGAGAAGGTGCCCATGAGCGTTACGGCTCAAAAGCCTGCGATCATCGTATTGTCAGCCAAAAATGAAGAACGACTGAAAAAGCAGGCCGAGAGAATGCTAGCCGTTATGCGGGAAGGACAGCTCAGCGAAAGCAGTCTGGCCGATGTGGCCTACACGCTGCAGGTGGGACGCGAAGCCATGGAAGAGCGCCTGGCATTGATTGCAGGGTCCATGCAGGAGCTGGTGAATAAGCTGGAAGGATTCCTGGAAGGACGTGACGGAATCCCTGAGTTGTACCGGGGCCAGGTCAAACGGAATAAGGAGGCGCTGACGGCGCTGGTAGAAGATGAAGACATGGAGAGAATGATTGCTGCCTGGATAGGGAAAAGGAAATATTCGAAGGTAGTTGATCTCTGGGTCAAGGGACTGGCGATGGATTGGAACCTGCTTTATGGGGATGCCAAGCCGCGGCGAATCAGCCTGCCGGCCTATCCTTTTGCGAGGGAGCGGTACTGGATCACGGATATTATGAGTCCCTCTGTAGAAAGAGTCTCTTCTGTAGAAAGAGCCGTTACGGAAGCTCAGGAAAAGGCAATTCCCGTCCAGACTCATGCGATGCAGCCAACAGCCCTAATGCAATCCGTTTTTTTGAATAGTTCTGAAAAACCAAGCGCTATATCCTTACCGAATTTGTTGGACCGTCAGCCGCATCTAAGCAAGTCTGCCAACCAGGAGGGGACAACGATCATGTTAACTTCACTGGAGGAGACATCGAACACATTAGAGGATGAGAAGAAGACGGAAGCGCTGTCGTCTATTCCTTCTGCAATATCAGCGGAAATATTGCAGGAGGAGCTGACAACAAGCCTGGCGCAGGCTTTATATATAGATCGGAGCGATATCGATTCGGATAAGAACTTTGTTGATCTTGGATTGGATTCCATTATAGGCGTAGAGTGGGTTCGTAGCATTAATAAGCATTACAATACATCCATAACAGCGACAAAAGTCTACGATTATCCAACCATCCGGGATTTTAGCAAATTTGTAGAGAAGGAATTGTTGAGCAAATCAATTGCGCCATTCTCTGCCCAGTCTATTTCGGATCATTCTCCAGCAGAGTATTCACCGTCATCCGTTGCATTAGAGCCGGAGAAATCGGCAGAGGCTTCCATTCAGGTGAATTTGATGCCGATTTCGTTTGAAAAGCAGGTGCAGGCCAGCATGGCTGAGTGCAGCGCCTCTGCAGAGCTGTTGCAGGAAGAACTGACGGTTAGCCTGGCTGAGGCTTTGTACATGGAACGGAGCGAGATCGAGGCGGATAAAAACTTTATAGATACCGGACTAGATTCCATTATAGGCGTAGAGTGGGTTCGAAACATAAATAAACGATATGGCACATCCATAGCAGCGACCAAGGTCTACGACTATCCGACCATTCGCCAATTCGCTACATTTTTGGCACAAGAAATCAATAAGCATGGAGGAAGCTTCAATCAACAGTTCTTGAGCACAGTCCCGGACACGGACAAGCCTATTGCGAAAGTCCATTCGAAGGGACCTGACACGATGCAATGCTCTCCAAGGCTATCGCCTAAGGGGGAGCCCGAGCCATTCCACCTGGTAAAGGTAGCAGAGGATTCATCGCCTTTGCCTTCGGAAAATAAAGACGTAATTGCAATTGTCGGGATTTCGGGAAGATATCCTGGTGCGGAAGATGTGCAGCAATATTGGGATAATCTCGCTCTAGGCAAAAATTCCATTATTGAAATCCCGAAGGACCGTTGGGATGTAAGCCAATATTATGATCCTCGTCCAGCGCAAGAGGGGAAAATCAATTGCAAGTGGCTGGGTGCTTTAGAGGATATGGAATATTTCGATCCGTTATTTTTCAATATTTCTCCTACCGAGGCGGAAGGGATGGATCCCCAGCAGCGCATCTTTATGCAGGAAGCATATAAGGCAATTGAGGATGCAGGCTATAGTGGCTCACAGTTGGGAAATAAAAAATGCGGGGTTTACCTTGGAATTTTAAATAATGAATATAGTATGCTGCGGTACAAGCATCAAGCGCAGTTCACCAATACTACCGGAAACAGTAACGCTATTGCAGCGGCTCGCATCTCTTATTTCCTCAATCTGAAAGGTCCGGCCATATCCGTAGATACGGCATGCTCCTCATCGCTGGTGGCAACCCATCTGGCATGCCAGGCGTTATCTAACGGAGAGATAGAAATGGCGTTGGTTGGCGGGGTGTCGTTATATCTGACTCCTGAATCGTATGTAGGTATGTCTGCATCCGGAATGTTGTCGCCAGATGGCCGGTGTAAAACGTTTGACAATAGCGCCAACGGCTTTGTTCCAGGGGAAGGAGTAGGGGCGCTGGTTCTGAAGCGGCTGAAGGATGCTGAAGCTGATCGGGATCATATATACGGAGTTATTATCGGGTCCGGAATCAATCAAGATGGAAAAACCAACGGGATTACCGCTCCAAGCACTAACAGCCAAATTGAGCTGGAGCGGGAAATATACAACAAATATCAGATTGAGCCTGAAAGCATTAGCTATGTTGAAATGCATGGGACAGGAACCAAGCTGGGCGACCCTATTGAATTGGAAGCTTTATCAACCGCTTTTAAAGAAAAAACCGATCAGAAGAACTACTGTGCCATAGGTTCGGTAAAAAGCAATATCGGGCATACTTCTGCAGCAGCGGGCATAGCAAGCGTGCAAAAGGTGTTGCTATGCATGAAGCATAGAAAACTAGTACCGACACTGAATTTCAAGAACCCGAATGAGCATTTTGATTTTGATAATTCTCCTTTTTATGTCAATACAGAATTGAACGCCTGGGAACCTTCCCACGGGGACAAAAGGCGCGCCGCTGTGAGCTCTTTCGGATTTAGCGGTACGAACGCCCATCTTATTATTGAAGAATATCGTCCCGGGACGGGAACATCTGCGATATCACCAACAGCCGCCGATATCCATAATCCCGTTCTCTTCGTTTTGTCTGCCAAAGGTGAAAAGCAGCTAAAAACGTATGCCGAAAGAATGAGGAGCTTTATTGCATCCCAGGAAAATCTTAACCTCTCGGATATGGGGTATACGCTGCAAGTGAGCCGCGAGCCGATGGATTACCGGCTGGCTTTTGTGGCAGATTCAAAAGAGGCAATGCTAAAAGCGTTGGAAGGATTTGTGAATCATGATCCGCTTGCTGGCGTCCTTACGGCTCAGGTGAAAAAGAGCAAAGACGGGATTGTGATGTTTGAGGCGGATGAAGATGCCAAATCGTTGCTTGAAACCTGGATCAAGAAGAGAAAACTAAAAAAAATAGCGGAGTTGTGGGTAAAGGGGCTAACTATTGACTGGAACAAGCTGTATGGGGACATCAAACCTTACCGGATCAGTCTACCGACCTATCCTTTTGCGAGAGAACGCTGTTGGGCGCCTGAGCTTGACAGCAAGGCAGGCAAAGGCATGACTTCTGTCACTGCTGCTTCGCTCCATCCTTTACTGCATCAAAACACCTCCGATTTCTCGGAACAGCGGTTCAGTTCGACTTTTACAGGCCAGGAGTTTTTCTTGAAGGATCATGTGGTGAATGGACGCAAGGTTCTATCCGGGGCTGCTTGCCTTGAAATGGTCCGGGCGGCCGTGGATCAGGCAACAGGATCTGATGAGGGTGGGCCAACCGGAATTTGCCTTGAAAACGTGGTTTGGGCACGGCCTATTATCGTAGAGGATGGGCCACTACAGTTACACATCGGACTTTTCCTGGATGATCATCAAGAGATTTCGTATGAAATATATGGGGAGAGCGAAGAAGCTGATGCAGGGATTGTGATATATAGCTACGGCAGTGCTACACGAAGATCGGCTGCGGAAGTCCCGGCACTGAATATTAAAGACTTGCAGAATGTATGCAGTCGGAACTTTGATCCCACACAATTGTATAGAGTTTTCAGGGATATGGGAATGGATTATGGTCCTGGACATCAAGGGATTAAGATGGTGTATGCGGGAGAGGGTCAAGTGCTGGCTAAGTTATGCTTGCCGTCTTCCGTTTCTGACAACCAAAGCCAATTTGTCCTGCATCCAAGTATGATAGATTCGGCCTTGCAGGCAACCATAGGCTTGACGCTGGGGTCTGGCGAGACCAAACCTTCTCTGCCTTACGCCATTCAAGAAGTTGAAATTATAAAAAATTGCAGCTTCATCATGTGGGCGTTGATTCGTTATAATGCAGACGGTATAGCTGAGGAAAAGGCACAGAAGCTGGATATTGACCTGAGCGACGAAACCGGAGCCATCTGTGTCAGGATAAAAGGATATTCATCAAGAATCCTGAATAGGGACTCGATTTCCTCGGATGTTCAGTCTAATTCTAGTACCTTGATGCTTGAACCCGTATGGAAAGAGCAAGGGATTGCTCTAGAGGCCGAAATGCCTGCATATGATCGCCATGTCGTGTTACTCTGCCAGCCGTCCGGGATTTCCCGTGAACAAGTTGAAGCTCGGATGGACGGCGTGCAATGCATTGTACTGCAACCCGACCGAAACGGAATCGCGGAACAGTTCCAGCGTTACGCCGTCCAGGTGGTTGAAGAGATTCAAAGCATTTTTAGGGAAAAACCCAATGGTAAGGTGCTGATCCAGATTGCCATAAGCGGACAGGAGGAGCAGCAGCTTTTCTTGGGACTTTCCGGTCTTTTAAAAACGGCCCGGCTTGAGCATTCAAAACTGGTAGGTCAGTTAATAGAACTGGGACAGGATGAGGACTGGGAAGCAATCATAGACATTTTTAAAAAAAACAGTCGTAGCCTCGGGGATATCCAGATTCGGTACGAGAAAGGCACACGTTGGGTTTCCTGCTGGAACGAAGTTCACATCTCTCAGGAAGCGACGGGTAACCCGTGGAAGGATGGCGGAGTGTACCTGATTACCGGCGGTGCCGGTGGATTGGGACTCATTTTTGCCAGAGAGATTACGGATAAAGTTCATAAAGCTGTCTTGATTTTAACGGGGCGTTCCACGCTGGATGAGGGCAAACGGGCTGAGATAAAGAAAATGGAGGCATTAGGGGCACGAATTATATACAGACAGGTCGATGTGACTCAGGAGCAGGCGGTGACCGATTTAATCCAGGAAATTCAGGAGGAATTCGGAAACATCAATGGCATCATTCACAGTGCAGGTGTCATTCGCGACAACCGCATACTCCAAAAAAATAGCGAGGAGATGCTGGAGGTTCTCGCTCCCAAAGTATTAGGGACAGTGAATCTGGATCAGGCAAGCAAGAACCTGCCGCTTGACTTCTTTGTTCTATTTTCGTCTGTAGCCGGAGGATTAGGTAATCAGGGACAGGCAGACTATTCTGCAGCTAATGCGTTTATGGATACTTATGCCGGATACCGGAACACTCTGATAGCATCTAAGCAGCGACAGGGTCAAACGCTATCCATCAATTGGCCGCTATGGAAAGAGGGTGGGATGCGTATTGATGAGGAGACGGAGAAGCTGGTAAGGCAGCGTACAGGCATGAGCGGCATGTCAACCTCTTCCGGCATTCAGGCCTTGTACCGTGGCATGATCGCAGGCGTTGATCAGGTTATGGTGATGGAAGGCAATCTTGCAAAAATGAAGAAAACCATGGGGTTAATCACGACTCCAGAGACTAGGCAGCCTGAGAAGGTGACAGGAATTTCAGAAGCTTCCTCTGAAAGCAATGTCGTACCAGATCTGCTGGACAAGGTGCAGGCCGCTATGATACAGGCCGTGTCAAAATTGCTGAAAGTCAAACTTGAAGATATTGATGCACATGTAGAAATGAGTGAGTATGGCTTCGATTCCATCCTGCTCACACAATTTACCAACAACATCAATCACTTACACCGGCTTGAGCTGACGCCGGACATATTTTTTGAATATACAACGATTCATGACTTCACCAGGTATTTGGTGGACGAATATGATGCCGTGCTTGGCGAGCAGTTTGCCGTGCATGCCCGGACTGAGCCTGCTGTGCAGGCCGTGGAGGATGATAGGGAAGACAGTACCCGCGGTAGACGGCAGCGTTTCCGGTTTGCAGGCGGGAATGTGTTGTCCAACCCGCAGCTGACTCAGGCTGCTCCTGAACCCATTGCTATCGTGGGAATGAGCGGTGTATTTCCCATGGCCCGGGATGTGGATGAGTTTTGGAAAAATCTTGAGGAAGGCAGGGACTGTATCACTGAAATCCCTGAAGATCGCTGGGATTGGAAGACGTATTACGGTGACCCTGAGCAGGAGGCCAATAAAACAAACATCAAGTGGGGCGGGTTTATTGAGGGGATCTATGAGTTTGACCCGCTATTCTTTGGAATTTCACCGCGAGAAGCCGCACTCATGGACCCGCAGCAACGTCTGTTGATGACCTATATCTGGAAGGCGATTGAAGATGCAGGCATTCAGGCTGGGAGTCTGTCGGGAACCCGCACAGGAATCTTTGTAGGTACCGCGAACAGTGGCTACAGCGGTGTGATTTATCAGGGAAATGTGGGTGTCGAGGCGTATTCCTCCAGCGGTATGGCACCGTCTGTTGGGCCCAATCGAATGAGCTATTTCCTTAATATTCATGGTCCGAGCGAGCCTGTCGAAACGGCTTGCTCCAGTTCACTGGTGGCCATTCACCGAGCCGTTAGGGCCATAGAGGATGGAAGCTGCGAGATGGCGATTGCGGGTGGTGTTAATGTGATTATCACACCTGAACTCCATATCAGCTTCAACAAAGCAGGAATGCTGTGTGAGGACGGTCGATGCAAAACCTTCTCCAATAAGGCCAATGGCTACGTGCGTGGTGAAGGGGCCGGCATGCTTTTCCTGAAAAAGCTGAAGGATGCAGAGAAGGATGGAGACCATATTTATGGTGTAATTCGGGGTACTGCCGTCAATCACGGAGGCCGGGCCAATTCCCTGACAGCTCCTAATCCGAGGGCTCAGGCGGATGTGTTGGTAAATGCATATACAAAGGCCGGAATCGACCCAAGGACTGTCTCTTACATTGAGGCCCACGGGACAGGCACCGAGCTGGGCGATCCGATTGAAATTAACGGACTGAAAGCAGCTTTCAAAGAGCTTTATGAGAATACAGAAGGGCCCGGGATTACAGAATCCCATTGCGGATTGGGCTCGGTGAAGACCAATATCGGACATCTGGAACTGGCTTCTGGAATCGCGGGCGTCATAAAAGTGCTGCTCCAGTTAAAGCATAAAAAGCTGGTCAAAAGCCTTCATTGTGATGCAATTAATCCTTATATAAAACTTGAAGGCAGTCCGTTCTATATCGTTCAGGAGGCGCAGGAGTGGAAGCCACAGCGGGATACTCGAGGGGAAAATATTCCTCGGAGAGCAGGTGTTAGCTCCTTTGGATTCGGGGGTGCCAATGCCCATTTGGTAATCGAAGAATATATTCCTGGAAAGCAGGAGCAGGATTCTATTACCCGTACCACCCCAAAATCGGCTATTGTGGTGCTGTCAGCCAAGAGTGAAGGACAACTACAAGAGCAGGCGCAGCTATTACTAGCTGCAATCGGGGAGCATCCGTTTACAGACAGCAGTCTGGTAGATATAGCGTATACCCTTCAGGTGGGGCGCGAAGCGATGGAAGAACGTTTGGCTTTCGTTGCAGGCTCTCTCCGGGAGCTAGAAGAGAAATTAAAAGGATTTGTGGAAGGCCGGGATGGTATCCACGGCTTATACGTGGGACACGCCAAACGCCATAGAGAAGAAAATAGAGCTCGTGAAGACGGAGAGGGTGCGGGCACGGCGATTGATGTGTTAGTTAGCGAAGGCTGCTATGGCAAAATAGCTGACCTTTGGGTAAAAGGAGTCGTTATTGACTGGGCCCTGTTGTACGGAGAGGCTAAACCAAACCGTATCAGTCTGCCAACCTATCCCTTTGCCAAAGAACGATATTGCATAACCGATATCAATAAACGGACGGGAGCAAGCGGTGTAGTGCTGGAAAGGGAGACAGCAGTCGGCATTCATCCCCTACTTCAGCGCAATACGTCCAATATTTATGGACTGCAGTTCAGCTCCATTTTTACGGGGAAGGAATTTTTCCTGTCTGACCATGTGATAAGGGGGCAGAGGCTCTTGCCTGGAGTGGCCTACCTTGAAATGGCGCGGGCGGCAGTAGAGCAGGTTGCAGGATCTCCAGAAGACAAGTGGACGTCCATCCGGTTAAAAGATGTGGATTGGATCCGGCCTGTTGTGGTTGGGGAGGAGTCGGTGGACGTTAGTGTTGGGCTCTATCCTCAAGATGGCGGGGAGATCGCCTATGAAATTTACAGCAAGTCTGGAGCAACGGACACGGAGCTGGTGGTGCATAGTGAAGGCAGGGCAGTAATTGTTCCGGTGGCAGACATCCCTGCTATAGATATTAAAACCTTGCTGGAGCAGTGCAGTCTGGGCTCCTTCTCATCCCGTCAGTGCTATGAGGCGTTTGCAGCGATGCAGGTTTCCTATGGGCCGGGACACCAGGGAATTGAGAAGATATATATCGGGGTGGACCAAGTTCTTGCCAAGTTGTCCTTGCCTTCTTCCGTTTACTCTACGATGGAACATTTTGTGATGCACCCCAGTTTGATGGATTCCGCTCTTCAGGCGACGATAGGCTTGATTATGAGTGCGGGTGATTGCAAAGCTTCCATTAAGCCAGCTTTACCATTTGCATTGGAAGAGTTGGTGGTGTTTAACAAATGTACATCAGAGATGTGGGCCTGGATCCGTAATAGTGAAGACAGCAGGCAAAATGGCTCGCTGCAAAAGTTAGATATCGATTTGTGTGACGAGCAGGGGAATGTTTGTGTGAGAATGAAGGGATTCTCATCACGAGTTGCTGAAGGAGGAACAGGGGGCCCAGATGAATGGACTGCACCTGAGACTTTGATGCTTGAGCCTGTGTGGGAAGAACAAGCGATTGCTCTGGAAGGAACAGCACCTGACTATCAACAGCATCTGGTAATTTTATGTGAACCGGGATATATTTCCGGGGAAATTATTGAATCGCAAATGAACGGGGTGCAGTGCCTCATTCTCCAATCTGAAGAGAAGAGCATTGATGCACGGTTTAGGACTTATGCGACACAGGTGTTTGAGGCAATTCAACATATTCTTAAAACGGAATCCAAAGGCAAAACATTGGTTCAGCTTGTCGTTCCGGTGCAGGATCACCAACAGGTATTCTCGGGACTTTCCGGACTCTTAAAAACAGCATGGCTGGAGAATCCAGTACTGGTTGGCCAGCTGATAGAAATGGATGTGGAGCAGGATTCAGCAGGTATGATAAATATCCTGCAAGAAAACAGTCGCAGCTCTATAGAACCACATATCCGCTATCAACAAGGTAGACGGCATGTTGCCGTATGGACGGAAATTAAAGCCTCCGGGGAAGCGATCAGCATTCCGTGGAAAGACAGGGGAGTATATTTGATTACCGGCGGAACCGGAAGTCTCGGTTTGATTTTTGCCGAAGAAATTACACGACAGGCCAGAGATACTGCTTTAATTCTTGTCGGACGCTCCCCGCTTCGTGGTGACACCAAAGCAAGGATTGAGGAGATAGAAGCTTTAGGTGCAAGAGTAGTATTCCGGCAAGCCGATGTCGCCGATAAAAGGGCGGTTGAAGATTTGATTCGGGATATTCAGGAAGAGTTTGGGAAGCTGGATGGAATTGTGCACAGCGCAGGAATGGTTAGCGATAATTTCATTATTAAAAAAACACGGGAGGAATTGCAAAACGTTTTGGCGCCAAAGGTTACGGGAGTGGTGAATCTGGATCAGGCTTGTAAGGAAATTCCGCTGGACTTCTTCATCCTTTTTTCATCCGTTGCAGGGAGCCTTGGGAATATAGGACAGGCTGACTATGCTGCTGCCAATGCCTTTATGGACGCCTATGCCAAGTACCGCAGTACACTGGTAGAGCGAGCACAACGCCAGGGGCGGACGATTTCAGTTAATTGGCCTCTCTGGAAAGAAGGCGGAATGCGTATTGATGGGGAAACAGAAAAGATCATGGAAGGGATGGGGATGTTTGCAATGGAGACTGGTGCAGGAATTCGGGCTTTGTATCAGAGCCTGGCTTCCGAAAAGAATCAAGTCATGGTGTTGGAAGGGCATGCCAGTCAGCTAAGAGAAACGCTCCTGCAGCAACCGTCCCTGAATCAGGCTGGAGATGCCTCCTCTATGATAAGGGAAAGCGAGATGGGTTCGGTCATCGGACAAGACCTGCTTGCCGAAAAAGCGGCAAATTATTTAAAGCAATTGCTCGCTACATCCATCAGGCTGCCGGCAAGGCAGATTGAAACCGATGCCCCTATGGAGAAGTATGGCATTGATTCCATTATGATTAAACAGCTAACCCGTGAGTTGGAGAAAACGTTTGGAACACTGCCCAAAACTTTATTTTTTGAATACCAGAATATCCGGGAATTGACCCAATATTTCCTTAAAGTCCACCAGAAGCAGCTGATTAAATTGCTTGGAATCGAGACAGAGGTCAACGCTGCGAAAGAGTTCAAACCTTCTACGAAGGAAAACGACCCGGTAAGGTCACTTTCTGATAGTCGGAAGCAATCGCGTTTCATGCCAGTTCAGGCAAGTTTCCAACCGCAACCGGAAAGAGCAGGCGGATCGGAGGAAATTGCCATTATCGGCTTGTCCGGCATGTATCCCGAGGCAGAAAACATACGGGAATTCTGGAACAATTTGCGTGATGGGAAGGATTGCATTACGGAAATCCCCAAAGATCGCTGGGATCACAGTAGGCACTTTGACGAGGACAGGGACCAGTCCGGAAAAACTTACAGCAAGTGGGGAGGCTTTATTAAAGGTGTGGATCAGTTTGACCCCATGTTTTTCAATATCTCTCCTAGAGAAGCACAGATCATCGATCCTCAGGAGCGCCTATTCCTAAAATGTGTCTATGAAACGATAGAGGATGCAGGCTATACCCGGGAAGCGCTTGGACTGGAGCGGGGCCTTGGGCTGGATAGGAATGTGGGTGTTTTTGTCGGGGTCATGTATGAAGAGTACCAGCTTTATGGGGCACAGGAACAAGTTAGGGGCAGAATGATTGCCGTTCCTGGCAATCCGGCTTCCATTGCAAACCGGGTATCTTATTTCTGTAACTTCCACGGTCCGAGCATGGCTGTGGACACCATGTGCTCTTCTTCATTGACGACCATTCATCTGGCCTGCCAAAGCTTGCAACAAGGCGAGTGTGAGCTTGCCATTGCTGGCGGCGTCAATGTATCCATTCATCCGAACAAATACCTGATGCTTGGGCAAGGGAGGTTTGTATCGAGTAAAGGACGGTGCGAAAGCTTTGGACAAGGCGGAGATGGATATGTGCCGGGAGAAGGCGTAGGAGCTGTACTGCTTAAACCGCTGGCCAAAGCTATTGCAGATGGAGATCATATATATGGGGTCGTAAAGGGGACCTCGGTGAATCATGGAGGGAAGACAAACGGATTCTCAGTTCCGAATCCCCATGCGCAGGCCAGTGTCATTGGAAGAGCATTTAAGAAAGCAGGAATTAACCCCAGAACCATCAGTTACATCGAAGCGCATGGCACTGGGACATCCTTAGGTGACCCCATTGAAATCGCCGGATTGCAAAAAGTGTTCCAGGAATACACGGAGGACAAGCAATTTTGCGCAATCGGATCGGCAAAATCAAATATTGGGCATTGTGAGAGCGCGGCAGGGATTGCGGGAGTTACAAAGGTGCTCCTTCAGCTCAAATACGGACAAATCGTGCCTTCATTGCATTCAAAAACACTAAACCCGAATATCGATTTTAGCGATAGTCCTTTTATAGTTCAGCAGGAGCTGGGAGATTGGAAAAGACCCGTCGTCACAATGAATGGGAAGACGGTTGAATACCCAAGAATCGCAGGTATCTCCTCCTTTGGTGCCGGAGGCTCCAACGCACATGTGCTTATTGAGGAATATATCCCTGAGGAGCAGGAGACTAGACAGGCTGCCACTTCAATGCAAAATCCGGTAATGATCGTGCTGTCGGCGAGGAATAAAGAGCGACTGGAAGAACAGGTGCAAAGGTTGCTTGCTGAACTCAAAGAGCCGGAATACTCGCAAACCAGCCTGGAGGATATAGCATTTACTCTGCAGGTGGGACGGGAAGCCATGGAAGAACGGTTAGCAGTCATAGTTAAGTCTACCCATGAGCTTACAGGAAAGCTCGAGAGCTTTTTAGCGGGGAATGAGAATATTGACGGGCTATATTGGGGTCAGGCAAAGAAGAATAAAGACATCCTAGCTGTTCTTGAGGCGGACGAAGACATGGCAAAAATGGTGGATAGTTGGATAAGCAAGGGTAAGTATACAAAGCTGGCGAAGCTTTGGGTTAAGGGGCTGCTCTTCGATTGGACTAGACTTTATGAGAATACCAGCCCTCGTCGGATTAGTCTGCCAACTTATCCATTTGCCAAGGAGAGCTATTGGATCTTCGCGCGTGGGGGCGAATCCCGGGACGTCGAGGCGGAATCTCCTGTAGCCGAGGTGTCGGTACAAGAACTCGTTTCCAGCCCTCCTGCAGTTAACCATAGCAACGATAATGTGCAGAGACAGACTTTGGCGAAAGTACCTGAAAAACCGCAGGGCATTTTGCTGAGCTCCGTTTCCAACATCCAGATGGTAGCAGATAAGCCGGAGAAGTCAGCCGCGCTGGCAGAATCCAAGCCTGCCCCGCCGCAACCTGAGGCCAAGCCTTCTTCGTCGCCGCCCGCTGCCAGGGATGAGGCAAAGCGGTCGACATATGCGCCAACGGCTGTACGGATAGAAACATTGGAGAAGGAACTGGTAGAAAGTCTTGCGAAATCTTTGAGTATGAATGAAAAGGATATTGGCCGGGACGATCAATTTATTGATATGGGACTGGACTCTATTATAGGTGTAGAGTGGGTGCAGGCTGTGAATAAACGCTTTGGAACAGCTATTCCAGCAACCAGAGTGTACGATTATCCTAACATTAAAGAATTCTCCAAATTTTTGGCAAAGGAATTGAACAAGTCGGCGGGAGATACAAATCAGGCTTCTACAGAGCCGAAGCCTAAGCAGCCCATGCAAGCCTTGATACAGAAAGTACTGCAGGGTGAGTTGGATTTTGAACAGGCCGACCAGTTATTCAACCAATTACACTCGTAGACAGCCAACACGATATTTGTCCTATTTCATACAGCTAGGAGGACATGTTTATGGATTCAAAAGATATTTTTCGTGCGGTGCAAGCAGGGGAAATAAATTATGAAGATGCTGAAAAACAATTGCTTCAATTTATTGGCGAGCTCCCGGATGAATCATTGGAAGCCAGTCCACAGGAATTATCAGAAGGACTGGCTTTCACGTTGCAACCATTGGACAGCTTCCACAGGCCGGAGGATGGGCAGGAGATAAGCGCACCCCAGATAAAGGTACAGTCTGTGGTTGAATTGCAGGAATTTGAGCACGGGATTGTCATGTTGAAAATGAAGGACACGGTGCACAAAAATACATTTTCCGATGAACTGATTATTGGCCTGAATGAGGCATTCAAGACGGTGCAAGCTAACGAGAATTATAAAGTTGTGATTCTGACGGGATATGACACCTACTTTGCCACAGGAGGCACCCAAGAGGGATTGCTGGCTATCCATGAGGGAAAGGCGAAATATAGCGATACCAATGTTTACAAGATTGCTTTGGATTGCAAGCTGCCCGTCATCGCTGCTATGCAGGGGCATGGGATTGGTGCTGGCTGGTGCATGGGGATGTTTTGCGATTTTATCGTGATGAGTCGGGAAAGCATCTATACTACTAACTTTATGAAGTACGGCTTTACCCCCGGAGCGGGTTCAACCCTGATTTTCCCTGAGAAATTCGGGGTTAGTATGGCACAGGAAATTTTATTTACAGGTACTAGATATAGCGGTTCGGAACTGGAAACCAAAAGGGTTCCTTTTCCAGTTGTATCGAGGAATGAAGTAGTGCCGTACGCCATGCAGCTGGCAAGAAAACTGTCCGAGTCTCCCAGGGAGTCATTAATTGAGCTGAAAAATCATATGGCTCAATCGATAAGAGAAAAGCTGGCGGCTACTATTGAAAAAGAAATAAAAATGCAGGATAAAACGTTTGTGAATCAGCAAGAGGTTAAAGAACGGATTCAATTTGCCTATGGACAGCTGCCGAATAGCAATGATTCCCACAAAACGGTCAAGCATGCTGATTCTAAAAAAGCTATGCCAGATATTCCGCGCGGTCAGGAACATAAGGAGTCTATCGCGATTATTGGTATGGCAGGGCAATTCCCCGAATCCAAGACTTTGGCTGAATTTTGGGACAATCTGGCTCAGGGAAGGGATTGTATATCGGAAATTCCTTCAACGCGATGGTCAATCGATGAATATTACGATACCGATCCCAAGGCTCAGGGAAAAACCTATAGCAAATGGATGGGTGTTTTAGAGGATGTAGATAAATTTGACCCGTTGTTCTTTAATATATCCCCTGCTGAAGCAGAGATGATGGACCCTCAACAGCGCCTGTTTCTTGAAAGCAGCTGGAAATGCATTGAAGATGCCGGATTGAATCCAGCCTCACTGTCGGAGAGTCGATGCGGTGTTTTTGTAGGTTGTGCAGCCAGTGATTATGGGAGGTCCATGAGTGGGCAGGGGTTAAATGCGCAGGTTCTCATGGGAGGGTCTCCTTCAATTCTATCCGCTCGGATTTCGTATCTGCTAAATTTGAAAGGTCCTTCTTTGGCTATTGATACCGCGTGCTCTTCCTCTCTGGTGGCCATTGCTGAAGCCTGCAACAGTCTCCTTTTAGAAACAAGTGACCTTGCTTTGGCAGGCGGAGTCATGATTATGGCTGGTCCGGGAATGCATGTTATGACTAGCAAGGCAGGAATGCTGTCCAAGGATGGACGGTGCTTTACCTTTGATGCCCGTGCAAACGGGTTTGTCCCCGGAGAAGGAGTTGGGGTCATGTTATTAAAACGGCTCTCTGATGCAGTCAGAGACAAGGACTCCATATATGGAGTTATTCGCGGATGGGGAATGAACCAGGATGGAAAAACCAACGGAATAACTGCTCCAAGTGTAAATTCACAAATCTCGCTGGAAAAAGACGTATATCGACGGTTTAACATTCATCCCGAAACCATCTCCATGGTCGAGGCCCACGGGACAGGAACAAAGCTGGGTGATCCTATCGAGGTGGAGGGACTTACGGAATCATTCCGATCCTATACAAGCAAGAAGGGTTATTGCGCCTTGGGGTCACTGAAAAGCAATATGGGTCATATGATGACTGCGGCCGGGGTGGCCAGTGTGATGAAAGTGCTGCTGGCCATGAAGCACCGCCAATTGCCGCCTACCATCCATTTCGAATCCTTAAATGAACATATTTCTCTGGAGGATAGCCCGTTCTACATTAGCACCGGTCTGCAAAGCTGGGAGCCCGAACCGGGAGTACCCCGGCGTGCGGGCGTAAGTTCCTTCGGATTTAGCGGCACTAACGCTCATATGGTTATTGAAGAATATGTTCCTGTAGTCTCTGCGGTGAATCTACCCCCAGTGGGTAAAGACAACCCGGGACTATTTGTGCTGTCCGCTAAAAGTGAACAATCCTTGAAAACCTATGCAGCAGATATGATGAATTTTGTTAAGTTGCACGAAAGCGTTAATCTGACGGACCTGACCTATACCTTGCAAGTGGGAAGAGAGGCTATGGACTGGCGTCTCGCGTTTTTGACGGATTCAAGAGAAAATCTGATAGATGAACTTGAACTTTTTATTAACGGAAGCTCGTCGGAAAAAGTGCTGATCGGCCGTGTGAACTATGCAGGGGACAGAATCGAACTCTTGGATTCGGACGAAGACACCGGAACCCTGGTTCGGGCCTGGACTGAGAAGAAAAGACTTGATAAGGTAGCCAAATTGTGGGCCAATGGCGCAAGCATTGAATGGGACGCACTTTATGGAGATATCAAGCCCAGACGAATCAGTCTGCCGACCTATCCTTTTGAAAGGGCACGCTATTGGTTATCCGAAACGGGCACTGGACAAGGCAGTATAAATCCAGCTATGACTGCCCAAATTCATCCTTTATTGCATCAGAATATTTCCGATCTCTCCGGACAACGTTATAGCTCTACTTTTACAGGTCGGGAATTTTTCCTGTCAGACCACAGAATCAAGGCTCAACAAACATTACCCGGGGTGGCTTATCTCGAAATGGTGCGAGCAGCTGTAGAAGAGGCAGTGGGGGCTGTAGTAGAAGGCGAGACACATATTCGGCTAAAAAATATCGTATGGGCCCGGCCTGTGGTTGTAGCAGACGGACCGGTGAGGGTACTCATCAGTCTATATCCCCAGGACAATGGAGAGATTGCGTTTGAAATATGCAGCGGGATGGAAGGAGCCGACGCTGAGGGCATTATACACAGTCAGGGAGTCGCTGTGTTGGAGAGGGCGGGCGAGCTACAGTATCTGGACCTGAATGTCTTACGGGCAGAATGTACCCGTACACCACTTTCTTCAAGCCAATGCTATGAAGCTTTCAGAGCCATGGGGATAGACTATGGACCGGCACACCGTGGCATTGAGGCAATCTTCCGAGGAAAGGATTACGTGCTGGCCAAGCTGTCCTTACCATCCTCTGTACTCCATACTCAAACTGAATTTGTTCTGCACCCGTCTTTGATGGATTCAACTTTGCAGGCCACAATCGGCTTGGTAATGGGTTCGGAAGAAAATTTGCCTGTAGGCAAGCCTGCGTTACCCTTTGCTTTGGAGGAACTGAAGATATCCGAAAAATGCACTCCAGAGATGTGGGCCCGGATCTCTCACGATGGGAGTGAAGAGACGTCGAATGGATTAAGTAAGGTGGATATTGATCTGTGCGATGAGAACGGAAAGATTTGCGTGCAGTTCAAAGGACTTTTATCCAGAGCGTTGGAAGGAGATGTGGGACAAGCCAGCATCACTGAGGATATGGGTACACTGATGCTTGAACCTGTCTGGCAGGAGATGCCTGTCACCGCAGGGGTGAACGCAAACGAAGATATCCGGTATGTTGTGATCCTGTGTGAAGTGGATGGTATCGCCAGGGAGGATATTGAAGCCCGCATGGATGGTACTCGCTGCCTTGTTTTACAGTCTTCCAGCGCGGATATGGACGGTCGGTTTCAAGATTATACCATTCAGATATTTGAAGAATTGCAAAGCATCCTGCTGGACATACCCAAACAGAAAGTTTTGATACAGCTTGCAACCCACGCTCGGAAGGACCAACAGGTTTATTCCGGGCTCTTTGCAATGCTGAAAACCGCTCAAAAAGAAAATCCGAATGTCATGGGTCAGTTGCTTGAGCTTGATGTGGAGGATGATGTCGAAGGAATCATTGAGAAACTACAAGGGAACCGGAGTGGCCGGTATAACGAACGGATATGGTACCAAGGGGACAAACGACAGGCTTTAATATGGCAAGAAATTGAAGCCTTACGTGAAGATGCAGACCTGCCGTGGAGAGATGGTGGGATCTATCTCATTACTGGTGGCTTAGGCGGTCTGGGGCTTATTTTTGCCAGAGACATTGTGCGCAATGTGAAAAACTCCATCATCATATTGGTGGGTCGGTCATCACTTTCTGCGGACCAAAAGGCTCAGTTAAACGAACTGAGAGCGCTGGGTGGTCATATAGAGTACCAACAGGCGGATGTGGGCCACAACGAATCGGTTACCGGGCTAATTCATGGCATCGTCGAGCAATTTGGCGGCCTTAACGGTATTTTGCACACAGCCGGAGTGATTCGGGACAACTTCATCATCAAGAAGACTAAAGAAGAGGTTAGAGAAGTGCTGACTCCGAAGGTCTCAGGGGTGATGAATCTGGACCAGGCCAGCAGAGACCTGCCCCTGGATTTCTTTATCTTATTTTCTTCGGGCGCAGGAAGCCTTGGCAATGTAGGACAGGTTGACTACTCCGCTGCTAATGGCTTTATGGATGCTTATGCCTCCTATCGAAATGCTTTGGTGACAGCAAAGCAGCGCCAGGGGCAAACGCTGTCGATAAACTGGCCTCTGTGGAAGGATGGAGGCATGCATGTCGACCTGGAAACGGAAAGGGCGATGCAGGGCCTAGGCATGATTGCCATGCAAACGGAGAGTGGAATCAAAGCTTTGTATCAAAGTCTGTCTTCCGGCAGAAGTCAGGTTATGGTGATCGAAGGATATCCCCAAAGGATTAAAGCGGCAATTTTAGGCCAGCTCTCGGAAACTGATGTCTCAGGCCGATCTGTAATGGAAAGCGAGGGAGCACCGCTTATCGGAGAAGAATGGCTAAGGGAAAAAGCGGAGGGTTATTTGAAAACGGTACTTTCAACCGTGATCAAGCTGCCCGCTGAAAGTATAGATGTAAATGCACCAATGGACAGGTATGGGATTGACTCCATACTGGTTATGCAGCTTACCAATGAATTGGAAAAGACTTTCGGCTCACTACCGAAAACATTATTTTTTGAATACCAAAATCTCCGGTCATTGACGGGTTATTTCCTTGAAACGTATCGCGGTCGGCTGATTGATGCTGTAGAAGCGACAGAGAAGAATACGGCTCCTGATGCAGGCCCGAAAGCACCTATAAAAGCAACCATAGAGCCTTTGACTTCGATATCGACTAATCGTAGGCGCCCATGGCTTCTCCCGACAGGTATACAGCCACATCAGGAGAAGAAGGCACTAGACATTGCAATTATCGGCGTGTCTGGAAGATATCCGGGAGCACTAGGTATCCGAGAGTTCTGGGAAAACCTAAGGGATGGAAAGGATTGCATTACAGAGATTCCCAAGGGGCGCTGGGATCACAGTCTGTACTTTAATGAAAACAGAGGCAAGCCTGGGAAAACCTACAGCAAGTGGGGAGGGTTCATCGATGGGGTGGACTGGTTTGACCCGTTGTTTTTCAATATTTCGCCAAGGGAAGCGGAAACGATGGACCCGCAGGAGCGCTTATTCCTGGAATGCGTTTATGAAACGATAGAGGATGCAGGTTATACGAGAGAAAGCCTTTGTGCAGAGCGGGAGCTTGGCGGCATAGAAGGCAATGTCGGGGTTTACGTTGGAGTGATGTACCATGAGTATCAACTCTATGGAGCCCAGGAACAAGCCAAGGGGAGGATGATTGGACTTTTCGGGAATGCCTCGGCGGTTGCCAACCGGGTATCGTATTTTTGTAATTTTCAAGGGCCAAGTATCGCTGTAGATACTATGTGCTCCTCGTCACTGACATCAATTCATATGGCCTGTCATGGACTACAGCATGGAGAATGCGAACTGGCAGTAGCAGGAGGGGTCAACGTCTCCATCCATCCTAACAAATACCTATTGTTGGGACAGGGAAGTTTTGCATCAAGCAATGGGAGATGTGAAAGCTTCGGACAGGGAGACGGATATGTACCAGGAGAAGGAGTCGGAGCTTTGCTGCTCAAGCCATTAGCCAAAGCTATAGCAGACGGAGACCGGATATATGGAGTTATCAAAGGAACTGCAGTGAACCACGGGGGGAAAACCAACGGCTATACCGTACCTAACCCCAACGCACAGGCCAGTGTGATTGGTCAGGCAATTAAGGAGGCAGGAATCAACCCCAGAACCATCAGCTATATAGAAGCCCATGGAACAGGAACTCCACTGGGAGATCCGATTGAAATTGCAGGCTTACAAAAGGCTTTCCGTAAATATACCGGGGATAAGCAGTTCTGTTCAATCGGGTCGGCGAAGTCTAATATCGGGCATTGTGAGAGCGCTGCTGGTATCGCCGCGGTGACAAAGGTGCTTTTGCAGTTGAAATATAAACAAATCGTGCCTTCGCTACATGCAAGTACCTTAAATCCCAATATCGACTTCAGCGATAGTCCCTTTAAAGTTCAGCAGGGGTTAGAAGAGTGGAAAAGACCTGTAGTTGCCATCAACGGTGAAACCAGAGAATACCCAAGGGCAGCAGGAGTGTCGGCCTTTGGTGCTGGGGGCTCTAACGCTCATGTGGTCATCGAAGAATATATTCCAGAAGAAGCTAGTCAGCAGCAAGCTGCTCCTGCGTCCCTGAATCCTGTCATGGTCGTGTTGTCAGCCAAAAATAAGGAAAGGCTGGACGAGCAGGTGCAAAGATTGCTGTCTGCAATCAGGGAACTGAATGACCCGTATACAAGTCTCTCAGATATCGCCTATACGCTGCAAATCGGGCGGGAAGCAATGGACGAACGTCTGGCGATCATTGCAAAATCCATCCCAGAGCTTGATTGGAAATTGGAAGGCTTCCTGCAAAAAAAGGAAGGCGTAGAAGAGCTGTATAGAGGACAGGTAAAGCGTAATAGAGGAGGGCTTGTCACTCAGGAAGTCGATGAAGATATGGCTAAAATGATTGATGCATGGGTGGACAAAGGGAAGTATGGAAAGCTCGCTGAACTTTGGGTTACGGGACTGATTTTGGATTGGAACAAGCTTTATGGGGATGTGAAGCCTCGTAGGATGAGTCTGCCAACCTATCCTTTTGCCAGGGAAAGCTATTGGATACCCGTACTTGAGGAAAAGAGCGCCGCAATAACAGAAGCCGCTTCGTCCCAATCTTTCTTTTTAACACCTTTACTGCATCAAAACACTTCAGACTTTCTGGAGCAGCGGTTCAGTTCAACGTTTACAGGCGAGGAATTTTTCCTCAAGGATCATGTTGTTAAAGGCCAAAAGGTTCTGCCTGGCGTAGCCTATCTTGAGATGGTACGGGCGGCTGTAGAACGTTCCACAGGAGATATGGACAACAGCACAACAGGAATCCGTTTGAAAAATGTAAACTGGATTCGGCCCATTGTGGTGGACAACCAGCCAGTTCCTGTACACACCAGGCTATTCCTGGAAGACACCGGAAAAATAAGCTTTGAAGTGTATAGCGGGCAAGTAGGAAGCGAAAGAGGGCATACCGTGCATAGCCAAGGTGATGCGGTGCAGGTTTGCGTAGAGCAAAAACCGAGACTAAATCTTAAGGCGTTACAGGAAGATTTTGGTCAACACAGGTTTAACGGATCGCAATGTTACGAAATCTTCGAGGAAATGGGTATGGATTATGGCCCGGCATACAGATGTGTGGAGAAAGTATATACACATTCGGGCAGGGTGCTAGCCGAGCTGGCATTGCCTTCCTTCATTTCTAATATGGCGGACAGCTTGGTCCTTCACCCCAGCTTGCTGGATTCGGCCTTGCATGCATCCATCGGGTTAATCATGGGCCAAGAGAACGGAGGGCTACCGGGTAGCGCTGTAGCATCTACGCCTCATATGCCGTTTGCCCTCCAAGAGATTGAGATTTATGGGGCATGCACCCCGACCATGTGGTCGTTGATTCAATACAGCGAGGGCAGCAAGAAAGAGGACAAGGTACAGAAGCTTAATATTGACTTGTGTGACGAGGAAGGAACTATTTGCGTCAGAATAACAGGATTATCTACCCGGGCGCTGGACGGAGAAATCGGCATTGAAAATGCACAAGGCGCAGCGGCAGGAGAAAGTGCCGCCGACCCGCTTGTGGGATCTGTAATGCTCATCCCGAAATGGGACCCGGCTGCTATAAAAAAAGATGTCGTTTCCCCCTCACCGACAGACCGATTGGTCATTGCAGGTGGTGCTGACAAAGACAGACAGGCCATCCGGGAGTATTATCCTAGGGCGCATTTCTTGGAGCTTCAAGCGCACGATTCCATTGAAACAGTAGCCTCAAAGGTAGAAGAATATGGAGCCGTTGACCATATTCTGTGGATTGCACCCTGTGCTTCCGTCGAATCGGTGACTGCTGAATCCATGATCAAGGAACAGGAGCAGGGAGTCCTTCTCTTCTTTAGAATGGTCAAAGCGATGCTTTTATTGGGATACGGGACGAAAAAGCTAGGCTGGACAACGATAACCAATCAAGCTCAGCCGATGGATCAGAACGATACAGTCAACCCGACTCACGCAAGTCTTCATGGGCTGGTAGGCACCATGGCCAAAGAATATCCGAACTGGAAAATCCGTATCCTTGACCTGCAATTCGATGATGACTGGCCGCTATCCGATATATTTACGCTGCCTTCAGACCGGCAAGGACGGATGTGGGTTTTCAGAAATGGGCAGTGGTATCGGCAGCAATTGATTCCATTCAAACAGACTTCAGGTTTAAAAGGACAGACGCTATACAAAGCCAGAGGCGTCTATGTGGTCATCGGGGGCGCCGGCACTATCGGAGAGGCTTGGAGCAAGTATATGGCCTGTACCTACCAGGCTCAGATGGTGTGGCTAGGCAGAAGGCAAAAGGATGCCTCTATCCAGGCCAAACTGGACGGATTTGAAGGCCTGGGACCTGTTCCATGCTATATCACGGCGGATGTAGCAGACGAAAGGGAGCTGCAGCGGGCATATGAGGAAATAAAACAGCGGTACTCCAACATAAACGGTGTGGTCCACTCAGCCATTTCATTTTTGGAGAAGGGCTTGGAAGATTTGACGGAGGAAGAGCTCCGGTCAGGGCTTTCAGCAAAGATTGATGTCAGTGTACGCATGGCTCAGGTCTTCCAAAATGAGCCGTTGGATTTCGTATTGTTCTTCTCTTCCATGATTACCTATGTAAAGAATCCGGGACAAAGTAGCTATGCTGCCGGAAGTACCTTTAAAGACGCGTTTGCGCATCGTCTTTCGCAGGAATGGCGTTGTCCGGTGAAGGTCATGAACTGGGGATATTGGGGGAGCGGCGAAAACAATGCCTCCGAAAATGGACGGCAGGAGGTAGAAAACTACTCCAGACTGGCGCAAATAGGTGTTGGGCTCATTGACCCGCAGGAGGGGATGGAGGCGCTTGAGACGCTTCTTGCCTCACCGATCGACCAAATGGGGCTTATGAAAACAACAAGACATCTGGAGATGGAAGGGACTAATCCGACAGAAGAGATTGATCTCTACCCGCCTAATTCGGCTCCGAACCTCAGGGATTTACAGGAAAATATTGCTACAGCAGTACAATCAAGAAGCCATTTTATCGAAAATTATGCCGCAGACGATATGAGCGATCTCCAGGAAAGGGAGATGGAACATCTCCTACACAGGTTGTTGCGGGAGCAGCTCTTGTCCATGGGGTTATCAGGGACAGATCGTCAGTCTGTCGACGAGTTCAAAATTAAACTCGGACTTCCTGAGCTATATGGCAAATGGCTAAAAGAGAGCATGGAGATTTTGGCACAGATGGATAACGACCTATCAGGTAGAGATTCCAGCTTGACGGATCGAGATGATGTCTGGCAGGAATGGGAAGAGCGCAAGCGTACTTGGCTGCAATATCCGCAGATGAGAGCAAGGGTCAATTTGGTTGAGACAACGCTACGAGCTTTACCGGTAGTGCTTACCGGAAAATCGCCTGCGACCGAAATCATCTTCCCCAATTCCTCAATGGAACTAGTGGAAGGAGTTTATAAGAACAATCTGGTTGTGGACTACTTTAATGAGGTACTTGCCGATACTACTGCCGCTTATATCCAGGAGAGGATTATGGCCGACGCCGCTGCAGAAATCAGAATTCTGGAAATCGGCGCGGGCACCGGAGGGACCAGTGCTACGCTATTCCTGAAATTACGCCCATATCGCAAACACATTCAGGAATATTGCTATACCGATATTTCCAAAGCCTTTTTGATGCACGCTGAAAAAGAGTATGGGCCGCATAATCCGTATCTCAGCTATCAGATTTTTAACGTTGAAGAACCTATTGCCGGGCAAGGTATTGAGACGGGGAAATATGATATTGTCATTGCCGCTAATGTACTTCATACCGCAAAAGATATCCGTCAGGCATTACGTAATGCAAAAGCGGTTTTGAAAAGCAACGGCTTGCTCCTGCTCAATGAAATCACAGGTAGTAGCGTGTTTACCCACCTTACCTTCGGATTGCTAGATGGTTGGTGGGCGTATGAGGATCCGGAATGGCGTATTCCTGGATGCCCAGGGCTTCACCCTCAAATATGGGAAACCGTATTGGACAAAGAAGGTTTCCATGCAGTGTTCTTCCCGGCGCAAGAGGCGCATGATTGGGGCCAGCAGATTGTTGTAGCCCAAAGCGATGGCTTGGTTCGGCAAAAGCGACAGCACAAACGAAGATCAATAATGATAGAGAAAAGAACCGTAGAAACGGTATCAGTGAAACAACGAACTCAACCCAAAATAGAGGTAGAACATGTGCTGCGTGAAAAAAGTACGGCGTACTTTAAACATTTGCTTGGTGAGACGCTAAAAATGGAACCGGGAAGTATCGACTCAACGGTTGCCTTGGAAGAGTATGGAATTGACTCGATATTGGTAGTGCAAATCACAAATGTTTTGCGTGAAGTCATCGAGGATTTTGCCAGCACGCTGTTTTTTGAGTACAACACCATAGATGATCTAGTAGCATACCTTCTTCAAACGCAAAAGGACTCGTTGAAGAAGCTGGTAGGAATGAAGGAACAGGAGTTGACCGAAGAGACTTCCAGAGTTGAAGAGGGCCCTGCTTCGCAATTACTCGCTACTGTCCCAATGAGGTTTGACCGGGGAGGGCGTTTCCTTAAGCCTTCTGACAGCACAATGGAAAAGCCAACGACACGATCCTTCAATATCAGGGATGTTGCGATTGTTGGGATGTCAGGACGCTATCCGGGAGCTCGTAATATAGAGGAATATTGGAACAATCTAAGAGAAGGTAAAAATTGCATAACTGAAATTCCGAAAGACCGTTGGGATTGGAAGACCTACTTTGACCAAGAAAAAGGGAAAAGGGGCACAATCTATACGAAATCGGGTGGTTTTATCGAAGGCATTGATTTATTCGATCCGCTATTTTTCAAAATTTCTCCCGCAGAAGCCGAAACAATGGACCCGCAGGAAAGACTGTTCCTGGAAGCGGCATATGCAAGCATAGAGGATGCTGGGTATACCCCTGCCAATCTTTGTGAGAGTAGAAGAGTCGGTGTATTTGCAGGCGTTATGAACGGAAATTACGGTTTGGGACCTCAATATAATTCCATCTCGAACCGGGTTTCCTATCATTTGGATTTCCAAGGTCCGAGTATGTCCTTAGATACCGCTTGCTCTTCCTCATTGACGGCGATCCATTTGGCTTTGGAAAGTCTGTATAGCGGTACAAGCGAGTGTGCCATTGCCGGGGGAGTCAACTTAATTGTAGATCCTATCCACTATATCAAGCTGTCGGCTATGACGATGCTTTCTAAAACGGGTGAATGTAAGTCATTCGGAGACCAGGCAGATGGATTTGTCGACGGAGAGGGTGTCGGCGCGATTGTATTGAAGCCGCTGGAGAAGGCCATTGCAGATGGCGACCATATTTATGGAGTTATCAAAGGGAGCATGCTTAATGCTTCAGGTAAAACCAGCGGTTATACAGTACCTAGCCCTCAAGCTCAATCCTGGTTGATTGAAGAAGCGCTCCAGCGTGCGGATGTCGATGCAAGGACAGTTAGTTATATTGAAGCCCACGGAACCGGTACAGCTCTGGGAGATCCTATTGAAATTGCAGGATTGACAAGGGCTTTCGAAAAATTCACAAAGGATAAGCAGTTCTGCGCCATAGGGGCGGTCAAATCGAATATAGGCCATTGTGAGAGTGCAGCAGGCATTGCAGGAGTGACTAAAATATTGTTGCAGCTTAAGCACAGCCAGCTAGTACCATCCTTACATTCCAGGAAGTTGAACCCTGAAATTAATTTCAACAATACTCCATTTATCGTTCAGCAAAGCCTGGAGGAATGGAAGAGACCGGTAATTACAAGCGATGGAATCACAAAAGAATATCCAAGACGGGCTGGAATATCGTCTTTTGGTGCAGGCGGGGCAAACGCCCATATCGTGATTGAAGAGTATATTCCCGAGTATCAGGAACAGTCTGGAACAGAATCTGACTCTCAGGGACCTGCTATGATCGTATTGTCAGCCAAGAGCGAGGAGCAGCTTAAGGAAAAGGGACGGCAGCTACTGAATGCTCTTCAGGGTCAGCTATCCTCCGCAAGCCTATCGGATATTGCTTACACGCTTCAGGTGGGACGCGAGGCGATGGAGGAGCGTTTAGCCGTACTTGTGGAATCTACCGCAGAGCTTGAGGAAAAATTAAAGAGTTTTGTGGATGGACGTCATAACATGCTCAACCTATATAGGGGACAGGCTAAACGCAACAGAGAATCGTTGTCTATTTTTTCGGGGGACGAAGACTTGCAACAAATGATCGATCTTTGGATTTCCAAAAAGAAATATACCAAGCTTTTGGAGCTGTGGGCCAAAGGGATAAATTTGGATTGGAAAAAACTTTACACAGGGAAGATGCCTCACCGTATCAGCCTGCCTACCTACCCTTTTGCTAAAGAGCATTACTGGACTTCTGAAAGCAAGGATCAAGTAAAAGCCTATACATTATTTTCGCAAGGTGAGAGCGATGTAGACTTTGATGATATATTGTGCGGCAGACTCTTGGATGAAATGATGAACGATACCCTGTCTGTTGATGAGGCTGCCAGTGAAATCCTCAATATATGTATACGTAAATGAGAAGTTTCTACGTGCTGGGAGGCAATAGAAGATGAAGGACTTTTTTCAATATATTCTAGGCGAGGTAAAAAGCGGACGGATACAGAAAGAGGATGCCATTGTAAAAATACGCCAATTTCAAGCTCGAATGGCTTCGCATGAGACCCCGCAAAGCGGAACAAGGACTTCGGGGTCATTGGCGGGTACGGGAGTCCTTATGCTTGAGCCTTTCTGGAAAGAGCAAGTTGCTCTCCAGAAAGTGGCACGCCCTGAATTTAGCCAGCATCTGGTGGTACTTTGCGAACTGGATCATTTCGCAGAGCGCAGCATTGAATCGCTCATGAAAGGAACCCGTTGCATCAAGCTGCATGCCAGCCAAAGCAGCATGGATGAACGCTTTCAGACGTATGCCCTCCAGCTGCTCACGGAAGTACAAATGGTTCTCACAGAGGAATCCAAGGGTAGCGTACTGATACAGATTGCAGTTTCCGCACAAAGCGCGCAGCAACCTTTCGCAGGACTGTTGGGATTACTGCAGACAGCTGAGAAAGAAAACCCGAAAATCGTAGGGCAATTCGTAGAATTGGAATCTGTAGGTTTGGAAGAGATGATTGAGAAATTAAAAGAGAACAGTCAATATCCAAAGGATAAAAGGATACGGTATGAGGATGGCAAACGTCTGGTCCTCGGCTGGAACGAGATGAAACCCACCGAGACAATGGGCAGAGTGCCCTGGAAGGATCGGGGGACTTATTTGATTACAGGCGGTGCAGGAGGTTTAGGACTTATTTTTGCGGAGGATATCGCGCAGCGAGTCAGGGAAGCCACGCTAGTTCTTGTAGGCCGTTCAAATCTGGACGAAGGTAGACAGGCCATATTGGAGAGGTTGAAGGCGCTGGGGGCCCGCGTTGAGTACAGACAGGTAGATGTTGCACGGAAGGAAGAGGTCTCCAAATTGATCCTTGAGATCGGGGAAGAGTATGGAGGCCTTGATGGTATTCTTCATAGTGCTGGAGTAATACAGGATCGTTTTATTATGAATAAGACACAGGAAGAGTTCGCGGAAGTAATGGCACCAAAGGTTGCCGGACTGGTGAACTTAGATCAGGCGACCAAGGAGCTACATCTTGATTTCTTTATTCTCTTCTCCTCAATAGCTGGGATTATGGGCAACCCCGGTCAAGCCGACTATTCTGCCGCAAATGCCTTTATGGATGCCTATGCCGCGTATCGAAACAGCCTTGTATCCTCAAAGGAGCGCAAAGGGCAGACGCTATCTGTCAATTGGCCTCTCTGGAAGGACGGAGGGATGCATGTGGACAATGACACGGAGAGGGCTTGGCAAAGTATTGGCATGGTAGCTATGCAAGCTTCAAACGGTATCCAGGCTCTATATAACGGTCTGGCCGCTGGTCTAAATCAGTTATTGGTCATAGAAGGTGAGCAATCCAGATTGCAAAAGTATTTCTTGGAGTCCCAACCGCAGGAGAAAGAATATGTTGAAGAGTCAGCTTCTTCAGAGGTGAATCTTGAACTGCTTCTGGAAAAAACCTTACATCAGCTAAAACTGTTGTTTGGAGAAGTTACCAAGCTGAGCATTGACAAGATTGATGTCAGCGAGCCTTTGGAGAGCTATGGCATAGACTCCATCATGATTACAAGGCTTAATCAAAAGCTGCAGGGGATTTTTGGAGAAATATCAATGACCTTGTTTTATGAATATCAGACGTTGGAAGCAGTGGCCGAATATTTTATTGCTGATTATCACAAGGAATGCGTACGGTGGACAGGAATCGGAAGCCCGATAAAGACGGAAGAGAAATCCGTCTCCATTTCCGCAACCTTGCATGCTGCCAGCGAGTTTTCTTTGTCACCCCTGCCAAAGGAAGAAAACAATCGTATCTGCAACACGGCTACTAGCAGAGACCGTGTGAAACACGAGCAAATAGCCATTATTGGTATAAGCGGACGATATCCGCAGGCCAAAAATATGGAAGAGTACTGGAGCAATCTGGAACAGGGCAAAGACTGTATAACAGAAATTCCTGCGGAACGCTGGAAGAGGGAAGGTTTCTACTGTTCCGACATCAAAGAAGCGGTTGAAAAGGGCAAAAGCTATAGTAAATATGGAGGATTCGTGGAGGATTTTGCAGATTTTGATCCTCTCTTCTTTAATATATCTCCCCGGGAAGCAATGAGTATGGATCCTCAGGAGCGAATATTCCTGGAAGAATGCTGGAAGGTTTTCGAGGATGCAGGATATAGCAGAGAACAGCTCGCCGAACAGTATAATGGCCGGATTGGCGTCTTTGCAGGAATTACCGGAACGGGGTTCAATCTATATGGACCAAAGCTGTGGGAACAAGGACAACTCGTCTTTCCGCGAACCTCCTTCAGCTCGGTAGCCAACAGAATATCCTATTTCTTGAACTTAAAGGGGCCCAGTATCCCGGTTGATACCATGTGCTCTTCCTCATTAACTGCAATCCACGAGGCCTGTGAGCATATCTTTAACGGTGAATGCGAAATGGCTGTTGCTGGAGGAGTCAACTTATATCTTCATCCTTCAAGCTATATCTTTCTCAGTACGATGAGAATGCTATCGCCTGAGGGACGGTGTAAAAGCTTTGGGGAAGGCGGGAATGGATTTGTCCCTGGCGAAGGTGCAGGGGTCGTGCTGCTCAAACCTTTATCACGAGCCATTGCAGACAAAGACCATATCTATGCGGTTATTCGGGGAACCCGTATCAACCATGGAGGAAAAACAAACGGGTATACCGTGCCTAACCCGGTAGCACAGGGTGAACTGATTAGAGAGGCTTTTGATAAAGCAGGCGTAAATGCCCGGGCAGTCAGTTATATTGAGGCCCACGGTACTGGAACGGAGCTCGGCGATCCTATTGAGATCACCGGGCTTACCCAGGCATTTAAGAAAGATACGCAGGACACGGGGTTTTGCGCTATTGGCTCGGTAAAATCAAACATAGGCCATTTAGAGGCGGCCGCAGGGATCGCAGGCATCGCTAAAATTATCTTGCAAATGAAAAACCGGAAAATTGCTCCTAGCCTGCATTCCCAAAAAGTGAACCCTAATATAAACTTTTCCAAAACGCCATTTGTAGTCCAACAGGGGCTTTCTGAATGGGAGCGTCCGATAGTGGAGGAGGACGGCGAGCAACGGGAATACCCGAGGATCGCCGGGATATCTTCCTTTGGAGCCGGTGGGGCTAATGCCCATATCGTCCTTGAGGAATACCTCCCTGCGGAACAGGATGACTTTCAAAATGCCTTTACTTCTCCAAGACCGGTCGTCGTAGTTCTGTCGGCAAAAAGTGATGGAGCATTGAAGGAGCAGGTAAGCCATTTGGTTGCTGCAATGGATCGGAATGAGTTTTCCGATCACGATCTGGTGAATGTGGCTTATACCTTGCAGACAGGACGCGAAGCGATGGAAGAGCGCCTCGCTGTGGTCGTTGAGTCAGTGGAGGAACTTAGAAGCAAGTTGCGGGGCTTTATTGGAGGAAGACAGAGTATTGCACAGCTTTACCGGGGACAGGCCAAGCGAGACAAGGAGAGCTTGAACATGGCCTCAGAGGAGAAAACGCTCGATGAAAGGATTGATTTACAGATTCTAGCAGAAAAGTATGGCAGAATCTCAGACTTGTGGGTCAAGGGTGTCCGTATTGACTGGAGCAGACTTTACGGTAATGTCCAGCCCCGCCGTATCCCTTTACCCACATATCCTTTTGCCAGAGAACGCTATTGGATACATGTGGATGAAGAAAAGCCTGTCGCCAATGCGGCTGCATATCTACATCCATTACTGCATCAAAACACCTCCGTACTTTCTGAGCAAAGATTTAGTTCAACCTTTAGCGGCCAGGAGTTTTATCTGAAAAACTCCGTAATTTACGGGAAGCTTGTCCTGTCAGAAGCGGCATGCCTTGAAATGGTGCGGGCAGCGGTTGAGCAGTCGTTAACAGTACAGGAGAAGGGTCAGGCAAACATCATTATTAAAGATATTGTATGGACACATGCTCCCGCTATAGGAGATCAGCCGTTAGAAATACATATAGGGCTCTTTCCGGGAGATCAAGGAGCGATTGGCTTCAAAATCTACAGCAGATTAACAGAAGCCGGGGACCCTGTCTTACACAGCCAGGGTAGTGCCGAATTGGAGATGTTAAATGAAGCGAAAACGTGGGATATACAGGCTTTGCAGATGGAATGCTTTCAGCATGTTTCGCCTAGGATAGACGACGAAGCAGTGTGGGACATGGGAGCCGACGACAGTCTGGGACATCAGGCCAATGAACAAGTGCATATAGGACAGGGGTTAGTGCTGGCCAAGCTATCGTTGCCTTCCGGTATTAGGAATACTGAGGGCTTATTTGTTTTGCATCCCTTTATAATAAACGCTGCTTTGCAAATGCCGCCGGCATACTTGTTTTCGAATGATGAAAATATTATGCGGCCTTCAGGCATTGATTCTCTACAGAAAATACGGCCGACTGCCATTGAGGGACTCGAAATATTTCGGGAATGTCCCTGTGAAATGTGGGCGTTGATCCGGTATAGCAGAGGAAGCGGGGCTGGTCATAATACGCAGAAGTATGACATTGATTTGTGTGATGAGGCAGGCCAGGTCTGCGTGCGCATAAAAGGATGCTCCTACAAGGTAGTGGGCGCATGTGAGAAAACACCTGGTGCAATGATGCTCCAACCCTTCTGGAAAGAACAGGCGGTTGTTGCGGAGGACCCGATGGTTCCCATTTACGAACGACATGTGGTAATGCTTTGCGAAACAGATACCATTGCTGCAGGAGATATCGAGTTCTCCTTGGCAGGAGTGGAATGTATCACTCTGCAATCCGGTATGGAAGAGATCGATCGCCGCTTCGAAATGTATGCTGTCCAGGTTTTTGAAAAAATAAAAAGAATCCTGAATGATAAACCCAAAGGCAAGGTGCTGGTGCAGATTGTAACGATTCCTCAACATGAAAAGCTGCTCTTCGCTGGGCTGTGCGGCATACTCAAAACTGCGCAAAAGGAAAATCCAAAGATCCATGGTCAGTTAATTGAAGTTGAGGGTACAGAAAAAATGGCAGGGCTCATCGAAATACTAAAGACGAGCAGCCGACACCCTGCGGATAGCCGCATCCGGTTTGCAAAAGGCAAACGTTGGGTTCCTGTCTGGAGTAAAGCAGAAATGCCGTCAGAGACACCGGATATTCCATGGAAAGACCGCGGGGTTTATTTGATTACTGGAGGAGCAAAGGGTTTAGGTCTTATTTTTGCTAAAGAGATTGCGCGTCAGGCCAAGGAAGTGACTTTGATTCTTACTGGACGTTCCCTACTGGACCAGGACAAGCAGACCTCATTGGAGGAATTGAAGGCATTGGGCGCCCGGATGGAATACAGACAGGTGGATGTCACGCGAAAGGAAGCTGTGGTTGGCTTAATTGAAGATATCAAACAGACATACGGCGGAATCAACGGCATCCTACACAGTGCTGGAATAATCCAGGATAACTACATTATTAAAAAGACTAGCCTGGAATTCAGGGAAGTGCTGGCGCCCAAGGTTGCGGGACTGGTAAATCTGGACCAAGCCAGTAAGGACATTGCTCTTGACTTCTTTATCCTGTTTTCGTCAGGTTCGGGAGTGGGTGGTAATGCAGGTCAGTCTGACTATGCTGCCGCGAATGCTTTTATGGACGCATATGCCTGGTACCGCAATACCTTGGTATCCTCCATGGAGCGTACAGGCAAAACGCTGTCCATCAATTGGCCGTTATGGAAAGATGGCGGAATGCGCCCTGACCAAGAGACGGAGAAGGCCATGCAGAAGGTGGGTATGTATGCGATGAGGACAGAGACAGGAATGAGCGCCCTGTACCAAAGCATAGCCTGTATTTCGGATCAGGTCATGGTGATCGAAGGAGACGTAGATCTAATCAGCAACATGATGATCATGGAGGGACAGCTTGAAGAAAGCGGTAAAGCATCGCGGGATCAGGCGCTCGGGTCAGAAGCTAACATCGTTCCCTCCACAGCAAACAAGACAGAGTCCGGCCAAGAAGAAGACCTGTTGCGTGAAAAGACGGTCCATTACTTGAAGACTCTGCTTTCAACGTCCATCGGTCTGCCTGTATATCGAATCGAAGAGGATATCCCTTTTGAAAATTATGGGGTTGATTCTATAAAGTCTATGGAGTTGACCGACCAGCTGGAGAAAACATTCGATCAGGTATCGAGGACTCTATTTTTTGAATATCCGGATATCCGGAGTTTAACGGAATATTTTGTGGAAGCCTATCGAGACCCATTGATTGCTTTGTTTGGTATAGATCAGGTAGCGGTGGCAGGCGCGAAAGCTGACACAACTTTTGCAGCAAACGAGGAAGTGTCCGGCAGAGCAGAGGACCTGCTGCGTGAAAAGACGGTCCATTACTTGAAGACCCTGCTTTCATCGTCCATCGAACTGCCAATATATCGAATCGAAGAGGATACACCTTTTGAAAATTATGGGGTTGATTCTATAAAGTCTATGGAGTTGACCGACCAGCTGGAAAAAACATTCGATCAGGTGTCGAGGACTCTATTTTTTGAATATCCAGATATTCGGAGTTTGACGGAATATTTTGTGGAAGCCTATCGAGACCCATTGATCGCTTTGTTTGGTATAGATCAGGCAGCAGCTGCGGGTGCAAAAGCCGACACAACTTCTATAACAAATAAGGCAGTGTCCAGCCAGGAAGAAGAGCTACTGCGTGAAAAAATGACAAGTTACCTAAAGCGCCTGCTCTCTTCGTCCACTGGACTGCCGGAACACCGCATTGAAGAGGACAAAAACCTGGAAAACTATGGTGTTGACTCCATAAAGTCAATGGAATTAACCGATGAGCTGGAAAAAAACTTCGGACCGCTATCGAGGACCTTACTTTTTGAATATCCGAATATCCAGAGTTTAATAGAATATTTCCTGGAATCGCATCGAGGCGAATTGATTGAATGGTTTGGTATGGAGCAGGTAAAAGCCCCTTCTCCGATATTCCGTCATCTCCAATTTTCGGCAACCGAGGTAGAGCCTCCGGAGGAGAAGAAACAAGAAACAGGAGCGATGGACATTGCTGTCATCGGGGTGTCCGGGAAATATCCAGGTGCGGAAAATCTTCAGGAGTTCTGGAGCAATCTCCAAGAAAGCAAGGACTGCATTACCGAAGTTCCAAAAGATCGTTGGGAGCACGATCTTTATTTTGACAAGGAGAGAAACAAGCCGGGAAAAACCTACTGCAAGTGGGGCGGTTTCATGGAACGAATAAGCCTGTCAGAGCCAGCATTCTTTCATCTCACCCCCTATGAGATCAGTTTAATGGACCCGATGGAGCAACTCTTCCTGGGGATAATATGGAATTTGCTTGAAAGTGCAGGATATACGCGAGAGGCATTACAGAAGAAACACCAGAACAAGGTTGGCGTCTATGTGGGCGCTACGTATCACAAATACTGCTCCTGTGATATCGAACCGGACTCTGCTCAACGGGTAACATCGTTTGGGTCTGTTGCAGTCGCAAACCCCATGTCGCATTATTTCAATTTCCAGGGACCGAGCATATCCATTGATACGATGAGCTCTTCCTCAGCTGTAGCTGTCCATATGGCATGTGAAAGCCTGATCAGGGGAGAGTGTCAAATAGCGGTAGCTGGCGGGGGGAATCTATTGACCAGTCCCAAAAAATATATTGAATCCAGTCAAAATCAGTTGATTGGAAGTCATGAAGATAGCAGAAGCTTTGCAGATGGGGATGGGTACCTTCCAGCGGAAGGAGTTGGAGCGGTACTCTTAAAACCGCTTCATAAGGCTGTACAGGATGGAGATTGCATTTTAGCGGTTATTAAATCCACGGCAACCAATCATGGAGGACATAGCAATGGATATACAATCCCTAACCCCAATGCGCAGGCGCAACTAGTCGAAGAAAACTTTTTGAAAGCCGGTATAGACCCCCGGACGATCAGTTATGTAGAGGCAGCCGCAAATGGGTCTACATTGGGAGACCCTATTGAACTCGCTGCTTTGAATAAAGCATTCCAGAAATTCACGACCGAGCAGCAATTTTGTGGCATTGGCTCAGTCAAATCCAATATTGGGCATGCAGAAGCGGCTTCGGGGATATCACAGCTAACCAAGGTCATATTGCAATTGTGGCATCGAAAACTGGTTCCTACCATTAAGGCCGAGAAGCTTAACCCTAATATTAATTTCAGTAATACTCCATTTTATTTGCAGCGGGAAGTTCAGAAATGGGAGCAGCCTGTAATTGAGATGCAGGGAGAAAAACGGGAATTCCCGTTGCGGGCAACCGTAAGCTCCTTTGGTGCGGGAGGCTCTAATGTGCATTTCATTCTGGAAGAATATATCCCTTCAGAAAAAGACAACATTCATTTACGAGTGGCAGATCAGCCCGAAGTGGTGATTCTCTCGGATATAAACCGGGAGAGACTGATGGCGCTTGCCAATCAATTACTGGGATATCTGGAGCAGCAGAGCGATGATGCCTTACAAGATATTGCCTTTACACTTCAGACAGGTCGCGAAGCACTGACATGGCGGGCGGCAATCGTAGCGAGTACGCGGCAGGATCTACTCACGGGTCTTAGGGAACTTCTCGAAATAGCTGATAGCGGCAACGGACCCGAAGGGGCATCTATTCCTTTATTTATAGGAGAAAGCGTAGAAGACTCAAACACGAGTGCGCTTCTCTCAGGGAAAATAGGAGAGACCGTTTCTCAATTGCTGCTAGAGGAGAAAAACATGGAAAATATAGCGATGTATTGGACCCAGGGGGGCAGGATTTCATGGGAGGCACTCCATGAGGATAAAGATGTCCGCAGGATTCCCCTACCGATAACCCAGTTTTAAACATAAACAGGGAACCGATCACTATCAGATGGAAATTACAAATTATTCTGGAGGTAAATCATGAGGGAATTTAAAGATAAGATAGCCGTAGTTACAGGAGCTGCCAGTGGGATTGGCCGCGCTATTGCGGACCGATGTGTAAATGAGGGCATGAAGGTCGTCCTCGCGGACATTGAGGAGGAGGCCCTTCTAAGGGCTGAAAAACAATTGAAAGACATGGGCGCAGAAACGTTATCCGTAGTGACGGATATTTCCAAAGAAGCTGATATACGTGCATTAGCGCAAAAAACGGTTCAGACATTTGGAGCTGTGCATCTTTTGTTCAACAATGCAGGGGTGGACGCCGGCACGGGCTGCTTATTGTGGGAAAATACGGTGGCAGATTGGCAGTGGGTAATAAACGTAAACATATGGGGGATTCTCTTTGCAACTGAAGTTTTTGTTCCTATTATGCTGAAACAGAAAACCTCATGTCATATTGTGAATACAGCATCCATCGCCGGACTATTGTCCGGCCCCGGTAATGGAATATATAGCGCGTCAAAACATGCCGTTTTAAGCTTGTCTGAAACGCTACACCAAGAACTCAGATTGATAGGTTCCAATGTAGGAGTTTCGGTTGTCTGCCCTGGGTTCGTACGTACCCAAATTATGGATGCGGAACGGAACCGACCGACGGAGCTGAGTAAGCAGACCGGACTAGGAAATCTTCCCCCGGAAAGACAAGTCATTAATCAATTGGCCCGCAAGGCTGTCCAGAATGGAATACTTCCAGAGGATGTAGCAAATCAGATGTTTGAGGGAATCAAAAAGGGGCAGCTATATATCATAACAGAGCCGAAATTCAAACCTGCAATAAGACAACATATGGAGAATGTTCTTAACGAAAGCAATCCTACACCTTCCCAAATGCAATTAGTTCGCAATTTACTGTGAAATATTTATTTTAAATGGTTTTATTAGGATTTAATCAATGAGTATGTTGTGGGAGGTTAGAATGGACAGATCTGTGATTTTTATGTTTTCAGGCCAAGGCTCACAATACTACGGCATGGGAAAAGAATTATATAGGTTAAATTCAGTTTTTCGGAAATGGATGACCAAGCTGGATGAGATTCATACGGATATTACAGGCAGGTCCGTATTAAAAATGCTGTACGACGACAACCGTGGGAGGGGGGACGTGTTTGATAGCCTGTTATATACTCACCCTGCAATTTTCATGGTGGAGTATGCCCTCACACAGGTATTACTGGAAAAGGGGATTTATCCTGATTATGTTTTGGGTTCCAGCCTCGGTGAGTTTGCATCTGTTGCTGTGGCTGGCTGTATGAGTTATGAAGATACTCTTCAAAGCCTTGTCAAGCAAGCACAAATGGTAGAAAACTACTGTCCAAAGGGTGGCATGCTGGCCGTAATTGGCGACCTCAGTCTGTATGACCAAATATCCGTATTGAATGCCAACTCAGAGTTAGCATCAATCAACTATGACTCGCATTTTGTCATTTCTGGCAGCTGTGAGGAACTGGAAAAAATTGAACGCTACTTGATAGCTAATGAGATTATATGTCAAAGACTGCCGGTCCAGTTTGCTTTCCACTCTTCCTTAATGGACCCTATAGCCTTGGAATATACAGCGTTTTTAAAGCTTAAAACTCTAAGGAATCCGACCATAAATATGGTCTCATCTATGTACGGAGGCAAGGCGGCATCCCTTGACAACCGTTTTCTTTGGGATGTTGCTAGAAAACCTATCCGTTTTAGGAACGCTTTAAAATGTCTGGGAGACGGGGACGGGGTTATCTATATTGACCTTGGCCCCTCAGGCACTCTTGCTAATTTTGTGAAGTACAATTTTGGTAGCAAGAAAATGGCAAGTATTTGTTCTATTCTTTCACCTTTTCAAAACGATATGAAAAATTTGGATCGTCTATTTGAAATATTCGACTAATATGCATTCACTAGCAAAAAGGAGGGCACAAATGATCGCATATCTGTTCCCTGGACAAGGGGCTCAAGCCAAAGGCATGGGAGTAGAACTATTTGACGAATTTCAGGAATTGGTTGCAAAAGCGGATGCTATTCTTGGTTATTCTATTAAAAAACTGTGTCTTGAAGATCCTGCCAATCAACTAGGACAAACGGATTTTACCCAACCGGCGCTATTTGTCGTAAACGCTTTGAGTTATCTTAATACATTAAAAGAGACTGGAAGAAAACCTGATTATGTTGCAGGACATAGCCTGGGTGAATACAATGCCTTATTTGCCGCAGAGGCATTTGACTTTGAAACGGGCTTGAAGCTGGTTAAAAAAAGAGGAGAGCTGATGGTCAAGGCTACCGGTGGTGGTATGGCTGCGGTCATAGGCTTGAAGGAGGAAGTATTTAGAGAAGTTATCGAGAAAAATAATTTAAGGGAGATTGATGTTGCTAATTTTAATTCGCCAAGCCAGATTGTCATCTCAGGACCGAAGGGCATGATTGAACGGGCGCAGCCAATTTTTGAGGATGCAGGAGCCACAAACTATGTGATTTTAAATGTAAGCGGAGCATTTCACTCTAGGTATTTGGAAGATGCCAGACAGAGATTTGAGGCCTATGCGTCACAGTTCGAATTCTCAAAATTAAAAATACCAGTCATTTCAAATATCTATGCCAGACCCTACAGGCAGCAAGATGTAAGAAGTACGCTGATCAACCAGATCGTAAGTCCGGTCAAATGGTCGGAAAGTATAAGATATCTAATGGGTAAAAATGTAACCCAATTCATCCAGGTTGGACCTGGAAAAGTCATAACAGGGTTGGTTAACGCAATACAACGAGAAGCAGAACCGCTGATTGTGAGGGAGGGTGAAGAACGTAGCGAGCAGGTACAGGAAGTAAAGTCGAAGAATAGTATATCCGGCCAACGATTTACGGCAGAGTCTCTTGGTCATAGCGAATTCAAACAATATTATGGACTTAAATACGCGTATCTTATGGGTTCGATGTATAAGGGAATATCTTCAAAAGAGATGGTCGTAAAGGCAGGTAAGGCAGGAATGATGGGATTCTTTGGGGCAGGGGGAGTCAAGATTGGGGCCCTTGAAGAAGCTATAAAGTATATTCAGAAAGAATTGAACCAAGGCGAAGCCTATGGAATGAATCTTATTCATGTTCCCGATCACCTGGAAATAGAAAATAACATCGTTGATTTATACATAAAATACGGTGTTAGAACTATTGAAGCCTCTGCGTTTATGAGTATAACGCCTTCTTTGGTAAGGTACAGATTGAAAGGTTTGAAACGAAATGAAAAGGGGATCGTAACAGCGCAGAACAGGATTATAGCGAAAGTATCAAGACCCGAGGTTGTGGAGGCATTCTTAAGTCCTGCGCCTCAGAATATCGTGAATAAACTGCTAGAGGAAAATAGGATAAGCCGGGATGAGGCCCGGATGGCCATGGAAATCCCTATGGTAGACGATCTGTGCGTCGAGGCTGATTCAGGCGGGCATACGGATCATGCGGTTGCATATGTACTGGTTCCGTTGATGCTTAAAATGAGGGATGAAGCGTTACTTAAGTATAAATACAATAAAAGTATAAGGGTAGGGGCTGCCGGGGGAATAGGGACTCCACAAGCAGCTGCGGCAGCGTTTATACTGGGTGCGGATTTTATCATGACAGGCTCAATCAACCAATGTACGGTTGAAGCAGGGACAAGTGATGATGTAAAAGATTTGCTCCAGCAGTTAAATATACAGGATACAGACTACGCTCCCGCAGGGGATATGTTTGAAATAGGAGCGAAAATTCAGGTTATGAAAAAAGGAGTTTTTTTCCCGGCCAGGGCGAATAAATTATATGATCTTTACCGTAATTATAACTCCATAGATGAAATTGATAGCGGAACCAAAAAATATATTGAAGAAAAGTATTTTAAGAAGAGTATTGAACAAGTATATGAAGATATTAAAGTTTATTATCCGGCTGAGATCATTGAAAAAGCTGAAAGAATTCCTAAACGTAAGATGGCGTTGATATTTAGATGGTACTTTACTTATTCTACACGACTTGCAATGAATGGAGACAAACACAGTAAGGTTGATTATCAAGTACACTGCGGACCAGCCCTTGGCGCTTTTAACCAATGGGTCAAGGGAACAGTCTTTGAAAATTGGAAGAACAGGCATGTTGATGAAATAGGACAAAAAATAATGGTTGAAACTGCGGAATACCTGAATGAAAGGTATAAAGCTTTAACGATAATGTGAGTATAAGTATGGAGAAAAATAGAAATTATTAAGATAATAGGGGATAAAAGAAAGTGAGGTTTTTCATGCATAGTTATAGGACTCATAACTGTGGAGAACTGGATCAAAAACATGTCGGCGAAGTAGTGAGAATCGCAGGATGGATAAAAAATATGCGTGACCATGGCGGGGTTATTTTTATTAACCTTAGGGACCATTATGGAGTAACGCAGGTTGTTGTTTCTGATAATAACGAATTGAAAGATTTTGTATCAAAGATCAGCAGGGAGTCAACCATTTCTGTTACAGGTACTGTATGTAACAGATCTGAAAATACGATTAGTCCCACTATGAAAACCGGGCATATTGAGTTAGCTGCCAATGAGATAAAAGTTTTAGGGAAGGTAGTGAATCCATTACCTTTTGAAGTAACTTTAGCAAATGAAGCTCGGGAGGATTTAAGATTAAAGTATCGTTTCTTGGATCTGCGGAATGAAAAACTACACAATAATATTATACTTCGTTCTAAAGTAATTCAAAGTATCAGAAGAAAGATGATCGATTTGAATTTTTTAGAGATTCAGACACCTATCCTGACAAGTTCATCTCCAGAAGGCGCCAGAGACTATTTAGTTCCTAGTAGAGTGCATCCAGGTCAATTTTATGCCTTGCCTCAAGCACCTCAACAATTTAAACAATTATTAATGGTTTCGGGCTTTGATAAATATTTTCAAATTGCTCCTTGCTTTAGAGATGAGGATGCAAGGGCAGACAGATCACCAGGCGAGTTTTATCAGCTGGATTTGGAAATGGCTTTCGCAACACAGGAAGATGTCTTTAATGTAGTTGAAAATATGCTATATGAAGTTTTCTCTGAATTTACAAATTTTAAAATCTCAAAGCCTTTTAGCAGGATTCCATATCAAGAAGCCATGCTCAAATACGGGAGCGATAAACCTGATTTAAGAAATCCATTAATTATCCATGATGTTACAGAGCTGTTTACAGAGACTGATTTTAAAGTATTTGAAAATAAAACGATAAGAGTTATTGCTGTTCCTGGTTGTGGTGCACAGCCAAGAAGCTTTTATGACGATATAGTAAACTTTGCTGTTGAGGCTGGAGCGAAAGGCCTATCATGGATTAAGTTCAATGATGATATGTCTCTTAGTGGCTCTATTGCAAAATTCATCTCTGAAGAGGTGAAAAACCAATTAATACATGTTACGCAAGCTAGTTCAGGATATGCACTGTTTTTTGCTGCTGACCAACTTCAAAATGTAGAAAAAATAGCCGGTGCTGTCAGAAATCAATTAGGAAAAAGACTGGATTTGCTGGAAAAGGATATATATAAATTTTGCTGGATAGTTGATTTTCCTATGTTTGAATTGGATCCTGATACTCATAAAATTGGATTTAGCCATAATCCTTTTTCGATGCCACAAGGTGGTATGGATGCATTGCTGAATATGAATCCTCTTGATATCCTTGCGTACCAATATGATATTGTATGTAATGGGATTGAACTGTCCTCGGGTGCTGTCCGGAATCATGATACGGAGATTATGGTAAAAGCCTTTGAGATTGCAGGTTATACATATGGAGACATCAAGAGTAAATTTCCTGCACTCTTTAATGCTTTTCAATTTGGGCCGCCGCCTCATGCAGGTATAGCACCTGGAATTGATAGGATTGTTATGATCATTGCAAATGAATCGAATATCCGCGAGGTTATTGCTTTTCCAATGAATAGCAAAGCGCAGGATCTATTAATGGGAGCACCTTCGGAGGTTACTGAGAAACAATTGAGAGATGTTCATATAAAATTGGTAAATACTCAGCCAGAAACAGAATAAACAGATTCAACAACATACTGAAAGCAAAGGCTCAATCCGGCACGTATTTAAATCTCATTGAGTGTGTTAAAAACTCTCCCTGCTAGATGCAGAGGAGAGTTTTTTTATTTAGCTCAGATTAGGGTTGTTCACGATGACAATCTTTATCGGTACACTGGAAGGTATGCAGGCTTATCGAGTGGAGCTATACCAAAAAGTAGAAATTATAGGAATACAGGAAAATCGAAATAGCTAGAAACGAAAGAATCAGCGTCGCGGTGTATGCCTTTCTTAACCATGTAGTTTGGGTAACACTGCATCTTCTTACAGCAAGATAGGCGGCCGATACAAAGGCAAGCCCCAGCACCCAGAAAAAGATAATATTCAAATTGAAATTGGACATAGGCTGATAGGGGTCGCCTATCAATTGGATGCTTGAAGCAATGAGATTGACGATCACAAGCAGACCCAGCAAGGGGATTACGGTTACACTGTCAGGCAAGGGAAGCCGCGAAGTACTCTTCTGCTTTCTTGCGTCCTTGAGCTTCCGCAGCCATCCAATAATACCGAAAATAGACCCAAGCGCAAACCAAATACCACATCCCCCGACCAGAATATAACTGAAAATAGATGTTTGCAGGAAGGATATCGGCAATTGGTCATCGATCACTCCATATGACAACTGCGTCACTTTACCATCGGCATTGGTTAAGAAATAAAGACGGCTGATGTTTAGGCCCGCGTGATCATAAGGAGTGCTCCCTGGAGTCACGCGTTCAAAAAAATAGGGTTTGGTTTCTACATAATCAACATTAATATTCATGGATGGAATACTCAGAGTGATTCCGCCATGGCCGTTGGCTGTGACCACTTCTTCCGCATTGGATAATACGGGTATAAGCTTCAATATACCTGATGATACTGCGCGAGCAGAGCGGTATTTTCCCGCCACATCCGCGCTATGCTTCAACGTGCTGTCCGCTTGCGGAGTAGCGTCGGAACCCCCGACAAACAGGTCAATGAGTTCGCTTCTCGCCCCGGACATTTCATTTTCCACATTAGTCAGAATACTGATCCCAAAGTTTTGATCTGGCACGATAGAGACCAGAGAGGAGAATGAATCTGTATTTCCACCGTGCTCGATAACACGATAGCCTCCCGCAAACCGTTCCCAAAAGCCGTGGGCATTCCCCGGAAGCTCGGGATAGTGGGTATACGAAGCCTCATGCATTTCTCGCAAGGTTTCATTCATGTTGAACAGCGAATATTTTAAGGAATGGTCCATGTTCAGATGAGCAAGCATAAAATGAGCCATGTCTTCCGAAGTAATGTTTAACGCACCAGCCGGCACATCATTAAAGAAAACATTCGGCTTTGGCACCCAGTTTCCATCCTTCTTGGAGTAGCCTGTTGCTTTATGTTCGATAACCTCTGGGATAAGATCATACCGTTGTGTAAAGTAAGAATGTTTCATGTCTAGAGGCTCAAATATATGTCTCTGAATATAGGTTTCAAAAGGCATTCCAGATACACGTTCTATAATATAACCGGCCAGGTTGGTCCCATAGTTGGAATAAGCAATCACTGTTCCAGGCTCATAAATCTGCTGAGGCTGATTTCCGGGTGCGATATGCTCCTTGAGAGGCCTAAGATCAGCAGGATCATGAACCAAAAGTTTTTCCAGGCGCTCCTCAAAACCTGCCGTGTGGCTCATCAGTGATTTCAGGGTAATAGGCTTATCAAAAGAAGGCTTGAGAAAGCCGTTAGGCAAGTATGTGCGGATGTCCGTATTCAAATCCAGCTTTCCTTGCTCAACCAATTGCATTACTGCCGTCCAGGTGAACAATTTCGATACGGAACCGGCCTCCATATAGGTTGTTTCCGTACTCATGGGTGTTTGTTTCTCGATGTTTGCGTATCCGTAACCTTTTGAAAAAACAATTTTTCCGTCCTTTACTATGGAAACCGCAGCACCAGGAATCGCTGTTCCTATATATTTTTTCATAATTTGATCTGTTCTGTTTTCGATTTCGGAAATCGGAATTCCAGAGGGAGTGGTTGGGACGGACCCAGAAGCATATGCCTGGACCGGGATAAATGCCATCAATGCCAACAGGAACAAAGAGGCAAATCGTTTTTTCAATTTCATATTAAGTCTCCTTTTTGCTGCGCTTGAATCTTTAAGAGCAGTCTGTTTTTTGGAACATTTTTAGTGTAGCAGTCAAGTCTTTCTTATTTCTCTCCTGTTCCTTACTTTTTTCTTTCTCAAATGAAGCTTCAACTCTCAAATGATTTACCGAAAAAAAGCTATATTTACGTTGGTAAAGCTTTATATGTATGTTGACAACCTATAAAATAAAGACAAGAAGAATCCTCATAGCTGAAAAAATAGGAGATGACAATAAATGAAGGCCTGTGAACCTCTGACTATTTCATCTGAAAGCGGATACAATCTTCAAGCTGATAGAAGTGTGCCCATTGCCCACGCTTGGAATATGATTGCGCGAGATCATAAGCAAGTGTTTGGCTGCGAGCCATTGCTAACAGAAGTAGAGCCCTCGATCATTATCCGTTATGCGCAGGAAGGAGATAGCTGCCCGCATTGGCCAGAGGGCTATTGTCTGCGTTTTGTTGCTGGTAGCAAGGGAACGGTACTCCATATTATTGGCCGTGATGAATTAGGGATTATTTATGGACTGCTTCATTACAGCCGTTTCGCTCTGGGTGTGGAGCCGTTCTGGTTCTGGGCGGAGATTCTACCGCCTAAGCGGGATACCATAGTTTTGCCGAGTCAGAATGTTGACAGTATACCGTCCAAGGTCCGATATCGGGGATGGTTTGTCAATGATGAGGTATGCTTGATTGGCTGGAAGGATGATTATCCACCGACGGAGCAGGTGTGGCAGCCCGTTTTTGAAGCGTTACTGCGCTGTGGTGGAAATATGGTGATTCCCGGAACCGATTTACCACGCACAGGTATCCATCATAAGCTTGCAGCAGACATGGGCTTATGGATCACACATCATCATGCTGAACCGTTGGGGGCGGAGATGTTTTTGCGCGCCTTTCCGGGTAAACAAGCTAGCTACAGAGAGCATCCCGAGTTGTTTGAACAGCTGTGGCAGGAAGCGATTGAACGGCAAAAGGAAGAGAAGATTGTATGGGTATTATCTTTTCGCGGGCAGGGTGACAAGCCTTTTTGGGAAGATGATCCTTCCTTTAATACGCCGGACAAACGTGGACAATTAATCTCGTATGTGGTTCGCAAGCAGTACAATATGATCTGTGAATTTGTGGAGCATCCTGTGTGCTGTATGGCGATGTATGGTGAGATTGCCGAGTTATACAAGCAGGGGCATATTGAAGTACCCGAAGGGGTGATCAAAATATGGGCGGACAATGGTTACGGTAAAATGGTATCTCGGCGCCATGGGAATCTTAATTATCGTATACCAGCATTGCCTGAGGCGCAGGATGGGGGCAAGAATGGAGTATATTACCATGTGACCTTCCACGACTTGCAAGCGTCAAACCATCTTACCCAATTTCCCTCCTCAGCCAGCTTGATTGTAGAGGAATTAACAGCAGCGTTTACTTCAGGGGCGGACGAGTACCTGCTAGTCAATTCAGGTAATATTTTGCCACATGTATATACGCTGGATTTAGTAGCAAATTTATGGACGAAGGGTGAAGTGGATGCTGAAGATCAGCTTACTGATTTTATCGGGCGGCTGTACAGTAGTCAGCTTCAAGAGATTTCCCAATTATACCGGGATTATTCCCGTTGTACGATCGTTTATGGCCCGCACAAGGATGATCGAGCAGGGGAGGAATTCTATCACCATCCAGCTCGGCAAATTATGGGGTATTGGCTACAAGGCAAGGAAGGCCGTGATGAACGGCTGTACTGGGCTACTGGAAAAAGGCCTTTTCCTGAACAGATACGCTGGTTCAAGGAAAAAGCCGAGTCGGCAATCCCGGACTGGGTTGAACTGCGAGAGCGGTGTCTACGAATCATGAAGCAGTTGTCAGAAGATGAATGTCGAAGGCTGTATAATCAACTGCTTGTGCAGATTGAACTGCATCTAAGTGGCTCACGTGGACTGGCAAGCTTATGTAGCGCTTATGGGCTGTTCCTTGAAAAAGATTATCCACGAGCATTTATACAAGCTTCTCATGCCGTTTGGAGCTACCGAATGGGTAAAGAAGCTTTATCGCTCGCAGGAACTGGAAGATGGGAGCATTTCTACCGGGCAGATTGGTTAACCAATCTAGATAACACTATTTCTCATGCGGACACTGTGCGGAGATTTCTTCGTCTTCAGGGAGACAGTCCGGATATGTTCCTGTGGTCCAAACAATATTTAATGCCAGAAACAGAGAAATATATCTACCTAGAGAATACGCATCGCAAGCCCCTTCCCGATGATGAGTTGGCACGCAGTCTGGAGAAGGTATTATATTAAAAAGGAAGGCATGTAGCATAAGAAGCAACAGCGTCTGCTTGCAACTTTTCCAGCTTATACTACGTCAATGAAGTTGTTAATGGCCAAGCGGCCTAATTCAACTACAAGGTGGAACTTAACATGAGTATGAGAAAAAGTGCATTCGCAGCCATTACAACCGTAGCCATTTTGTCCTTCTCCTTTGGAAGTCAATTGTCTGCGGCAGACAGTCAATTCAAGGATTTGAACAACGTAAGCGGCAAAGAAAAAATCATATCCCTTAAAGATCAGGGTCTACTCAAAGGTGTCTCTGACACGCAGTTTCTCCCGTCATCTAAAGTGACCGCTGCCCAAGGCATTCAGTTGATCTCCGGCGGACTCCAGCTCAGTTTGGCCGCGATTGATTTTAATAAGGCACCACAGGCCAGCGGACTGTTTACCCATGTTAAGGATACTGCATGGTATGCCGAAGCCTTTATCAACGCGCATTATAATGGCGTAGACATTCCAAAAGATATCGATCCTGCCAAAGCGCTGACCAAGGAAGAGTTCACCCACATGCTGATTCAGGGCATGGAAAAAGCAGGCGTTCTTCTCATGATTAAAATTGCACCTGCGAATATTGCGGATGACAGCGAACTAGAGCCTTCCTACCAAGGTAGCATTCAACGCTCGCTAGTTTACAAGGTCAATGTCTTGGATGCGAATGAAAAGTTTCATCCAAAAAGCGAGATTACACGTGCTGAAGCTGCTGTTATGTTATATAATGCATTGGAATACTTGAATGCTCATACAAAATCGTAATAAATACAGCAATAAAGAGCTTTTCTTCTGAGGGAATTAAGCTTTCAGTTACTTGACATCATTATCGTTAATGTTATAATAAGGAAATCGAATTTAGACCTGCGGTAGCTGATTACCGTAAGGATATTTTCCTGGTCCTTCGGCATATAACACAGGTAACGAATAAATAAGCTGGCTCCGGATGAGGAGTTCAGCTTATTTTTTTGGATCAAAAAGCTTACCGTTTTCACAGATCTACATATTGAGAGGAGACAGGGGTATGTTTGGAAATGACTGGGATGATGTACTACGAGAAGAGGTCGAAAAGCCATACTTTAATGAATTAAGGTATACGTTAGCCCGAGAGTACAAGTTACATAAGGTATATCCTCCAAAAGAAGACTTGTTTTCCGCACTTAAATTAACGCCATTTCATCTGACCAAAGCGGTTATATTGGGACAGGATCCATATCATGGAGAGGGACAAGCTCACGGTTTGAGCTTTTCTGTTAGACCTGGTGTGCGAACACCGCCATCTCTACTAAATATATATAAGGAGCTTCGCGATGATATCGGTACTCCCATTCCGAATCAGGGATACCTCGTTCCTTGGGCTGAGCAAGGTGTGCTGCTGCTAAACAACGTGTTAACCGTGCGTGAAGGACAACCGCAATCTCACCAGGGAATAGGTTGGGAACGTTTCACGGATGCTGTCATTGAAGCGATTAATGAGCGCGAGCAGCCAGCAGTGTTTATTTTGTGGGGGAGCCATGCTCAGAAAAAAGCAAGCTTCGTGAATACCAGCAAGCATTTGGTGCTGAAATCCGTTCATCCGAGTCCATTGGCGGCTCACAGAGGCTTTTTTGGCAGCAAGCCTTTTTCGCGTACCAATGCATTTTTGCAGGAGCATGGAATGGAGCCGATTCGGTGGGAGATTCCTAACCGCTAGCACTGGAGGTGAGGACATGCGTCAATGGAAGGGACGTCAGGTCATTTTATATCACGGCAACAACGATCATACCCAGAAGGTGCGCGGCACGCTTGAAAAATGGGATGATATACGAAAGTGCGTTATTTTAGGCCCGAAAATGCTGGCTATTCCTTTTGAAAATATTACGTATATTACCATGCTTCCTCCGGGGCGTGAGCGTAGAAGCCGCCATCCGGCGAAGCTCAACGCTATCGGTTATGTAATGAGTGTTCCGTTACAGTTTGATAATGCCATTCATTTTCAGTCGGCGGTGATGATTTGGAGAGAAGATCAGCTGATTGCTTATAATGTAAAGCTGGTTAGTCACTCGGCACACAATGTAATCCTTGAAGATGGACAAACCTTATCTAAAGAAGAGCATTTGTTTGTGGTAAGGTCACTGCGTGGAGAACTTTAACTGTAATTATTCACCTTTTTTTGATGAAGGGTTCAATTTAGTAAGCTGCTAACCGATAAAAGTAATGGGATTGTTAATTCTATCCTATTTTATAGAGATGAAACTAAGGGAGAGAAACGAATGGAGCGTATGAAACGTATGAGCAAACGGAGTACCTTCTTACTTGCTTTGCTGATGTTTGTATTTGCAGCATGGCCAGCGGGTTTGATCCGGGCTGAGGAGAGCACGACCTCCACGGTACAGTGGGACAGTCAAAATCCGACTACATTGAATCTGGGTGGAAGCCCCGCTCAATTAAAACTGTGGTCATTGACTGAAAAGGGCAAAGAAGATGTTACCCAAAAGGCAGAATGGATCTCTGGGGATTCAAGCATTTTAAAGGTTGATAAGGGGCTCATTACTCCTGTGTCAAAAGGGCAGATTAAGATTGTTGCCACATATGAGAAGCAAACGGTAAGTACAACGATTACAGTAAAATCGCCTTACAGCAAGCTGCAATTAAATCCGTCTAATCCCATTAATTTGACGATTGGCGGAGAATCAAAGCAATTGACTGCTCAAGGTGTACTTACTGGAGGTGGGACGGAAAATGTATCCGGTGTCGAATGGACTTCTTCGAATGCGGCTGTTGCTACCGTTGAAGATGGTCTTGTTCGTCCACTTGCCAAAGGCGTGACTTACATTAAAGCAAGCAAAGATGAACTTAAAGCACAAACGATGGTGTATGTGCGTTCTTCTTCTCAGGCGTTAGTATTGAGTGCAACTGGGGCCAAATCGGTCTTTCTAGGTAGCTCCCCAATTCAGGTTAGTGCAACCGATGTCAACCTGACTGGCGGCAAAACAGATGTAACCAACACGGCAGAATGGACTTCCTCCAATCCGCTGGTTGCCACAGTCGAGCAAGGTAAAATCACACCAATGGATGCAGGCAATTCGACGATTACAGCGTCCTATCACGGTTTGAGCAAGACTCTGAAGATTAATGTACTTCCAACGGTTGAAAAACTGGTTTCGAGCAAAGCCAGTCTGACTCTCGAAACAGGAGGCAAAACTTCTCTTCCGAGTATATCTGCTTATTTGGTCAATGGAGCAAAAAAAGCAGTTCAATCCGATGTAAAATGGAGCTTAAGCAGTGAAAGTGCAGTTAAAATAGCAAATGGTAAGCTAGTTGCAGTGAACCCAGGCAGTGCAACATTGACAGCAACGGTAGGTGCACTCAAACTGGATATTCCAGTGACTGTGCAATACAAAGTACTTAAACTAACCGCTTCAGAGAAAAAATACGTATTGGTTGCAGGCCAAGAAGCAAGTATTCCGACAGTAAAAGCACACATGGCTGGTGGCGGAATCCTTGATGTTACCAATCAGGTAAGCTGGGTAGGTACAACAGCCGCAGTTACAGTAGCAAATGGTAAAGTAAAAGCGGTGAATGGCGGTAACTCTGGAATTAAGGCTATGTATATGAACAAATATGTGAAAGTACCTGTCATTGTGGAAGGAGCCATTTCTACATTGACACCAAGCTTTTCGAGTGCTGATATGAATTTGAAAGGAAGTAAGTCCATCAAAGTCATCGGCATATATACAGAAGGTAAAAAAGCTACGCTGAGCAGTAAAGTAAAATGGACAACATCGAATGCTTCCGTAGCGATCGTAAAAGGCTCTTCCATTAAAGCCGTTGGAATTGGAAACGCAACGATTACGGGCACATATCAGGATAAGTCGTTTAACGTTGAGATCAAGGTCACACCTAAGCTGCTCAAACTGGTATTGAGCAATAAAAACCTGAAGCTGCCTAAAGGTTCCTCTCAAGTGCTTAGTGTGAATGCAGTTTATGATTCAGGCGCAACTACCAATGTGACAAGCTCAGCGGTATGGACATCTTCCAAACCGTCGATCGTACAGGTTACTGGCGGTCAGGTGAAGGCGATTGATACCGGAAGTTCCAGTATCAAAGTAGTCTATGGTGGTAAGACTGTAGCGACATCGGCTAGAGTGTTAAAATAGTCTACGCATATTGCCACATCCACTTATACAAAATAACCCCCGGTCCAAAGACCGGGGGTTATTTTCAGCTTATTCTACGCCGTCCTGATAATGATTTTTCCAGTGCTTATCGCCTTTGTGTGCGAAGTCTTCAACTGTCTTTTCCAAAGTAGCTACCAGTTGGGCTTTAATCTCAGAAATTGTGTCTCGGAACAGTCTTTCTTCTGTACCATTGATTTTTTCACCATATAGAGCCTGAGCGGCTACAAATTGACGATGTTGCTCCACAAAACTGTCAATCGAATGCAATGCATGCTCCACGTATTGGGAAATGCTATGATGCTCGTTAGGCAGTTGCAATTTTAATTCATGAACTCTGTTTAATAATGCCATGATGATCACCTCGTGCGTTTTATTATGTCAATAATTATACATCATTTTCGGAAAACTTTCATTAAATTTTGATTAAAATGTGACTTTTATTATGTCATGATTGCATTTTCACTGGTGATTAGGCATAATTTTCGGAATTATTTCGTTATTTCCTTTGTGTCGTGATTTTAAAATTTAATATATATGATACGAAGATGATATAAGAGCAAGCTGCGACAGCTGTCTTTCTGACATGTTATAATGGGGAAAAAGCCCAGTCGGAAAGGTTGTCAGTAAGGTATGAAGCTTTTTAAAGGTTTATTTTGGGGGATTCTGATCAGTCTTCTCCTGTGGTGTGCTTTGTTCGGGCTTGTCCACTGGATGTCTCATTAAGTCGCTCCCTGTATCTTATACAATAACTCTTGCGACCGTATCCACGTCATTAACGGAAATCGTATATACGTGTTCGTCATCGTAGAGCTTGAATTGCTGAGTTTCTTGGTCAGATAGGAACTTAGGCCAGCCAATTAAGGTACTTCCATTCAGTAACCGGATTATAACGGCTTGCATTTGGCTCACGGCCAGTTTGATCTCATCGTTCATTCGTACAACCTCCTCTCTATACTATTTGTCGTCGAATATTCAACCTTTGTTTATAGTCAGTAAGGGGTTACAAAAAAATAAAATCCGGGGATTACCTTAGTTGAAGGTATCTACTGGAATAGCTTGAAGGGAAGAGGGAAATTGAAGAAAAAATTGCTAAGTTTTATAGCTTTAGTGCTGCTAGCTTTGGGCGCGTACTGGTTTGAAGGAGGCAATCTTCTTACGAAAATGACAGGAGAGAACCCGCCTTCATCGGCTCAGGTTACGCTGCAATTCCCGTCAGGTCGTTACCCTGAAACGGCGCAGCATATTAAGGAAGCCATTCAGGCGGGAAAATCACCGGTATGCACAATTGACCGTGAAGGAGCCGAGCAAAATCGCAAGCATTCGCTTGCAGGTGTTCCCACTCGTAAAGGATACGATCGTGACGAATGGCCGATGGCTATGTGCTCAGAAGGTGGTAAAGGTGCAAATATCAAATACATAGCCCCTAAGGATAATCGTGGGGCAGGATCATGGGTCAGTCACCAATTGGATGAGTATGAGGATGGAACTCGTGTGAAATTTGTTGTGAAATAGTGCTATTACTTTTTATTACCTTGGGCTGTTTCCTGTCTGGCCTTAATCAACGCCAGAAAATCAAAAAAATCACCTAGTGTATTGAAGCCGGCACCTAAAATGGCCAAGTCTTCAGCGGATAGTTGGTCAAACCATTCCATTTGCTTAGCATCAAACATATTATCACCGCCAACCATTGATAATGTATAGTATGTACTGACGGCAACGAAGGTCAGGGCTCTGGCATACCATTTAAGTATGCTTGTTTTTTGTGCAGAGGATGTGTAGAACGCATGTTTAAATTTAATTTTTATACTAAAATCGTCTCCATCGTTATTGTATTGCTTATACCTGTGCTGATCCTGTATGTCTATTCTAATCAGACAACGACAGGTGTATTACGTGAGGAGCTGAATCAATCTAATTATAATCAGCTGACTTTTTTTCAAAATCAGGTGAATACGAATATTGAAATGATTTCCTCCTGGCCGCATCTGCTGATTCATGATCCCGATGTAGCCAGTTTTCAAGCGATTTTTTTGAAGGACAAGGTTCTCAATCTGGATGGAATTAATCTGGTCAAACGAATCCAAACCAAGCTTGGGCTTCAGGAAAGCTCTTCTAATTGGAGAACAGGGCTGAGTATCTATTCTCCTTCGCTTGGACGAGTTGTATCGGAGAATGGAGCAGGTTTCTATGACCAGAAAAAACTAAATCAGCTGATAAAAGACGGCTGGCAGGTATCCAAAAAAAGATCATACGGGAAAGACCAATTTATATTTTCATTGTATACATTATCCCCATTTTCTTCGCTTGGTAATCCAGAAACCGCTAACACGATTATTAAAGTTGAATTTGACAGCAGTAATATTCAGGATATGCTTGACCGCTTCAAAGGTGATGGCCGAAAGGAGCCTTTTTATTATAAAAAAGGCGTAGGAGCGATCTATAATCGTACTGCCAATGAAGAGCTGTCTGGACAGCTGATTTCAAAATTAGAAAAAATGGGGCTCCATGAAGTTGATAATCTGACTGTGAAAATTGGAGAAGAAAGCTACCTGGTTCATGCCGTTCTTTCGCAAACGACGGGGTGGTATTTGATTGATTATATGCCTTTGTCCGATATGATGTCTCCGATTTACTCATCGAATCGACTGTTTTATATAACTGTTGTTGGCTCGCTGCTGGTAGGCTTGATTGGCGCTTACTTGCTTCATTCACAGGTACAAGTGCCGATTCTTCAGCTTGTGCGGGCATTTCGGAGACTAAAGGATGGAGACTATGCTGTTCGATTAAGTCTAAGGGGGAGTCACGAGTTTGCTTTCCTGTCTAGTCAATTTAATCTGATGGTCGAACAGATTCAGGAGCTGTTTGAGAAGGTGTATGTTGAGCAGCTACATGTCAAGGAAGCGCGACTAAAGCAGCTCCAGTCACAAATCAATCCGCATTTTTTTTATAATTGTTTTTCGTTTATTACAAGTATGGCGAAACTGCGCAATCATGAGGCGGTCGTGGCCATGGCTCATAATTTATCCAGGTATTATCGATACACAACCAGACAGGAGCGGGATTTGGTTCCATTGTCAGAGGAAGTCGAATTTGTTCAATATTATTTGAACATACAGCAGATGCGTATGCCAAGGCTAACGTTCTTAATTCATGTTTCTTCACAGGCTAGCAGTCTGCTGATTCCGCCGCTTGTAGTGCAGCCACTGGTGGAAAATGCGGTGCTGCATGGGATAGAGCCTCAAGCGGAGGATGGTGTAATTCATATTTTAACCGAGCGTGTTGGCTCGTATATGTACCTGATTGTGGATGATAACGGACTCGGTTTGAGTAGAGAGGCTATAACTGCCCTGACATCAACGCTTGACAAGCCTGTGGGAGAGGATCATGGATACGGTTTGTGGAATGTGCATCAACGTATGCGATTACATTTTGGAGAAGATGCAGGACTGGAATTCTCTTTGTCTCCAATGGGAGGATTGCGTGCAGTTTTAAAATGGTCGCTCTCAATAGAAGGAGAGCATGCGAATGGTTTAATTGAGCCTTCGCCAAATTCGAATATAGTTAAAACGGAGGGAACAGATGATTCAGATATTACTAGTAGATGATGAGAGTTATGTAACAGAAAGTCTGGCAGCTACCATTCCGTGGGAGACGCTAGGCATCGAGAGGGTTCATCAAGCGGCTTCCGCATTAGCAGCAGTGGATGTGCTGGAAGCGTACGATATTGATATTCTGGTTACGGATATTCGTATGCCTGGTATGACGGGACTGGAGTTGATTGTTGAAGTAAACGAGCGATGGCCGCATATCCGAAGTTTGTTACTGACAGGCTATGCCGATTTTGAATATGCTAAAAAAGCGCTCCAGCTTAAGGCTTTTGATTACATTTTAAAGCCGGTAGATGATGATGAGTTTATCAAATGTGTGTCAGCCGCTATGGATTCGCTAAAGGAAGAATGGGAAGCATTTGACAAGGTTCATCAATTACAATATAGCCGCAGAAACGATTTTGGTGTACTGCGGACCCATTTGATGCATGATTTGCTACTCGGGCGTGATTTACCAGTACCCAAAATAGAGAGCAAAATGTCTGAGTACGAAATCAAGCTACGCACGGGACATCCTGCCAGTATGCTGCTTATTCAGCTAGGAAAGCATTTTTCTGATATGGACTATCATTCAGTCTCCTTAATTGAGTATGCGATTGGAAATATTGCCGAAGAAGTGTTCGCACCTGATTTTCACGTTTGGCATTGTAAAGCGCCGCATGACTGCTTAATTGTATTAATAGAAGGGAATTGGAATTCATTTCCTGAACGGAGTGTGGATGAGCAGAATCGTTTTTTGAGTGCGGCGATTGAGACCTTTCGAAAAAATGTGAGCAATTACTTGAAAGGGGAAATTTACGTTGCATTAACCGGATGGTTTAAGTTTCCAGAGGAACTGCCTAAGCTATATCAGACAGCGATTAGATCCTTATACTGGAACCATCAGGAGGAGACGGATACACTGCTATTTATAGAAGAACAGACAGAACAGCCACACAGCTCAGTTAAGTCACTGGAGGGGCTATATATGCCCCCTACGCTTACTCATCTGCTTGAATCCAGACAATGGGACGAGGCCGAAGCGAAAGTGAGCCGTGTATTTGGAAAAATGGAAGAGGTGGGATATACACGCGAGCATTTATATGAGCTGTTTATCTCGGTGACGAGTGCCTTTATGTATACAGCGCACAAACAAGGACGTTTCATTACGCAGATGGATCAAGTAGGCTTCGATCCGTTACATGCGCAGAAAATGGTTCATTCGTTCTCCCACCTCAAAGAGTGGATATTTTCCATGATGAACAAACTTAAATCTGAATGGTCCGCAAGCGAGCAAAGCGCTAAAAGCTATGTGGTCAAGCAGGTTCAGGAGCTCATCTCCCAGGATAAAGGCCAGGAGCTGTCTGTTAAGACGATTGCTGATCAGGTTTATCTTCATCCGGTCTATCTGTCTAAAATTTATAAAGCTGAAACCGGAGAAGGTCTGGGTGACTATATTATCCGAATGAGAATGGAGCGGGCTCTTTATTTGCTCAAATATTCCAACAAAAAAATATACGAAATTACGACGGAACTAGGCTACCAGAATCCCCAATATTTCAGTAAGATGTTCAAAAAGCATTACGGAATAACTCCGCATGAATTTCGGGACCAGTAAGGACGAAACCAGCAAAGATCAGTTGGGAAAGGTGCAGAAATATTTATTTTGTGACATAGGCTGTGAAGAAAAGCCCTCTTATAATAAAAGAGTAGATAATGATTTTTAGAGGGGGAACAATATGCGAGTTCATTCGAAGAAAAAGCTGTTGTCGTTGCTCGCCGCAACTATGGTATTAGGAGTGGGCCTTGTGGGCTGCTCAGGTACGGGGAATGATGGAAATGCGGACAGCACAGCTAAAACTGAAAACGTATACAAAGAAAAATACAATCCAGAAGTCACAATTTCCACGGTATGGGGTGTAGATCCCGCCTTGAAATTTAAAAATGGTGAATCTATCGAAAATAACATTGCGACAAAATGGGCTAAAGAGAAATTCGGTATTAATATCAAATCACTCTGGTCCGTCACGGATACGAATGGCGCATTTGCTACGAAACTGCGTTTGGCTATGTCCTCCGGTCAGGAGATGCCGGACGTCGTTGTACTGGGGACGGAGAATGAGCAACTGGCACAAGACATGATTGATTCTGGTATGTTTGCAGAGGTGGACCCGTTGTTTGATAAGTACGCTTCGGATTCTTGGAAGCAGGCGATGAATCAGGATACAAACGTATGGAATCAGTATAGCCGAGATGGTAAGAAAATGGGTATTCCTGTGCTTGATTTTGCCTACAACCATGATTATGTATTGTGGGTACGACAAGATTGGTTGGATAAGCTGGGTATGAAGGCTCCTGAGACGATGGATGATCTGGAAAAAGTGATGGATGCCTTTAAAAATAAAAATCCGGACGGACTGGCTCCGAACAAAGTGATTCCGCTCAGCATCGGTTTCAAAACATCCATGAACACTTGGATGGGTGACCCATCCTGGATTTTCGGGGCATATGGCACTCTACCTCAGCAGTGGAACAAAGGTACAAATGGCAGTTTGGAATATGGCTCCGTGCAGCCTGGCATGAAGCCGGGTTTGCAAAAGCTGAGCGAGTGGCTCAAAAAGGGATATATTCCTCAGGAAGCAGCATTGTGGGATGAAAATAAAACGGCAGAACCTACAGTCGCAGGAACAGCCGGTATGATTCCTGGACCATATTGGATGAGCGGCTGGCCGCTTCAGGATACAGTCAAAAATGCGCCGGGTGCCGTGTGGAAGCCGATCAAGATTCCAGCGGGTCCTGACAACAAAGCCATGCGTCACGGAACGCAATACACCAATGGTGTTGTATTAATCAACAAACAAATGCAGCATCCTGAAGCCTTTTTCACTTATCAAAATTATTTGTTTGACCATTATGCTAATGCCAAACCGGACGGCGATTTGTCGAATGGGCTGTTTAAGGGCTACGATTATGATTTGGATGCGGGCGGAAAGCTAATGTCTATCGATAAAATACCAGGCGGTTATGTAAACTCTATTCGTTATTTGCTGGTTCGTGATGGTGCGCGTATACCTGATGCCCAAATGAAGGCTTTGCTAAGTTTGGCTAACGGCGCAGAACCGAAGACCCGTCTGGAGAAAGATGTAATGGTGAACTACGGGAAAGATACTCCCGCAGCTGCCAAAGTGCTTATGGAACAGAAAGATATCTCCATGAAAGATCAGTTCACGGGCCCTACTACGCCAACTATGAAGGCTAAAAAGGACTATCTGGATAAGATTGAAAGTCAGACCTTCAATGAAATTATTTATGGCAAGCAGCCGATCTCTGCTTTTGATACCTTTGTGCAGACGTGGAAAACAGCTGGTGGCGAACAAATTACAAATGAAGTAAACGAATGGTATAAAAGCGTCGAAAGTAAAAACCAATGATGTTGTAACAGAGTAGGAGGGCTGTCCCGAGGTGGGCAGCCTTTTTACTACAGCTTTACCCGTATCGAGTAGAAATGAATGCGCTATCATGGTGTATTTGAAAAAAAGTTTTATTCGTTTGGCGAGCTTAAAAAAATGATTGCTTTTGTGCCATGTATGTTGGTTTTTTGAACTGTTGGGACAGCGAAAACGCTTTTATAATTGAAGTATACCATGAGAGTTACAGGAGGAACTGCAATGAGAAGTCTGCAACGTACGTGGCCATTTCATATCATGCTGCTGCCAGCCATCATTTTCTTAATTGTATTCAGCTACATTCCGATGGGCGGCATCGTGATGGCCTTTCAAAATTACAAACCTTGGCTAGGCATAACGGGTTCCGAGTGGGTTGGACTGGATAACTTCCGCTTTTTGTTTCAACGGGAGGACAGTCTTCAAGTCGTCTGGAATACGCTAATTATTGCTGTGTTAAAGATGTTTTTCAATCTGGTGGTTCCGTTTGTTTTTGCTATACTGCTGAATGAAATTCGCAAGGTTGGACTTCAGCGATCCATTCAAACACTGGTTTATCTGCCACACTTTCTGTCGTGGGTCATCTTGGGCGGAATTCTGATTGACCTGTTGGCTACAGATGGATTTATGAACCGTATTCTCGGTAGTTTCGGGATTCAGCCTATCTTTTTTCTAGGAGATAATAACTGGTTTCGGTTTACTGTCATTGTATCGGATATATGGAAGGAGTTCGGATACAACACCATTGTATTTCTTGCTGCACTGGCGGGTATTAATCCTTCGTTGTATGAGGCTTCTGAAATGGATGGAGCAAGCCGCTGGAGACAGACGCTACACATCACTGTACCTTCGTTAATTCCGATGGTAGTCGTTGTTGGAACGCTTGCACTTGGCAATGTACTGAACGCCGGTTTTGACCAGATTTTCAACCTTTATAATCCGCTAGTTTACCAAAAAGGCGATATTATTGATACATTCGTCTACCGGACAGCGTTAATCAATGGGGAAATGGGCTTTGCCACTGCTATCGGGTTGTTCAAATCCGTTATCAGTATGATTCTCATTCTGATATCTTATCGACTTGCTTACAAATGGGCAGGTTACCGCATATTTTGATTCCACGAGGCTGAAAGAGGGAGAGTCATGTATCATAAAACAACGCCATACCGCATCTTTAATGTGTTTAATATTTGCTTGCTTGTGATTTTGTCCATCATGTGTATCGTTCCGCTGATTCATGTGTTAGCTGTATCATTTAGTGCTAAATCAGCTGCAGATGCCAATCTGGTTGGACTGTGGCCGGTACAATTTTCATTAGAAGCCTATAAGAAGACGATGAATAACCCGATTTTTCTGCACTCCATCTGGATTTCTGTCTGTCGGACTGTATTGGGAACCGGCTTAACACTGCTTATTACCTTTTTAGCTGCTTATCCACTTTCAAAGGAAACATCTGTGTTCCGTAGCCGAAACGTATATTCATGGTTGTTCGTATTCAGCATGATTTTTAACGGTGGTCTGGTTCCATTCTATATGGTTATTCAAAAGATCCACCTCATGGACAGCTTCTGGGTACTTGTTTTGCCAGGAGCGGTCAACACATTTCTGGTCATCCTTATGTTGAACTTTTTTAGAGGAATTCCCAAAGAGATGGAAGAGGCCGCATTGATCGACGGAGCAGGACATTTTCGGACATTGTTTAGTATTTTTTTACCGATATCCATGCCTTCCATTGCGACGATTGCGCTGTTTAGTATGGTATTTCATTGGAACTCCTGGTTTGACGGTCTGCTCTATTTGAGCAATGCAAAGGATTATCCGCTGGCGACGTTCCTGCAAACTGTAATTATTCAGAAGGACATGAGTTCCATGAGCATGAGTCCCAAAGAGATGGAATTACTTTCTCAAACGACGGTTAATGCAGCGCAAATTTTCATTGGTGCAGCGCCTATTCTCATTGTATATCCATTTTTACAAAAGTATTTTGTTAAAGGTATGACGCTAGGTTCTGTCAAAGAGTAATAGAATTTATAGAAGGAGATGATTTGTAGTGACGAATCAAAACATAATCAAGTACCCTCCCATTAGTGAGCGAGTTCCACGTATGCTGCATGGAGCGGACTATAACCCGGAGCAATGGCAGCATTACCCTGAGGTGTTAGCGGAGGATATCCGTCTAATGAAACTAGCCAAATGTAACGTGATGTCTGTCGGCATTTTCTCATGGGTTTCATTGGAGCCTGAGGAAGGCGTATTTACGTTTGAATGGCTGGATCGTATTCTGGATTCGTTTGCTGAGAACGGAATCTATGCGTTTTTGGCCACTCCGAGTGGAGCAAGACCAGCCTGGATGTCACAAAAATATCCTGAGGTGCTGCGTGTGGAGGCTAACCGTGTCCGTAATCTGCATGGGTTTCGCCATAATCACTGTGCTACGTCGCCTGTTTACCGGGAAAAAGTACGTATCATGAATACGAAGCTAGCCGAGCGTTATGCTAACCATCCTGCTGTTATTGGCTGGCATATTTCAAATGAATTTGGTGGAGATTGCCACTGTGATTATTGTCAGGAGGCATTTCGCGCTTGGGTCCAGGATAAATACGGTACGCTGGACAAGCTTAATCACGCATGGTGGACGACCTTTTGGAGTCATACGATTACGGACTGGAGCCAAGTTGAGTCCCCGGCACCTCACGGTGAAACACAGGTCCATGCCATGAATTTGGACTGGAGACGGTTTGTGACCGATCAAACCGCAGATTTTATCAAGCATGAGATTATGCCGCTCAAGGCTGCCAATCCAGCCATTCCAGTCACAACCAATTTAATGGAGTTTTTTGAAGGATTGAATTACTGGAAGTTTGCTGATCTGCTCGATGTTATATCCTGGGATAGTTACCCGACGTGGCATGACCGTGAGGGAGATGATAGCCGTCAAGCTGCGAAAGTGGCATTGATGCATGATATTATTCGCTCAATTAAGGGAGGAAAGCCTTGGATGCTCATGGAGAGCACGCCAAGTTTGACGAACTGGCAAGACGTTAGCAAGCTGAAGCGGCCGGGAATGCATCTGCTATCGTCTTTACAGGCTGTGGCACACGGGTCAGACACCGTTCAATACTTTCAGTGGCGGAAAAGCCGCGGTTCGAGTGAAAAGCTGCATGGTGCGGTTGTCGATCATGTCGGACATGAGCACACTCGGGTATTCGGGGATGTGACCCATGTCGGTAATGCGCTGGAAAAACTGGAGGAGGTTATCGGGACATCTGTACCGGCGGAGGCCGCAGTCATTTTTGACTGGGAGAACCGTTGGGGAATCAACGATTCACAGGGACCGCGGAACAAAGGTGTGAAATATGAGGAGACAGCTGAAGCGCATTATTTGGCACTTTGGGAGCAGGGTGTGCCTGTAGATGTCATTCATATGGATGCAGATTTCTCCAAATATAAACTTTTGGTAGCTCCGATGTTGTATATGGTCCGCAGTGGTGTGGGGGAGCGTATACAGAAATTTGTTGAAAATGGCGGCGTTTTCGTAGCAACCTATTGGTCTGGTATCGTAGATGAACATGATTTGTGCTTCCTTGGAGGCTTTCCGGGCCCGCTTCGTAAGACGCTGGGGATCTGGTCGGAAGAGATTGACGGATTGCATGATCATGACCGTAATCACATTTTGCCGGTTGAAGGCAATGAGCTGGATCTGCAAGGGGAGTATGAAGCTGTAGAATTGTGTGATCTCATTCATACGGAGGGTGCAGAGGTACTGGCTGTGTACGGCTCAGACTTTTATGCAGGACGTCCGGCTTTGACGGTGAACCGTTTGGGACAGGGAAAGGCTTATTACATCGCATCACGCAACATCGGACTATTCCACAGTCATTTTTACAGAAGTTTAATTGATGATGCAGGAATCAGTAAAGCGCTCAATGTGAAGTTGCCTCATGGAGTGAATGCGGCGATTCGTACCGATGGGGTTCATGATTATATTTTTATACTGAATTTCACGCATGAGCCGCAAAAGATTACGTTGGATGGACGAACTTATGCGGATATGCTTGAAAATCATGCGATAGAAGACGGTAGCGTTCAATTGGATGCCTACACTGTTAAGGTTTTAAAGACAGAGCGCAATAAATAGAACATGATATTAAAGTGTGATCTCTATCGTTTTCCCGAGTGAGGGAGCTGGTAGATTGGACAGAGGCAATGAGAAGTATACAATTCGGATGGGAGATGACTTATGAAAACAGGTAACCGCACGATGGTATTTGCGATGTTGATCTTGTTATCCAGCTTATTGTATCCGTTCGGCTCTGTAGGGTTGGGTGCGGCTTCGGCCGCCCCTGCTTTCGCCAAAGGAGCAGATATAAGCTGGGTAGCAGGAATGGAAGCGCAAGGTATGACTTGGAAGGATAAAAAGGGTGTTCGTCGAGATATACTGCAAATTTTGCGAGATGACTATCAGATCAACTCGGTACGTATCCGTGTGTGGGTAAACCCTGACATGAAAGATTATGCAAGCGGATACATGAATGCCGAAAAGGCAGCAGAGCTGGCACAGCGAGCTAAAAAATTGGGCATGAGCGTGATGCTGACTCTACATTATAGTGATTCCTGGGCAGATCCAGGGCAACAGAACAAACCTTATGCGTGGCGCAATTTCACATTTACACAACTTATGGATGCAGTCTGGTCTCATACGGTCTATGTTATGAACACGATGAAAAGCAAGGGGGTAACACCGGACTGGGTGCAGATCGGTAATGAGACGAACAATGGAATGCTCTGGGAAGACGGCAAAGCTTCGGTGAACATGAAAAACTATGCCTGGCTCGTCAATACAGGTAATAATGCTGTAAAATCGGTTAGCAGCAGTACTAAAACGATCGTACATTTAGCCAACGGGGATAACGGTTCCGTGTTGAACTGGAATATCGGTGGGCTGATTGATAATGGAGCTCAGTTTGATCTCATCGGGCTGTCTCTGTATCCGTCTCCTTCTGACTGGCAGGGTAAGGTGGACCAGACGATTACCAATGCCAATAACCTCATTGCCAAATACGGCAAAGGCATTGTCATCAGTGAAATCGGAATGGAATATAACGAACCTGCTGCTTCCAAGGCATTTATTTCTGCAATCAAAACAAAGGTTCGGAACATTGGAGGCGGCAAGGGTACAGGGGTATTTTATTGGGAGCCGGCTGCAACTCCAGGTTATAATCAAGGTTATAACAAAGGTGCTTGGCAGGCTGACGGTAAACCAACCTCAGCTTTGGAAGGGTTTATAAATTAAGAAGTATGTAAGAGTATATCAAAGAACCTCTAGTTTGCTTCTATGCAGACTAGAGGTTCTTTATTGTTATCTTGAGTTACTTGGAAGTTATAAAATTAAGCTTCTCGGTTCACTTTGAAGAACGAAATGAGCTCTTCCAGCTCCCCGGACATCAATGTAAGCTTGTCAGAAGCTTGGACAATAGAAGCCATAGACTCAGCCTGTTCTCCAATGGTATGCTCGATTTGTTTGCTGCTGTCGACTGTTTTGCTAACTGTCGAAGACAACTCGTCAGAGGTAGCTGACATTTCCTGCGTGCTGGCTGAAATCTGCTCCGTTGCGCTGGATACCTCTTGAATTTGTGACGACACTTTATTAGACGCATCTAAGATTTCAGAGAACATTTCGCCTGTTTGCTTCGTAACTTCTAGCCCAATGTGAACTTCTTTTGTACCAAGGCTGATGCCTTTTACAGTCTGCTCAATTTCTTTTTGGATTTCTTCAATAAGCTCTGCAATTTGTTTGGCAGACTCTTGAGACTGTTCAGCCAAATTACGCACCTCTCCCGCTACTACTGCAAAACCTTTGCCCTCTTCACCGACTCTGGCAGCTTCAATAGAAGCGTTCAGTGCAAGCAGATTCGTTTGACTGGCAATGCCTGTAATGATGCTGACGATGTTGCTGATTTCGTTAGAACGGTTCTGCAGCGCATTAACGGAATCAGCTGTACTTTCCATTGTAGTGGAGATGGAGTCCATTTGAGCGGAAAGCTTTTGGGCTACTTGATTGCCTTCAACGGAGCGTTTTTCCATAGAATAAGCTTGATCCGCTACGGAAGAGGAGCTCTCGGCAATCGTTTGGATAACTGTCGACATTTCATTCATAGCTCTGGAGCTTTCATGTGCTGCGTGATCCTGAGCTTCAAGCCCCTGGGTTATTTCCTGAATATTGCTGTTAATGACGTTCGTATTCGTACTGTTTTTCTCGCTAATGCTTAACAATTCCTGGGCAGATCCCGTAACTTCTTGCGTCGTATCCTGTACTTTCACCATGGTATCGTTAAGGCGTTTGATCATAGAATTAAATTTTTGATTGATAATGCCAAGGTCGTCCTCGCCTGTCTTGATTTGTACATTCAGATTCCCCTCGCTGACTTCTTCAATGCCCTTCATCAGGCTACGAATCGGGGAGAGGGTACGTTTTACCAGTAAATATTGGACCGTTAAGAAGATCGCAAGGAACAGAATGAGCAATGAAACACCATATACAAGCAATTTATGAAGTCCGTTAGGTACAGAGCTCGCGTCTACGTCAAAGTATATCGCACTTGTGATTTTACCGCTTTCATCTGTAATTGGGTAAACAATGGTCGTCCATGTACCAAAATCGTCAGTATAAAAGCTGCTAAACGCTGAGTCTTTAGATTGAAGCATTTTATTTACACCTTGTACATTTTCGTCTGGAAGAGTGTACATATCCCCAATATTCAACTTCGAGTCTTGGAAAGCTTGGACTAAATTTGTAGGAACGCCAATAATGGAGGTTTGATTTCCTTCTGTTAGTTCTGTGCCAAATATGTAAGCTTGGGCAACATTAGGATAAAATGTGTGGATAGAATCTAGGAATTTGCGTAAATCCTGTTGAGCAGAACCGTTATAATCTTTTTCGCTTAATGCTTGTTGTACTTTTGTTTTGTCAACATCTTCTGCCCATTTTTTAGTCAATACTTTAACTTGGTCTTGCAGTTGCGTGGTGAGAATGTTCTTTTGAAGTATATAGCTGGATGTGATGAGAATAGCACCTATTAATACGATGTTAAGAAAAGAGATTAATAGATTTTTACCAAAAAAGGACATAGTTCTCCACTTCAAGTTTTTCACGTTTTCTTCTCCTTTGAATTAGCAATTTAGTTTCATATACAACCTACCCCATATATATTTCGACAATTTGCTTTCTAAATGTTAGGTATTTATTAAAAGGGAGAGTAGAAGGTTATTCAAAAAGAACGGCGGCCCCTAGTGAATGAAACGATGGGACCGCCGCTTGTCGGCAAAACTGGATTTTATGTTGTTTTTCCAACTCAATTCTTACTAAATCACTTTATTGTTCAAACAATATTTAAAAAATAAGATAAATGAGAGCAAACGGGTATGCTTTATACCTATAAATACCTGGATTGCATTGAGGGTTCTTAAGTTTCTGTCCCTATAAAAGAAGTGAAATAAGTAAGGGTAGTGAAATGAGCGATAAGACTGAGCTAATAACAAATGCAGATGCAGCTTCCGTTTCTAGTGTTTCATAACGGGTAGCAATCATAGCGGCCACAGCCGAGCCGGGAAAAGCGACAAGCAGTACGGCTTTGGTTACATCTTCATGGGATAGTCCTATTAGAACAGCAATACCGAGCATAACAATAGGCATCACGATGGCTTTCAGCACAGCGATGCTAAGTGCTTTTGGACTGAACGTAATCTTTTTGATACCAATGGTTACCCCGATGGCAAATAGGGCTGTACCAGCAGTAATATTGCCGATTTGATCAAACATGGATTGCAAAAGTTTCGGAGCGTGGAATCCACATAGAGTCAATACGACACCAAACAAGGGTACGCAGGCAAGCGGCTCGCTGAGTCCATGAAGGACTGATTTCATAGTGACTTTAAATAAGTTGCCTTTAGTGCCGTCGGATTCTGTTGTTTTGCGCTGACCGACCGTTCCCAAAATACTTGCAAGCGGATCAAGAATGGCATTAACGACGATCCCAGTAATCGCAATCGGGATGGCGACTGCCGCACTTCCGAACAAGCTGCCCAGAACCGGAATTCCCATGAATGCAAAAGAAGGCTGTGTCGAATTCAATGCGAACATGGAGGATTCAGTCAGGCCTTTTTTGGCAATTAAGCGATAAACAATGAGCAATACAATATAAAAGCCGATTACACCAAGTAGCAAAGCCACAAGAAAGGGCCACTTTTGAATCAACGTCTCTCTGGGTGTCGTCGTGATACCAATAAACAAGTGTGCAGGTAGAGCAAACTTCGTCACGAGTGTATTTAATCCCTTAGAAGAAGCAGGGTTAAAAGCCTTAAACAATCCTGCGAAATAACCAATTAAAATGACAAAGAAAATAGGAATTAAGATAATAAAAATATGACCTGTAGCCATGATGTCGCCTCCAATGAAGATGTCCGCCAAAAATGGCGGACATCAGTTAAATAATCACTTTGCATATGCAAGTACAAATTTGATGTTGTTCGCTATTTTTTAAACCAGGACCGCTTCCTGACCATATTGTTTGATGGGTTTATATTTGCAGTCCCACATCGCATCTCGAACCGCTTGTGCGATATCGTCCGGTTGATGACGCGCTACTCCATCCTGAACTGCTGCCTTAGCTACAGCCACGGCTACCGCTTCAGATACTTCTCGTAGCTCGTTGATTTTTGGCAGCAGGGAAGCACCAGGCTGCGACAAATCAACCATTTGAGCTACTGCATGGGCAGCTGCTGCAAACATGCTATCTGTTATAATTTTGGATTTTACCACGATTGCGCCGAGACCCAGACCCGGGAATACGAAAGCATTGTTGGATTGCCCAATTTCAAACTTAATATTGTTATAGATCACTGGCTCGAAAGGACTTCCTGTTGCAATGAGGGCTTTTCCTTCGGTCCAGTGGATCAAATCTTGCGGAGTTGCTTCTGCCAGTGGAGTCGGGTTGGACATAGGCATAATAATAGGACGTTCTGTATGCTTGGCCATTTCTTTAACGATTTCCTCACTGAATGCCCCAGTAACACCGGAAGTACCGATCATAATCGTCGGTTTCACGCGGCGAATGACTTCAAGCAAAGGGATTTTGCCATCCTCAGCATGTTCCCAGTCACGGCATTCTGCAACATCACGCACATAAGGGACCTGGAATGGAAAAAGTCCTTCTGTTTCGTTGGTGAGCAGGCCGCGGTAATCATAAGCCCAGAAGTTACGTCTTGCTTCTGCTTCTGACAGTCCTTCCAGCATCATGGCAGCGCTAATTTGGTCTGCATTGCCGATTCCGGCAGCTCCTGGACCAAAGACTAGCACCCGATGCTTGCTCAGTGGGATTCCGGACAATTGAACACCAGACATCACACCTGCGAGCGTAACCGCTCCAGTACCTTGAATATCGTCATTAAAAGTCAGAATACTATTTCCGTATTTATTGATAATGTTCCGTGCGTTGACATTGCCCAGATCTTCCCAGTGCAGCAGGGCATTCGGGAAAAAGGAAAGTGCAGCTTGAACATAAGTGTCAATAAATTGGTCATATTGTTCTCCACGTACACGTTTATGGCGATTCCCCATGTATAAAGGATCTTCCAATAGCTTCTCGTTGTTTGTACCTGCATCAAGAACAACTGCCAGCACCCGGCTAGGATCTATACCAGCAGCAGCTGTATACACAGCAAGCTTACCAATAGAGATATTAATACCTCCGACTCCCCAGTCCCCGATTCCCAAAATACTCTCGGAATCTGTGGCTACGATCAGGTCGATATCATCAGGGTCTAGGTTCAAATTCTTAAAAGCCTCTCCAATACCCGCAAGATTATCGATAGATAAATACATACCACCAGGCTTGTGATATTCATGACTGTATTCCTGTATAGCCTGGCCTACTGTTGGTGTATAAACAATCGGGAGCATTTCGCTTAGGTGCTCAGAGAGCAAACGATAATAAAGAACGGTATTCCGATTAAAAAGATCATTTAACGCAACATTTTTACGCAAATTATCCGGTTGGCTCTGAAATTGCTCGTAAACCCGCTGAACCTGCTCCTCAATAGTTAATATCGTAGGAGGAAGGAGACCATCAAGTCCAAGCTGTTTCCGTTCTTCCAGGGTAAAAGCCACTCCTTTATTTAGCAGGGGGTTGGCAAGTAGATCTTTTCCGGTTAATTTAGTTTCGATAGATCCGTCTTCCGTAAAATGAAAAGCACGCATTTTCAATTCCTTCTTTCTAAAAAATTACATTTAGTTAATCCTTGAACAATTCGTGAACAAGTATACGCCTTATTTTAAACCAAGTGAAGAAGTATGTTGTGTGAAAAATGGTTATATAAGTGTTTACATAAGAAAAATTATGAAAATGAAAGCGATTTTCAATGTTTTTCGAATGAAAATTTCATTTAATTTTCATAATATTTTCGGAAAATATTGATTCAATGTGATAATTATCATAGTTTTTATAGGTGTGATTCGACTGAGTGGGCATGAAAAATAGCTTAACTTCATTTTATATAAACGAAGTTAAGCTATTTTTTTGACTATAGGGATGGTTGAGGGACAATTCAATGCTTCGCAGCTCTATGTTTAATGAACATCAGGCATTTAATTCTCCGATGCGCTTGACGGCTTCATCAGTAACTGTAGCAGAGCGTCGCATCCAGCTGTTACGCCATTTCAATTGCATGATGATGACGAGGGTAAAGGCACAGAACGTGATCAGGCTCAGACAGATGAAGCCTGGCATATAGGAACCTGTTGATTTGTATAGATGACCCAGTATAAGGGGAAGAAAGTACCCGCCTATGCCACCAGCAGCGCCGACGATACCGGTCATGAGCCCGATTTCGTTGCCGAACCGCTGCGGAACGAGCTGGAATACGGAGCCGTTGCCAGCGCCAAGGCACATCATGCCTACGAACAGCAGCACGACTACCACGGCAAGTGGCGGTAAAAACGCAATGCCGGCGAGCATAATCCCGGCTCCTGCATACAAGTACATTAACATGCGTGAACCACCAATCCGGTCGGACAAAAAGCCACCTACAGGACGAAAGAAGCTTCCGGCAATCACACAAATGGTCGCAAAATCGGCGGCATGTACCGCGGAGAGGCCATATTGGGTATTAAAGAAAATAGTCAAATAATTAGAAAGGCCAACGAATCCGCCAAACGTCACGCAGTAAAAGGCACAGAATACCCAGGCATCCCTCTGTTTGAGCACCGAAGCATATTGCGACAGACTTTTTGGTGCTGGGCGGTGAGGGCTATTGCGGGCAAAAATACTGAACAGAACGAAGACGGTTAAGATGGGGAGGATGGCCAATCCGAAAACGGCTTCCCAACTGCCAAAATGTTGAGCAATGCGGTTGGCGAACAATGTCGCAAGGACGGTACCGCTATTCCCGGCACCGGCAATTCCCATAGCCAAGCCTTGATGCTCTTTGGGGTACCATTGACTGGCCAACGGCAGCGCAGCTGCAAATGATGCTCCGGCTACGCCCAGGAGCAGGGCAACAACGTACATGTGCTCTAGCGAATCAACCCACAGCCAGCCGAGCAAGAGAGGGATTATCGTGACAAGCATACCAATCTGTCCCGTGAGCTTCGGACCGATATAATCAGACATGAATCCGAGCACGAGCCGCAGCAGGGAACCACCAAGTATGGGTAGGGCGACAAGATTGGCTTTTTGTACAGGGTCCATTGGATAATCATTAGCAATTACAACGGCCAATGGTCCGATCATTCCCCATATCATAAAACTGATATCAAAATACAGAAAGGAGCCAAATAGGGTGGGCTTGTGTCCGCTTTTCCAGAAACTTTTTTTGTTCATTCTCCATCTCTCCTGTTCTAATTGTTGTTCTTTGTCTGAAAAATGTAATTTGAACATGAAAAAGCCGCAAATCGCCCCTACATGGTATCTAGGAAACGGTTTGCGGCCTCATTGCCGTGGTTGACACACCTCATTGTGAGTCGACTTGGTATGATCACGTTGGAGTGATTTTAATCAAATTATAAAAAAGGATCTGTTTTATGTCAATATACATAACACAAAATCGTAAAAAAATTAAATATCAGGTAAAAATATAACTTTCATGTATTGAATATTGACATGACATTCACAATTCAGTAATCTTAGGTACATATCGGCACAACGATGTGCCGACATTAATGGCAACGGCGCCCTTTTCCATTGAATGGAGAAGGGCTTTTTCTGTCATTTTATTCGGAGAATGGGGCTGGTTTAATATGATGAAAAAACTGGTCGTCGTCGGTAACGGTATGGCAGGCATCAAATGTGTGGAGGAAATACTTGATCTGGAGCCAGAGCGGTTCCAAATCACGATATTTGGTGCAGAGCCCCGTCCCGGGTACAACCGAGTGCTCCTGTCCAAAATGCTTCAGGAGGAGAGCTCATTTAAGCACATCGTTACCCATGACTGGGACTGGTATGAAGAGAACGGGGTAAAGTTGTACGCGGGTGAACGCGTCTGTCGTATTGATGTTGCAGCCGGGATGGTGGAAACGGAATCCGGCATCAAAGAACCTTATGACATGCTCATATTGGCAACGGGCTCATTGCCTTTCATGCCGCCCATTCCCGGAGCTCGAAAACAGGGGGTAATCGCTTTTCGTGATGTGAATGATTGCGAAACCATGGAAAGATATGCCAAAGCATACCGTAAGGCCATAGTTATCGGAGGGGGGCTGTTAGGACTTGAAGCCGCTCAAGGCCTGTTGAATCTAGGGATGGAAACTGAGGTTGTTCATAATGCGCAGTATCTTATGAACCGTCAGCTTGATCGGACGGCGGCTATGCTTCTGCAGCGAAAGCTGGAACAACAGGGCATGAGGTTTCATTTGGCGAAGGAAACGGTCAACATCATAGGCCGAAACAGGGCGCAAGGATTGATGTTTTCGGACGGGAACAGGTTGGAAACGGATTTGGTTGTGCTGGCGGTTGGTATCCGACCGAATATCGAATTAGCTCAGGACAGCGGTCTGACCGTAAACCGTGCCATTGTCGTGGATGATTATATGCGCACGAGTATTCCCGGTATTTATGCCGTCGGCGAATGTGCTGAGCATCGCGGGATTTCATACGGGCTAGTGGCGCCACTATATGAGCAGGGCAAAGTGCTGGCAAAAGTTATTTGTGGGCGTGAAGCGGCTCCCTATGAAGGGACGGTTCCGTATGCGCAGCTCAAGGTAGCGGGAATTCATCTATTTTCCGTAGGAGACATTCGCGAAGAGGGAAACGAGACAGCAGTCATGGAATATAACGGGATGCTGGAGGTTTACAAAAAAGTAATGATGCACGGCGGTGCTGTCACTGGCGCCATTTTGTTCGGAGATACATCTGAAAGTACCTCGCTACTCGGAATGGTACGGCGCAGCGCGCCCGCTACAGAGCTTACATCCCGGGATAACAGCGTGAGCAGAGCAGAGGATGCGGCAGCCGCACTCCCGGAAGAGGAAACGGTATGTGCGTGCAATAGCGTGAGTAAGGGGGCTATTTTGCGAGCGATTGCCACGGATAAGCTGAAGACGGTGGAAGAAGTGAAAAGCCGGACCAAAGCATCCGGTTCCTGTGGGGGCTGTCGGCCGCTGGTGGCTGCACTGGTCAAAAATAGTTTGTCCCGATCGACAGCTTCCGGACCTGTAGTTACTCCCACCGCCCAAGAAGTTGTCCCTGTATGTGGATGTACGCATTACGATCATGATTCGCTTAAAACAGCTATGGTGGACACAGCATGTCAGACTCCAGATGAAGTAGTGTCCCGTCTCGGTTGGACCAGACAGCAGGGGTGTGAATTATGTCGTCCGGCTGTACTTTATTACTTGGAATCTCTCGGGTTGCGCGACAGATCTGCGACAAATCCATTAAGTTCTGGTGTTACGGTTCAGGTCACACCGCAGTGTGGAGGAGAAGCTCCCTCTGCGGGCCTGCGCTTTACGAACCTAAATGCCGAGAATCAGGCTTTTGTTAAGTCGGACCTGATGGATCAGACTTTTGTAGAAGTAGCCTGGCTAAGAGAGCGGTTGGCAACTTTATGGGGAAGTCTTGCATTGCCCTCGTTGGTTACAGTTTCTGTTTGTCCTGGATCGGAGTATCCCGGAGGTGTACTTGTCCACGATATTGGAATATCCCGATCTCCAGCAGGCTGGGAGGTTTATGCCGGTGGTCATGCTGAGCATCCGGTTCGCCAGGGGCAGCTGCTTGGATTGGAGGAGGACCCGACAGAAGCGGTCCTGCTGGCTGCAGTTTGCTTGCGAATATACCGACATAGTGCCCGGTACGGGGAGAAAATGTGGGAGTGGATTGAAAGGACTGGCGTTATGGTGCTACGGGAAAGTGTGCTTGATGCTGCTCTTCGAAGTGAACTGGCGGGCAGCCTACGGACCACAATGCTGACAGGATGACGGGTTGAATTGGAGTTGTGGCGATATATCTAGCGTGTGCAGACAATAAAATTACGAAAAATGGCAAAGGGGAGGTGACTTTGATGTGTCAGTCAGGAGAAAGCAAACCGGAAGCTGGGCTACATGTATCGTCAGTAATGGATACGCAGTGCCCGTTTTGCAGCGTGCAATGTAAGATGACCGTTAGCACGGGTACAGAGACACTCGCGGGTATCATCCGTACAGTGTATAACGCGGAAGGGAAGCCTAATGCAGCCTCGCAGGGTAGGCTGTGCATCAAGGGAATGAATGCGCATCAGCATGCGACTCATGCGGAAAGGCTGGTACAGCCTCTCATACGCAAAGAGGGCAAACTTGTTCCCGTCAAGTGGGAGGAGGCATTGGATACTATAGCTAGCAGTTTCTCTACGCTACTGTCCACACAGGGTGCCGATGCAATCGGAATTTACGGTGGAGGTTCACTCTCCAATGAAACGGCCTATTTACTCGGTAAATTTGCAAGAGTGGCTGTAGGTACGCGATATATCGATTATAACGGGCGCTTCTGCATGTCGGCAGCGGCATCCGCTGGTAGTAAAGTGTTTGGCGTTGATCGCGGACTGACCTGCAGATTGGCTGATATTCCATTAGCTCGTTGTATTGTACTCGCAGGTACAAATATCGCTGAATGCCAGCCGACGTTAATGCCTTATTTTCACGAGGCGAAGGAAAACGGCGCGTTTATCATCGTGATTGACCCGCGCGCGACACCAACGGCGGCGGCCGCCGATTTGCACCTACAAATCAAGCCGGGTACGGATGCTGTGCTGGCCAATGCCATGCTAAAGGTCATCGTGGATGAAGGATTTGCGAATGAAGAGTTTATCCGCAAGCGGACCAACGCCTATGACCAGCTGTTGACTCATTTGAAGGGTGTGGATCTGAGCGAATCGGCTGCGTTGTGCGGAATTGAGGTAGAAATGATCCGGCAGGCAGCACGTGCCTTTGGCAGTGTGGAGACTGGCATCGTTTTTACGGCCAGAGGTGTCGAACAGCAGACAGATGGACATATGGCGGTGCGTGCATTTCTTAATCTGGTGCTGGCCACTGGCAAGATAGGAAGGGAAGGATGCGGTTATGGGGCTATCACAGGACAAGGAAACGGGCAAGGGGGGCGAGAGCACGGCCAAAAGGCTGACCAGCTTCCTGGCTACAGATCGATTGAGAATGAAGAAGATCGATTCTATGTGGCGTCCGTGTGGGGAGTTGAACCAAGCGGTTTGCCGGGAAAAGGGGTGTCCGCCTATGAAATGATGGAGCTTGTTCATCAGCGAGAAATCCAAGCTCTGTTCGTGATGGGCTCTAATCCTGTTGTATCTAACCCGAATGTCCGGCTGGTGGAGGAAGCCCTCAAAAAGCTGAATCTGCTGGTTGTGGCGGATATGTTTCTCACTGAAACCGCGCGGATGGCCGACGTTGTTTTACCTGTGACGTCTTATTTGGAGAATACGGGGACGATGACCAATCTGGAGGGCCGCGTTCTGCTACGGGAAGCGGCGAGGCCCGCACCGGGCGAGGCTAGAGATGACTGGAACATTTTGTGTCAGTTGGCTGCAAAGCTAAACAAGGGCAGCTATTTCTCTTACAGGGATGCTGAGCATATCTTTGAAGAACTGCGGCTTGCCAGCCGGGGCGGTCCTGCCGATTATTATGGGATCACATATGACAGGCTGCGTCGTGAAGAAGGAGTATATTGGCCATGCCCGTCTACGGACAGAGCCGGTATGGATATGATGTTTCGGGAAACCTTTGCCCATTCCGATCAAAAGGCTGTTTTTACGGTGGTTGAAAGCTGTGGAGCAGGAGAGGGGATATCAGAGGAGTATCCGCTTATTTTGACGAACGGCCGTGTACTGGCTCATTATTTGACCGGTGCACAAACGCGCAGAAGTCCGTCGCTGGCCGCGCAAGAGATTGAAAATTATGTGGAAATTCATCCGCGGACAGCGCGACGCTGGCATATCAGGGACGGGGAGTGGGTAGAAATAGCATCACAGCGCGGCAGCTTCACTGTCCGCAGCCGGATCAAACCACATATCCGCGAAGACACGCTCTTCGTGCCCATGCATTGGGGTGGGATACAAAATGTAAATCGGGCGACCCGACCCGATCTTGATCCGTTCTGCCGGATGCCTGGCTTCAAAACGGCAGCTGTACGTATTCGTCCCCTTCATCTGGCTGCAGTTGCAACAAGTGCAGATAATGGGGGATGGTCTGAGTTCTAGAGCAGGACTGAGTAAGTGACTTCTTCTTTGCATAAAAGACCAGCCCTCATTGTATGAATGAGGGCTGGCCTTTTTGGGTTGGACAGTTATTGGCCTGCAATCACAGACTGCGTGAGGCCGATATTATAATTGCAATCGGGTTTCGGATATGTTTGCTCCCGTTTTTATTTCTGTTCTGAGCATAGCTTCCCGCCATTGTTTATACAAATTCCAGGCGTCCCCGTTTTCTAGCAGCGGTTTGCAGGTATACAAACCTTCCTCTATGGAGTCGACTCGTCCTGCAACGAACAGTCGGACCGCACTGTTGAGTAACACTTGATTCGAAAAGGCTATAGAAGCTGTACCTTGTAGCACTTCCTCCGTAATGCGCAGTTGTTCAGCGGGGGTCCAGTTATGCTCTGGTACCACCGAATCCAGCCCGTACATTTCTGGATCAATAACCTGTAGTGACACCTCGCCGTTAGCAAGCAGGTAAGTCCGGGTCGGTCGATCGATGAACAGGTCCTCCGATCCTTCGCTCCCCTGGACGATCAGAGCCCTGCGGTAATTGAGATTTTGCATGAGTTTCGCCGTCTTCTCGAACACAGTATTGTGGAAAACGCCGAATACAATATAGGGGGAAGAACCGTAATCAACCAGTTTCTCGGCAGTATTCAGCACCGTGCGAAGCCCCAGCTCTTCGCGAATGGACCGCAGATCTCGCAGGGGCGCGCACCATTGTTCGGAGGCTATGAATAGTACACCAGTCAGCTTCGCGGCATGAATGGCGGTTTCGCGTGTCATGTTCCTGGACGTAACCCCCATTTCCTGCAGTAAAAGCGGTAGCGTAACCCCCCATTTGGGAGGGAGAGGTGCGCTGCCATGCATCGTTACAGGTATTCCGCATGAGGCGAGTACGAAGGCTGTTGCGAAGGTGGTGATAAACGATGACTTCCTGCCATCGTACGGACCGGCAAAATCAATACCTTCCTGCATCGGGAAGCGATGGGTATATTTACGGCAGACGTTTACGAATGCTTCCAGCTCGGCAACGCTCTCCATTTTAATGCGCTCCGCGGCAAAGAAAGCTCCGATTTGAGCAGGGGTTGCCGACTGGGTCATAATAAGTTCGGCAGCAGCTTCGGCTTCGGCATAATTCAGATCTCGGGCGCCTCTTTTGCCACGACCCACTTCTTTTAATATTTCAACGATATTCATGTTCAGGCCCCTTTCAGATTTATGCTTTTAGCATTTGCTGTGCTTTGACGATGGAGATGGCCACATCAACGATACGTTTGCGTTCGTTCATTGCTTTTTTGCGTAGCACATCGTATGCTTCCGCTTCCGGGATGCCGTTTACTTCCCCCAGTATTCCTTTGGCCATATCAATCCATTTGCGTTCTTCCAGTCGAGCGGTCAGTTGCTTGCGTTCACTTTGCCAATGCTGGCGTTCAAAAAAGCGTTTGGCACTAAAATGAAGAGCCCAATTCAGTTCATGGGCTGCCATTGAAGGGGTTAGAATGCCATCGACAGTGACATCAGCTTCACAAGCCTCTGTCGATGATAGCGCTGATTCTGCGCTGCACCACCAGAGCAATGGGACCGCTTTGGCTTGCTCCAGCCTATCACTCCATATGCTGATAGTGCCGACAGGTATGTTTAGTACCGCCGCATCTGCATTAAGGATTAGCTGTTTGATTTCGGATTCATTGCGGCAGGGCAGAGTTAGGTATCCGTTGGACTCTAAAAGGTACTCAGGTCCTGCCTGCCATGAGGAAACGGCGTGTGTCTGCTCAGATACATGGTCAGAATGTAAGTGAATTACCAACAAGGAACGCAAGCGGGCTCCTCCTCTCTGTAACATGAAGGGTGGTTAGGGATGGGATGGTATTCATTGATAACAAATATGACATGGAATTTTATCTGTCAGCTTATTTTTTTAACCATCATCAAATTAAAACGGACTTTTAAACCATTTTGGCGTGTTTTGTTCTGAAAATCAATCCTAATTTTGTAGGAGAGTGATATTTTATACGTCATAGATATGTTACATGGTGATAAAATATAATTTTTTATAAGATATTGCGTAAGGAATGTTGACATATCATTTGAACCATTATATATTAGCTACAGTACTTTTTAATTCCATACTCTGATGGATACAACGGCGTATTCGATGAAACGGCAATGGAGCCTGTTTTCTCATGTGAGGGATATTTTGAATCCCCATATGTGAAGCAGGCTTTTTATGTTTTAAGGATACAAATGGAAGGGGAGTGACCTGATGAACGATATCCAAAAGTTAGTGTTGATCGGCAACGGAATGGCGGGAATACGCACTCTCGAACATTTGCTGAAGCTTGCACCAGGTAGCTATGAAATTACGGTATTCGGGGCCGAGCCCCATCCAAACTATAACCGGATCATGCTGTCCTCCGTTCTGGCGGGAGGGGCTGGTTTGCAGGATATTGTCATCAACGACTGGAGTTGGTATGAAGACAACAATATTCGATTGTATACCGATGATCCTGTCACCGCTATCGATACGGAAAAGCAGCAGGTGACGTCGCGCTCCGGCGTATGCATCTCTTATGATTTGTTGTTGTTGGCAACGGGTTCTAAAGCCTTTATTCTGCCGCTTCCAGGAGCCGACAAGGAAGGTGTTATCGGTTTTCGGGATATTCGTGACTGTGAAACGATGATGGAGACGGCAAAGACGCACAAAAAAGCAGCCGTCATCGGCGGCGGATTGCTTGGGCTAGAGGCAGCTAGGGGGCTGCTTAACTTGGGGATGGACGTCACCGTTATTCATATTAACGGATATATTATGGATCGGCAGCTGGATGAGGCTGCTTCCCTTATGCTACGGCGCGAGCTGGAGGAGCAGGGAATGACTTTTCTGGTCAATAAGCGGACGGCGGCTATTACGGGGCGTCGCCGCGTGGAAGGGTTGAAATTTGCCGATGGCAGCGAGCTGGAAGCAGATCTGATCGTTATGGCGGTAGGCATCAAACCAGACATTGAACTGGCGGTGTCGGCGGGAATCCCTGTAAACCGCGGCATCATCGTAAATGATTACATGGAAACGAATATCCCTGGAATCTACGCCGTTGGCGAATGCGCAGAACACCGGGGAATCACTTACGGGCTGGTTGCTCCATTATATGAGCAAGGTGGTGTACTGGCTCAGCGGCTCGCGGGAATGGAGATTCCCGGCTACAGTGGTTCTGTTACCTCGACAAGGTTGAAGGTATCGGGTGTCGACGTGTTTTCAGCAGGGGATTACAAGGATGAACCGGGAACACGTTCCCTGCGGTATCAGGATGATATTGGCGGCGTCTACAAAAAAATCGTGATCAAGGAAGAAAAACTGATCGGAGCTGTTCTGTTTGGGGATACGTCTGACGGAGCCATGCTGTTTTCTTTGATCAAAAGTGGCGAGTCGGTGGTTGGCCGAGAGAAAGAGTTATTACTTGGCTTCAATCCCGGTCAACCTGAAGCTAGTGGCGCCATGATGCTAGAGCAGATGCCTGATGACGAAATTGTATGCGGATGTAATGGTGTATCCAAGGGTGACATTGGAGAGGCGGTTGCGGCTGGCTGCCGGAGTGTCGGGGAGATTAAGGCATGCACAAAGGCATCGGCATCATGTGGCGGCTGCAAGCCATTAGTGGAGGGACTCTTACAGCTATACGCAGGCGCAGAAGCCGGAGAAACGCTGAAAGAGGGAATTTGTAGTTGTACGACGCTTGACCGGGAAGCGATCATTGATGGCATTCGGGAGATGGGATTGAAGAGCGTCAAAGAAGTGATGAATGTGCTGGGCTGGAACGAACCGGAAGGTTGCACTAAATGTCGACCGGCCCTCAATTATTATCTAGGTATGCTATGGCCGCTGGATTATGAGGATGAGAAGGAATCCAGATTCACGAATGAACGGTACCATGCCAATATACAGAAAGATGGCACCTATTCTGTCGTGCCCCGCATTTATGGAGGAGTTACTTCACCTGCCGACTTGAAGAAAATTGCTGCTGTCGCAGAGAAATACAATGTGCCTCTGGTGAAATTTACGGGGGGCCAACGCCTTGACCTGCTTGGTGTGAAGAAGGAGGATTTGCCGGGGATCTGGGCTGAGTTGGATATGCCGTCTGGATATGCCTATGGAAAGACGCTGCGAACGGTTAAGACGTGCGTAGGTAACACCTTTTGTCGCTTTGGCACTCAGGATGCTATGGGTATGGGCATCCGGTTGGAAAAGGCATTTGAACGTCTGAATGCGCCATCCAAAGTCAAACTGGCTGTATCTGGTTGCCCGCGTAACTGCGCTGAAGCGACGATCAAGGATTTGGGCGTCGTTGCTATTGACGGTGGATGGGGGATCTACGTTGGAGGTAACGGCGGTATTAAGGTTCGGGCAGCTGAACTGCTTTGTACCGTTAAAACTGAGGATGAAGTGATGGAATGGACCGGTGCCTATCTGCAGTATTATCGCGAGCAGGCCAATTGGAACGAACGCACAGCCCATTGGGTGGAACGGGTCGGAGTTGAATCCATCAAACAGGCACTCGCGAATGCAGAGACGAGGAAGCAACTGGTGACCAGAATTGAGGAGACGTTAAGCACGACGACTGATCCGTGGCACGAAATTATTCACAACGAAGAGCTGCGCAAAAATTTTGTGCAACTGCCGGAACTTAAGCCAGTAATGGAATAGGGGGCTGACAAAATGGAGACTAATACGACAACCAACAGAATCAGAATAGCTGATCTGAACGAAATTGACCGACGTGGAGCAAGGACAGTTCGCATTCATAATACAGAGATAGCTGTATTCCGTCTGAGCGATGGCAGCGTGCATGCGCTTGAGAATCGTTGTCCGCACAAAGGGGGACGGTTATCTGAAGGAATGATATGTGGCTCAGCGATCCATTGTCCGCTCCATGACTGGAAAGTTGACCTTTCCACTGGCCAGGTGCAAGAGCCGGATACTGGATGTGTGACTGCTTACCCCACGGAGATTGACAGTGAGAGCGGGGAGGTTTATATCGTAATCTAAGAGTTCTATGCGTATTGTGCTGGAGGTTCTGCTTTTTTTTCTTCTATATAATAGAAGGATCAAGGTGAAAGGCTTTGTTGAAGAAGTAGGCATCATTTTGATTGAAAAATAGGTTATTGACTAAATTTTGGTCAATAACCTATTTTCTTTTCACAGGATAACTGGATTTATCTCGAGACAAACAAAAAAGCCTTGAGTATCAAGGCTTTTGACGAATAGGACGGATGGGGATCGAACCCATGACCCTTACCCTGTCAAGATAATGCTCTCCCGCTGAGCTACCGTCCTGCGGTTACTAGATAATATCATGTATTAACCATATATGTAAAGTGGAAAAATAGAAGTCAGCCTGTACTTCATGAGCATTTATATATATAATTCGAATTTAGTGAGTTTGCAATCTGGAATTAATGATAGGGGGAACAGATGATGGCCGCAGAAATTATAAGTGTAACAACAGAGGAGCAGCTACAGGAGGCAATATCGATCCGTACCAAAGTGTTTGTCGAAGAGCAAAAAGTTCCTCTCGATTTAGAAGTTGATCATTATGACAAGCTGGGAGATACGGCCCATCATTTGCTAATTTGTGAACATGGTGAAATGGTGGCCACTGGTCGGTTGACATACTATGAGGAAGATACAGCTAAAATGCAACGTATTGCCGTCCTCAAGGAGCATCGTGCCGCAGGCTATGGACGTGTATTACTACTAGCACTGGAGGAACGTGCACGTGAATTGGGGCTAAGATACTCGCTGCTAGATGCCCAATGTCAAGCCGAGAAGTTTTACGAAAAGCTCGGTTATGAGACGATCTCCGATGAACCTTTTGACGATGCGGGAATACCGCATGTACGTATGCGTAAAAAGTTGTAGTCGACAGCGTAAGGTGCATACAAATCTGTACAATGTGCATGCTAGTAAAAGTTCCTCCACTATACTATGGATAAGGAGCGATACAGCATGGCTAATACAGAACGGGAGCAAATTACAGCAGTACGTAAAAACGGAGATGGCGACCTTACGTCTTTTCAGACATCTACCGGTCGGATTTTAGATTATAGCCAAGCATTGAATGAGATTGAGGCAGGCTCAATTGCAGGCGTTAACGTGTTCAAGGCCAAGGATGGAAGCAAACGAATTCGGGGAGATGCCGATGGAGATCCTTCTAATAACCTGGATCAACTGCCATTGTTCTGACCTTAACTCGCAACATTAGAATGCAAGTTCATCATTATATTCAAGAACAGCAAGCCGCCTGGCTATCCTTTGTAGGAAAGCCAGGCGGCTTTTGTTAATTGTTCAAGCTGTATTTAGTATGCTACTCTGCTACTCTGCACGTTCCAACTCTGTAAGTTGATATACTCGTTGCTGCTCCAGAAAGGACATGACCCCTGCCTTCTCCCTGAACTGTTCCATATCATCACTATAGTGCATTAGATGAATCCGTTCTTGAAGAGATGGCGCCAAGCTTAGCAGCTCGTCCAATGTCGTATGGACTTCTCCAGCGCCTTGTAATTGAACCTCATGGAGAATACTCCGACATCCTCGTTCATGCACCAGATGATGAAGCAAATTAGGGTCAAAAACCATATCTGCACTATAAAAAAGGCGGTCATTAATGAATATGGAATAACTGTTTTTACCAGGAATATGCCTTGTAGGGATTAGCTCCACCTGAATACCGGATACTAATGTAGTGGGTACACCAGGCGTTATTACGTTTACCTCGAATACATCTTCAAGCTTGTCAATCATACCCTGCTGTGACATTCCGCCCTTGAGTGTATGCTCCCATAAAGGGTAGATTAGTGGTTCGGCAATATAAAGTAGAGGCTTGCGACGATGGAGAATGTTCATTTGAAAACCGAATTCCTCCAAACCTCCGACATGATCTGCGTGAATATGTGTGATTAAAATTGCGTCAATATCAGGCAAAGGGACGCCCATTTGGTGTAATGCTAAAGAAGCGGTTGTACCGCAATCGATCAGCAGTTTGCCTTCTCCGCTGTCCAGCAGCGCGTTGTTGTTGTAATAATGCTTGGCAAAGGCACTGCCTGTGCCAAGCATTTGTATCGTTAGGCTCATTATGGATTTATCCTCCAGACTTTGTGTACTAGGACTTCTACAGTCGTATTTTATCACCTATGCTACCGGAACTAAAGATTTGGCTCCTTATGTAAAAACTTTGGACAATTTGTGAAACACAGCGCAACTTGTGCGGCTGAGCTAGGTATAAATGTACGACAGAAGGTTTTAAACAGATGACGATGGAGGGATTAGTAGTTATGAAATGGAGAAGAGTGATGGCCCTGATGATGGCCTTTTCAATAATGGGAGGGACCGCCATTTCGGCGGAATCCGCCAAGGACCAAGTGCAGTTGATTATTAATGGAGAAGTGTCAAAAGATGGTGCAGTTGTCATTGATGGGAAAACCTATGTGCCCATCCGTGATTTTAACGGACTTGTCAATTTTGATCCATCCGGTGGAAAAGTTGTTTTCGATCAGCCGAACGTGCATATGTTCCTGTTCAAGGGAGATACTGTGTTTGGTAACGTGAATAAAGGCAATAAAGTGAAATTTAATGTATTTAGTCAAATTGATACCTTGAAAACAGATATCTCCGGAGTGAAGGTAGCGATCACCGACCCTTCGGGCAACGTGAAGGATATTCAGTCTCAAGATATCAAAGGAGCGCAAAAGGATAACTTCTGGTTCCGTACGAACGACTTTACGTATGATTTCAAAACAGCAGGGAATTACCGGGTTGGTTTCTATATTAAAGAGAGCAAAGACGGCAGCTATACCTTGGTGTCCGAAAAAGTCATTACAGCGATAAATTAGGCATACCACAAATTGACCTGCACCCTTGATCATGTTACGATACGGGGGAAAATAAAACAATTTGAAGGTAGGTATTTCCATGAGTGATCACAAACATGAACACGGTGAAGCCTGCAACCACGATCATGACCACGAACATGAAGAAATGGTTCTTACGCTAACTGATGAAAATGGTAAAGATGTAGAAATGGTGCTGGTAGAGACCTTTGACGTAGAAGATCACATTTATGCTCTTCTGCTTGAGCGAGGCAATCCTGAAGCGGATGGCATTATTCTTCGTATGGAAGAAGAAAACGAAGAAATGGTGCTTTACAATATTGAGGACGAAGATGAGTGGAAACGTGTAGAAGCCGCATATAGCGAGCTTGTTGCCCAATACGAATAGAATTGGATGTAGCAGCTGTATAGCTCTTTAAGAAAAAAGCCCCCGAATGGGGGCTTTTTTTCTTGACTATCAACATGTTTTTTAAGCATGTGTTGACAGTTCAATATTATGAAATAGCGTCAGTTTCGACGATAACCTTCACCTGATGTACTGTTCGGTCCTCAGGTCCTTTAACAGGCAGGCCTACTTCTACATGATCAACAATATAATCAATATTGTCCTGCGAAATAACTTCTCCTGGCAATAAGATTGGAATACCAGGTGGATACACATAGATGAATTCTGCAATAATACGACCTGCAGATTCTTTGAAAGGCACGATTTCCGTATCTCCATAAAAAGCGTCTCTTGGAATGAGGGAGAGCTGAGGGATATCCGGTATCTTTACAACTAGCTCATGCTCCTGACCTGTGGAATAGTGCAGAGAAGCCAGCTCACGCAGAGCTTTCAACAAAATTTCAATTTCCTCTTTGGTATCACCAGGGGTCACCAAACAGAGAATATTGTACATATCGCTAAGCTCAACCTCGATATTGTAGTGATCTCTCAGCCAATTCTCCACATCGTATCCGGTAAGGCCCAAATGGCGGATATGAACCGTAATTTTGGTTGGATCATAATCATAGGTAGCTTCCGTGCCAAGAATTTCGCTGCCAAAGCAATATAGCCCTTCAATCTTGTTGACCTCTGAACGACAATATTCAGCCAATTCCAGAGCGCGTTGTGCTATTTCATGACCGTTAAGGGCCAGATTACGTCGGGATGTGTCCAACGAAGCCAGCAGAATATACGAAGTCGACGTTGTTGTCAGCATACTGAAAATCGTTTGTACACGCTGTGGGTTAACGTATCCGTTTTTCGTATTTACATTCAGAATTGAGCTTTGAGTCAAGGAACCACCCAGCTTGTGAACGCTTGTAGCTGACATGTCTGCTCCCGCCTCCATGGCGGACATCGGTAGATCAGAGTGAAAATGAATCAGTACTCCATGAGCCTCATCGACCAGGACCGGCACATTATAGCTGTGAGCGAGATCTACAATTTCCTTCAAATCGGCGCACACACCGTAATATGTCGGGTTGATAACAAGGACGCCCTTGGCGTCAGGGTGGCGTTCCAATGCCCGGCGTACGGACTTGGTTGTAACCCCGTGGTGAATACCGAGATTCTCATCACTGACTGGAGAAATAAATACCGGCTTTGCACCAGCAAAGATAATGGCAGACATTATAGATTTGTGTATGTTTCGGGGTACAATAATTTTATCACCAGGTATGCAAATCGACATAATCATGGTGATGATGGCTCCGCTTGTCCCCTGTACACTGTAATACGTATAATCAGCTCCGAAGGCCTCTGCTGCAAGCTTTTGAGCTTCTTCGATGACGCCTGATGGCTGATGCAGATCGTCCAATGGAGCGATGTTGATCATATCTATGGAAAAGGCATTATCCCCCATAAATTCGCGAAATTCCGAATCAGCTCCCACTCCCTTTTTATGGCCTGGGATGTGAAATTGAACCGGGTTGCTCTGAGCATGCTTTTTCAAAGCAGTAAAAAGCGGGGTGTTGCTTTGATTCATTAGTGTTGTCACAACCTTTCGTGCAGGATTTCGACAATCCTGTGCAAGTGATAATAGAACAAAATTGAGTATAGCAGTTTGAAGTAGGAATGCAAGCGATTGAGGGCGCATTTATTTGCGAAAGAGTGGAGTAGGCTGAGAACCCGGTCTATACAGCCAAAAAACGAAGGTGGAGGAAGTGGATTAAATGAGGCAAATAGGAAGAAAAAAAGCTTCGCAGCGGTGGTGGACTCCTTTTTTTACCAAATTGTGGATTTTGGTATTTCTGGTCGAATTTATGAAAGGATCTCTTCTGGTATCCATCCTGCCGGTATATATGGGAGAAACGCTTGGTTTGTCGGCCGGGATTATTGGTTTGGCCTTTTCACTTCAGTATTTTGGAGACAATGCGTTCCGGGCACCGGCGGGCTGGATGGCTGAACGGCTCGGCTACCGTGGAACGATGTCGACCGCACTGTTGTTTACGCTTGTAGCGATTATTATGCTGAGCGTATTGACAGAGCCCGTGTGGCTCGTCGTTGCGTGTCTGCTGCTCGGTCTGGGTACTTCTCCGCTCTGGCCTTGTGTTATGACCGGAACGACCGAAATGTCCGGGCCTAATAACAGCAATGGCGCGGCGATGGGCACACTGGAAATTGCGTCTATGGGTGGAACGGGATTGGGTCCGCTCATTATGAACTTTGCCATATCCCACTATGGGCATTCTTACGGCATGGTGTTCATGATTTTGATAGGATGCAGTATTGTATTGTTGTTGGTTGCTCTTATGCTGCCAGGACCGAAAAGGTCTCCTGATAAAGGTGACCTCGAACAGAGCGCTCTAGTGTCGTCTGATGGGTACACAAAGCAGAAACAGCAAATTCTGAAAGGAATCCAGGAGACGATCGGTGTGCTCAAAACAAAGCTTAACGTCAATCCGTTAATTTACCCGGCGCTATTTTTGCAGTCTTTTGTTATCGGTTTGATCAGCCCCGTACTGACGCTGTACGCTCGGACGGACCTCGGGATTTCACCAAACCTGTACAGCGTGCTTCTGATTGCAGGCGGTGGAGTGACTGTGCTGGCACTGATCCCTTGTGGCAAGTTGGTCGACAGACTTGGAACGGAGTATTTTCTACATGTTGGCTTTTTGCTAGCCGGAATTACGCTGTTTTTCTTCTCAATCGTTCGATCTATTCCGCTGGTGTTTGTATCCGTGGCGCTTATTGGTTTGGGATATGCGCTCATTTTGCCTGCATGGAACACCTTTCTTGCCCGATTGATTCCGGAAAGCGAGCGAGCAACGGTGTGGGGCTTTTTTTTAACACTTCAAGGCTCCGGCATGGTTATAGGCCCGCTCGTTTCAGGAGTGCTATGGGACCGTGCCGGACACACAGCTCCATTTATCATCAGTGGGGTCGTGATGCTGCTCATGTTTGGCTGCCACCTGGCTCTGGCGCGCAATCCACGCAGGAAGACTGTGGAGGCCTGAGTATCGCCCTGAAAAGCGACAAGAGCTACTCTTTCGGGAAAGCCATTCGGTACAGCGGCAGCAAACGCTCAAAGGTGGAACGCACTGCTTGCAGTAACGCAGCTCCGTCACTGGCAAGTGGATCTTCTCGGTCAATACGGATTCCACACATGACCTCCGCTTTTTTTACCTGTTGCAGCTTATGGATGATCGTTTGAAAATCTTCATTATCCATGTGTTGTTGTTCTGTGCCTTCTGGAGCCATATGATCCATGGACCAGTAAAAATGATCAGGCAGGTTAGAGCGCACATCGCTCAGATTGGCTTCGAGTGCCTGGGCAAATGTAGCTTTGTTAGGACTTTCATAAATAATTGCAAAAATAACGAATAGGTGGGAAGCGAACATACCTACCTCAAAATGCGGCAGTGCCTTGTACCCGCGCTTATTTGCCGCCCAGGCTACCCAAGTATCTTTGGGGGGATTGACTTTGCGTCGTGCATGCTTGGCGACGTGAACGTGCATAGGCTCTCCACATAAGTCCGTCAGAAATGGGGCTAATTCCTCGCCAATTGCCTCCAGCTTGGGCCGAACCTGCTGAATCAGCACTTCCATACGAGGCTCCAATCCCGGTATTTCAAAAACATCGAAGTCCTTTGCAGTAAATCCACTAAATGTCATTCCTTTTCCTCCTGTAACTGGGTTAAGCCATAACGTGTGGCGTAATATGTCCAATTATAGCATAATGCCGCTGGGCTTGGCCGACTTTAGACTAGGTTTGAAACAAGCATATAAGGCAAAAGTAGGATTGTTCGCTGTTACTCATAAAAATAGGTCAAATAACCAAGTACCCTTACATAAAATGAAGTATAAAATAGAGCAAGGGAAGATCAAGCGGGAAAGCCGCAGGCTTGCTGTAGCCGGACTTCTTGAATCGGACTTGAAAAAGGAGGGAATGCCGTGAACAAGGGCTGTGAGGTAGAATATTGCAATCTAGAGCTCCGGTTTAGCCGTCGGCATATCCATAATCTGATCAAGGATTTGATATCGGAAGGGTATTCGCTGTACTGGAGCGAGGATGAGTCGTACCTGGTTTTGTCGGTGAGAACCGGGCGCAAGCTGGTGAAGCTCCGGTTTCAACAGCTGCGCACAGGACACTACAAGTTGGCTGGAGATTATGTAATCCGCGATGCCAAGCTGGCTGAATGGTTGGAGAAGCTGATTGGAAGCACCCGAGGTCATGCCATTGTCAAAAGAGTCAAGGATCATCATATTTTGGTAGAAAATATTTTATTTGGTGAGGTCATTCGTCTGGTCGAGGTTACAGGCTTTAAGCAGCGTGTCATTTATCAGAAGGGACCGGTGCTGTCCGCACAGGAAATGGAGGATATGTACGCTTCCAATGAAGGAGAAACCCGACTGCTGCTGCTTAAAATGGAAGTGGACGATGAATTGGAGAAGCTGTTCATAGCAATGACAGACGGAGATAAGGCTAAAATCGGGAATTGCCATGAACGCCTGCAAACGCTATCCCACCAACTGCTGATGATGGAAGCGTAGTACATCTGAACACCTCATGTAAATGGGGTGTTTTGATCTGTGAATAGACAGGGGTTCACTTCTTACATCAAAAACGTTAAAATAGAAGTGCACGTGTTCCGATTCACATAAAGTGTAATGCGGTAAAGCGGCGATATAGAAGACAAAATATGTTGCAAAGGATGAGGAACCAGATGGCAAAACAGCAAATTGGTGTGATCGGCCTGGCGGTAATGGGTAAGAATTTAGCCCTTAACATTGAGAGCAGAGGCTTCACCGTCTCGGTTTTTAACCGCTCTCCAGAAAAAACGCACGATCTTATCAAAGAAGCAGAAGGTAAAAAACTGACGGGTACTTTCTCTATTGAAGAATTTGTGAACTCATTGGAATCCCCCCGTAAAATCCTGATCATGGTTCAAGCTGGTAAAGCAACAGATGCCACGATTGAACAGCTTGTGCCTCATCTGGACAAGGGCGACATTATTATAGACGGAGGCAATGCCTACTTCCCTGATACACAGCGTCGCAGCAAGGAGCTGGAGGAAAAAGGACTTCGCTTTATTGGTACAGGCGTATCCGGTGGTGAAGAAGGTGCCTTGAATGGTCCTGCTATCATGCCGGGTGGACAAGAAAGTGCCTATAAACTGGTAGAGCCGATTCTAACGGCAATCTCTGCTAAAGTGGAAGGCGACCCTTGCTGTACATATATCGGTCCTGACGGTGCTGGTCACTATGTAAAAATGGTGCATAACGGTATCGAGTACGGCGACATGCAATTGATCGGTGAAGCGTATCACTTGTTGAAATCAGTCCTGAATGTGAATGCGGAAGAGCTTCATGAAATCTTCACGGAATGGAATAAAGGGGAACTGGACAGCTACCTGATCGAAATTACAGCTGACATTTTCTCTCAGTACGATGCTGAAACAGGCAAGCCAATGGTAGACGTTATCTTGGATGCTGCTGGTCAAAAAGGTACAGGTAAATGGACAAGCCAAAGCGCGCTGGATCTGGGTGTGCCATTGTCCATGATTACCGAATCCGTATTCTCCCGCTTCTTGTCTGCTATGAAAGACGAGCGCATTGCGGCAAGTAAAGTGCTGAGCGGTCCTAATGCTGAGTCCTTCAGCGGCGACAAAAAAGAATTTATCGAAAGTGTACGTAAAGCACTGTTTGCAAGTAAAATCGTGTCCTATGCTCAAGGTTTCGCTCAAATGCGTGCAGCTTCCGATGAATATGATTGGGATTTGAAATACGGAAAAATCGCTATGATCTTCCGCGGCGGTTGCATTATCCGCTCGCAATTCCTGCAAAACATCAAGGATGCATATGACCGCGATCCTGCCTTGAAAAACCTGTTGCTGGATTCTTACTTCAAAAATGTAGTTGAAACGTATCAAGATGCATGGCGTCAAGTGATTTCCGTGGCTGTATCCCAAGGTATTCCAGTGCCTGGCTTCTCCAGCGCGCTTGCATACTATGACAGCTACCGCACTGAGCGTTTGCCAGCAAATCTGCTGCAAGCACAACGTGACTACTTCGGTGCCCATACGTTCAAACGTGTGGACAAAGAAGGCGTATTCCATCATCAATGGTTCTAATGAACGGACGGATATGCATGAATAGCATTATGTAATACAACGGAAGCTTTTTTGCCCTATGGGTAGAAGAAGCTTCCGTTTTTTAATTTATAATTATGGATACGATTATGATGGCAGTAGAGGATTGTGTAATCTTTTGGCGCTATGGTATGATAGGGACAAAATATTTTAATGCATTACCGCGTCTAAGCTTTGAGTCAAAACAAAAAAGACGAGAAGGTTCCCGTCTCTTTTGTTAAGTAGGTTTTCTATTGCTCCTGTGACCATTGCAGCATGCCGCCAGTCATGTTAGTACAGCCTTCATAACCTAGCTGCTGTAGATATTCGCAGGCTCGTTCACTGCGGTAACCGCTCCGGCAAATAAAGATAATTTCACCGGTGCGTTCAATTTCTTCAAGACGACCCGGAAGCTGTCCGAGCGGAATGTGCTTGGCACCTTCAATCATGCCTTCCGCTACTTCTTCCGCTTCGCGGACGTCGATTAATTGCAATTGCTCTCCTGCTTGCAGACGTGCGCGCAACTCAGAAGGTTCAATCAGGGCGATTTGCGTCATGGCCGGACCTCTTTTCTGATATATATTGGGTGCTACGTATGTTTTTGACGTGTGCAAAATGTCACACACACTCTATGTATGATAGCTAAGCTATCTCCGGGCTGTCAATCCGCTTAATCCTAAAGGCAGGTATAGATTAATTAACCGGCGGGATTCACTCGGGTGACCTAGATTAATATTTCTTATTTTTTGGGTGGAGAAATGAATGCTACAACTTGTATAATTAACGTAAAATAGCATGGTTTGAACCGAAAAGGAGCATGTACATTATGGATGTTATCGTTAGACCTACCCCTTCCTTGCAAGGAGAGATTGGGGCCCTGTCCTCCAAAAACTACACTACTCGTTATCTGCTCACTGCGGCACTTGCTGAGGGACAAAGTACCATTTATTATCCAGCTCATAGTGAAGACAGTGATGCTATGCGTCGTTGTATCGCCGATCTGGGTGCAGTACTGGAAGAGGATGATGAAAAAATAGTGATTACAGGTTTTGGTAGCCATCCTCAAGCTGTGAAGGAATTGAATGTGGGAAACGCAGGAGCGGTGCTCCGTTTTTTGATGGGTATTGCATCTCTTTGTCCGGATGTTACATTTGTTAATACATATCCCGACTCATTGGGCAAGAGACCACATGATGATTTAATCGATGCATTGGGGCAACTGGGCGTGAAAGTAGATCATCGTGAAGGTAAGTTGCCAATTCGTATTCAGGGTGGTCAGACGAAGGGCGGTAAAATTCAGGTGTCCGGCTCGGTTAGCTCACAATATTTGAGCGCCCTGCTATTCCTTACGCCTTTACTGGAGGAAGACAGTGAAATCGAAGTGCTGCATGATTTGAAATCCAAGGTGGTCATTGGGCAGACCCTGGAGGTATTACAAGAGGCTGGTATTATCATTCATGCAAGCGATGATTACATGTCTTTCCGTGTCCCGGGGCGGCAATCTTATCAGCCACGTACGTATACGGTACAGGGAGACTATCCAGGGAGTGCAGCGGTGCTGGCGGCGGCTGCAGTAACGAATTCCGATGTTACCATCCATCGTCTTAAAGAGCAGAGCAAACAGGGAGAACGCGCTATTGTAGATGTGCTGCGTATGATGGAAGTGCCACTGACACATGAGAACGATACCGTCGTTGTGAAGGGCAATGGCCGATTGAAAGCTGTTGAGTTTGACGGTGATGCTGCAACAGACGCTGTGCTTGCAATGGTGGCTGCGGCTGTATTTGCTGAAGGCACGTCCCGTTTTTATAACGTGGAGAATTTACGGTATAAGGAATGTGACCGCATTACCGATTATTTGAATGAGCTGACCAAGGCTGGAGCTCGGGTAGAAGAACGTCAAGCGGAAATTATCGTACATGGCAGACCGGAGGGTGTCGAAGGTGGCGTGGAAATTAACGCGCACTTTGATCACCGTGTTATTATGGCCTTGACGATTGTTGGTTTGCGCGCACAGAAGCCGTTAGTGATTAAGGACGCACATCATGTCGCCAAATCGTATCCGCAGTATTTTGACCATCTAACGACGCTTGGTGCTTCTGTAGAATGGGTAAAATAAAAACAAACGAAGATGCGAATAGGAGGGAACAGAATGGCTTTTGAAAATCCGTCGAGAGAAGAGATTAAAAGCATTTTGGAACAAGTAGGAAATATTGCGGTTGTTGGTTTGTCTGATAAATCGGACCGTACCTCATACATGGTTTCTTATGCCATGCAGAAGCGGGGATACCGGATTATTCCAGTTAACCCTGCGGCGGCAGGGCAAACGATTCTTGGGGAGACTTGTTATGCCAGTCTTGCTGAAGTACCTGACCCTGTGGAGCTGGTCAATGTATTCCGCCGCAGTGAATACTGTGCAGAAGTTGCGCGTGAAGCAGCTACTATTGGAGCTAAGATTTTGTGGCTTCAACAGGGAATTATAAGCCAGGAAGCCGCTGACATTGCGCAGGAGCATGGAATGACGGTTATTATGGATCGTTGCATTAAGGTCGAGGACTCAGTGACCCAAGCTGTACGTAAAGGATAAACATGGATCAGTGATCTGTGCTATACGCAGATGAATAAAAACCTTCTTCCCTTGCTTCACAGGGTTGAAGGTTTTTGGTGCGAAACGAGGAATATGGTACAGTATATTATACTTTCATGAATCCATATAATGTATGTATGTCTTGATGATGAAATAGCTCTAAACGAATTCATAGTGTTATCTGTTGTGATGATAAAGTTTTTGACCTGTAGTAGCGTAAATAAATATTTTGGCAGATGGAATCATTGCTTTGACAAAAGTATTTATTCGGCTTACCATCAGGGATAGAAAGGAGAGGAATGCCATGAATTGGCTCGGATCCTTACAACAGCTCGGTCGTGCTGTCATGCTCCCGACGATGGTGCTACCAGCCGCTGCAATATTGCTAAGTCTCGGCAGCCTTCCTTGGTCCACATGGGGATTCCCTATGGTGTCTGATATGGCAAATGCGGCTGGACACGGGATTTTTTATTTTTTGCCATATTTATTTGCGGTTGGTGTTGCCCTGGGTATGTCGAATCAGGCAGGTCAGGCGGGACTGGCAGCATTGGCTGGTATGGCTATATACGATCAGGTCACATTGAGATTTGGAAACGGACTCATTCAACCGGCGACGCTCATTGGTATCATTTTGGGGGTCATTTCAGGGGTGGCCTATAATCGCTTCAAAAGCATCAAATTGCCCGAGGTGCTTCAATTTTTTGGAGGTACCCGATTTGTTCTGCTGCTTATTGGTCTCTTCTCGGCTGTGTTTGCAGGACTCATGCTAATTATTGCCCCACTCATACAGAGAGGGCTGCAATTTATAGTAGGTCTGGAATCAAGCTTGGGCGGCTTTGGACTGTTTATCTACGGTATTCTATACCGGTTGCTGGCGGCCTTTGGTCTGCACCATCTGCTTAATAATATTTTTTGGTTTCAACTGGGTACATATAAAACGCCGTCTGGCAACGTTGTGCAGGGCGATTTACCCCGGTTTTTTGCTGGCGATCCGACAGCGGGCTATTTCATGTCCGGGTTGTTCCCCATTATGATGTTTGCCATCCCTGCCATTGCGCTGGCGATCATTCAGGAAGCGCGTGAAGATTTGAAGCCAAAGGTGCAAAAAACATTTTTGACAGCTGCGCTTGTTTGCTTTTTTACTGGAGTGTCGGAACAGATTGAGTTTGCCTTTTTGTTTGCTGCTCCTTATTTGTTCCTCGTTCATGCAGTTATGTCTGGGCTGGCCATGTGGCTTACCTTTGAGCTGGATATTCATCACGGATTTTCCTATTCGGCGGGTTTTATAGATTATGTGCTTAATTTTCATCTCTCACATAACGCCTGGTTGTTAATTCCAGTGGGGGTGGCGTACGGGCTTGTGTATTATGTACTGTTTCGATGGGCTATCCGGCGGTTCCGTATTCCAACTCCTGGGCGCGAGGAAGGTTCAGTTCTGGAGGATTGGGCCGGCAATATTCCTTATAGTGCTCCGCTTATTTTGGAAGCACTTGGCGGTAAGGAAAATATTGTGCAGGTAGAGGCCTGCATCACACGTTTGCGGCTGACCGTCCACAATGACAGGCTGATTGATACCGGAGCGATGAAGGCTTTGGGATCGGCCGGACTTATCAATCTGGGTGGGGGTAATTTGCAGGTTGTATTCGGAACGTATTCAGAACTGATTCGTGAGGAAATCGCGAAGCTGATGGAGCGTGATCTCCCTCAAATTTTGTTCAACGCTCCTGTACATGGAAAAATGCTACCGATTCATGAAGTGCCTGACAAAATTTTTGCGACGAAGCTGGTCGGGGACGGTGTTGCTTTTGTTCCTGAACGCGGTGAACTTGTTTCTCCGGTGTATGGTACTGTGATGCATTTGTATCCGACTATGCACGCTTTAGGCATCTCCACACGAGAAGGACTTGAAGTTCTACTTCACATCGGGATTGATACTTCACAGCTAAAAGGGAATTTTACTGCTATGGTAGAAGCAGGCGATACGGTGGAACCGGGGCAATTGCTGATCAAATTTGATTTGCAGGCGCTGCGAGAGCAAGCTCCATCGCTGGTGACTCCTATGGTCATCACGAATCCGGATCGCGTCAAGTCGTGGAGCTTTGCTCCGTTTAAAACAGTGAAAAAAGGTCAGGCCTCGGTAATGTCCGTTGTGCTGCATGACAGGAATGTTGGAGGGGTAGAAACATGATAGAAGGCATCGGCGCCGCAGCAGGTGTGGCAATCGGGAAGGCATTTGTCCTGCCGAGCTGGGAGTGGGATTTACCTGATCAAAAAATGGATGCGGTAGATCTTGCAAAGGAATTTGAACGTTTGTATGAAGGGATACGCACATCCAAAAGTGAAATCCAGTTTATTAAGGATGAGTTTCGAGAGATGGTGGGGCCAGAAGAATCCAGCATCTTTGATGCTCATCTTGCGATATTGGAAGATCCGGAATTCATGAATGAAATTCGTGGAATTATTGAGCGTCAGTACAAGGCGGCCGAGGTGGCCGTGAAGGAAGCCATTGATCATTTTGTGACAATGTTTGATTTACTGGACGATGAATATATGAAGGAGCGGGCAATCGATATCAAAGATGTGGGGAACCGACTGCTCAAGCATTTGCTGGGTGCACCGGAAGTGACTCTTCCCAAGGACACACAGCCCTATATTCTGGTAGCCAAGGAGCTCTCACCCTCCCAATCGGCACACTTGAATCCTAGCTATGTTTTAGGGATTGTAACTATGAATGGTGGTAAAACATCGCATTCTGCGATCATGGCCCGCGCACTTGGTATTCCACTTGTTTCAGGACTGGAGAGCAATCTGAATTTGCCCGTTCAAACGGGAGATATGATGGTTGTGGACGGAGACCTGGGCAAAGTTTATGTGAATCCGGAAAAAACGGTAACTGACCATTATAAAATTTTGCGCGACGAGCAGCGACGCAGAAAAGAGCAGCTTCAGGTACTTGCTTCTGTAGATGCCGTGACCAAGGATGGAACCACCCTGAGGCTGGCGGCCAATATTAGTTCGATTAAAGAGCTGGAGGCAGCTTTGAAGCATGGCGCTCAAGGTGTAGGACTGTTCCGCACGGAATTTTTATACATGGATCGCAAATCTGCTCCAGATGAAGAGGAACAGTATGAAGTATATCGGCTGATAGCGGAAAAGGCAGGAAACCACTCCGTAGTCATCCGTACATTGGATATCGGTGGAGATAAGCCGTTGGACTATCTTCAACTACCAGAGGAAGAAAATCCTTTTCTAGGTTACCGTGCTATACGGATCAGTCTGGATTGGAAGGAATTGTTTAAAACCCAGTTGACTGCAATTTTGCGAGCCAGTGCAATGGGAAATATCAAGGTAATGTATCCGATGATTTCATCCGTGGAGGAGGTCCGCCAGGCAGATGCTCTTTTGAAGGAGGCTATGGCGGATTTGGATGCAAGAGGACTTGCCTATAATCCGAACATTCAGCGAGGAATTATGATTGAGGTACCGGCTGCGGCGATGATCGCTGATCTATTGGCAGCTGAAACAGATTTTTTTAGTATCGGAACGAATGATCTGGTTCAGTATGTGCTGGCTGTAGACCGTATGAATGAGCAGATTGCACATATGTACCATCCATACCATCCAGCTGTACTTCGAATGCTGCGCATGACTGCACAAGCGGCACATCAAGCGGGAATTGATGTGAGTGTATGTGGTGAGATGGCTGGAGATGAACGGTCCGTTCCTCTTTGGCTGGAACTGGGGATACATCAACTCAGCATGTCTCCCCAATCATTATTGCGGGTCAAGCATCGTGTGCTGAATACGACTGCATCTGAGGCAAAGACAGTCGCTCAGGTTTGCTTTGGCATGTCCACTGGTGCAGCGATCGAAGACAAGCTCACTGCAGCTAATGTCAGCTGCACTCCGGCCGGGCCTGGACGACAGTAATATCTAATGTCCGTATACATCTTCAGGAGGAGCCGAACTCCGTACTGTTAGGTTTGTCGTAGCATGGTTTAGACGAAAAAGAACCTTTAAAACCACTTTATTCATGGGGAACTGACCCCATAACGTGAGACAAATCAAAACACCTTCAAGAGAATCAAGCCATGTCGTAAGATATGGAGATAA
>NZ_JANAVI010000065.1:0-482 GCF_024213325.1 Paenibacillus sp. MZ03-122A | reverse complement strand
CAAGACCTTTCACAGCGCATCAAACATGTGAAAGAAGGACTACGCCGCATTCCGCAAAAGGGCATTGGCTACGGTATATTGAGATACCTGTCCGCAGCACGTGAGCAAGAGCGTTTTGTAACCGAGCCTGAAATCAGCTTTAACTATCTGGGACAATTTGACCAAGATATGCAAAATAAATCCATTGGTGTATCTCCTTACGCTAGCGGAGCAGAGCTTAGCGCCCATGCAGCCAGATCGCACACGCTGGATATGAACGGACTGATTTCGGAAGGCGAGCTGCAATTGACGATCAGCTACAGCAAGCAGGAATATCGTCGTGAAACGATGGAGCAGCTAGCTGAAGAGTTTAGAATCAGTTTGCAGGAAATCATTGCGCATTGCACAGGTCGCAAACAGCAAGAACTGACGCCAAGCGATGTCATGCTGAAACATGTAACCATGGCCGAGCTGGATCAGTTGGTAGAACGGACTCGTGACAT
>NZ_JANAVI010000064.1:0-492 GCF_024213325.1 Paenibacillus sp. MZ03-122A | reverse complement strand
GAGGCCAAAGTGAATGAAATTCAGGCGGGTATTCATCTAAGCGAAGGACCGCTGGTGAAGCTGGGGCTGTTCCATTGCCCAGATGGAGATCATTTGCTGATGGCTATTCATCACTTAGTGGTGGATACCGTATCTTGGCGCATTTTGTTCGAGGATATTACGACCGCTTATGAGCAGGCATTGAACGGACAAGCGGCTCGTCTTCCGCACAAAACGGATTCGTTCCGCACCTGGGCGGATGGGCAGTCTCAATATGCGAACAGTCCGGCCATGGCAGCAGAACTCGCATTCTGGAGGGAAATGGAACAAGGCGTATATCAGCCGCTTCCAAAAGACGAGTCCCCTTTTCATTCCTTCAATAGGGACAGCGAGAACATTACAGTTACGTGGACAGCTCAGGAAACGGAGCAGCTGCTAAAACAGGCGCATCGTGCCTACAACACGGAGATGAATGATTTGCTGCTTACCGCATTGGGACTGACGATTCATCGC
>NZ_JANAVI010000010.1:0-178842 GCF_024213325.1 Paenibacillus sp. MZ03-122A | reverse complement strand
AAACTCTCCATTAAAGACCAACCGAAGTTGGTTTATAGAAAGAGCGATAAGCTCATGTTGAAACTGACGAGATAAAAATATCTCTTGTTCGCTTCCATTTGTTACAGCCTGACGGCATGTACCAAAATCTCAGCGTTGGATTTTGTAAACAAAATCCATACTCACTCGTTGTTCAGTTTTCAAAGATCAAATTTTCATACGGCTTTGTTTGAGCCAGAATAATAATATAACATTTTCGTCTAATTTGTTCAACCTGTAAATAATTCCAGGCGATTCATCCAACCCATATTTTTAATAATCATTTTCGGGCTGGATTAACAATATATCAATTTAAAGCAATTAAGTCTACCTGTAAAAATTTCCAGCTTGTTCAAACTTATTAAAAATCTTTGATCTTGTTTTATCGGCTGGACTAGTAATTTAACACGTATACCAAATTAATTCTACTTGCAATTAATTCCTTTTAATAGACAACTATAGATAAACACCAAAGTAATTCATAATGCCAATAGGCGGAAGTATTACTTAAATCTGTGTTATTCTAATTTTACATAAGGATTTGCTTTGTCAATTAGTTATGGCAAAAACAATTATGCTTACGTCACTCAATGAAAGTGAGGTTACTCGATGTGTATTCCAAAAGTTGATAACTTCATCTGCTCTATGACAGTTAGATTGATCCCGAAATATGAAAAACAGCGGTATCTTTAGACGAGTCCTAGATACCGCTGTTTTATTGAACTATCGTTCCTCGTTTGTTAAACGATAAACTTAATCTCCGTATTGTGTTTACAGCATACGCAACTCCTGCTTTGAGTTCACCTCTCGACGATGCAAGGCGAAGAAGAACCTTGCGCCGACTGTGGGGACAGGACAGATTTAGGAAGCCATGACTTTAATGTTCAAGAGGATGCCGCTACCGCAAGCGTACCGGAAGAATCAGCTGTATGATGAATACTCCGAACGAAGCGAATCGTTTTTGTTTCCGAGTGCATTACGACTGAATGAGTTTCCGCTCTGTGACCGGGAAGAGAACGAACCCCCTGCAACCACTCTCCAGGTGTCACACCTGTAGCCACAAACATCACGCCTTGGCGTCCGACCATATCATCCATGGAAAGCAACGCACCGGGATCAGTAATGCCCATACGCTTGCAACGCTCAATCTCTTCTTCACCATGAGGCAGCAGGCGACCCTGGATTTCTCCGCCCATGCATTTCAGCGCTGCAGCGGCCAATACACCCTCAGGAGCGCCACCAGAACCGATATGCAAATCCACACCGCTTTCCAGGCATGTTTCAATCGCGCCCATCACATCCCCATGGCCAAGCAGTTTGATTCGAACGCCGCTTTCCCGCAGAAGCTTGATGATCCCGGCGTGCCGTGTACGATCAAGAATGGACACGGTAAGATCAGACAAGGATTTACCGAGTGCTCGTGCAGCTTTTGACAATGTAGTTGGGATGGGGTCCTCAAGTGACAGCTTTCCAGCCAATGCCGGGCCAACGGCCATTTTTTGCATGTACATATCTGGAGCGTGGAGTAGACTACCACGAGGTGCAGCAGCAATGACAGACAGAGCGTTATTCAAACCATTTGCTACTGTTTCGGTTCCCTCTAGTGGATCGACAGCGATATCCATAGCCGGTCCTCTACGATTGCCTACTCTTTCTCCGATATACAGCATGGGAGCCTCATCCATTTCGCCTTCGCCAATGACGACCGTGCCGTCCATGGATACCGCATTGAAATGAGTGCGGATGGCTACCGTAGCCGCCTCGTCCGCGCTATTCTTATCTCCACGCCCTGTCCATTGTGCTGATTGCAGTGCCGCTGCCTCTGTTACCCGAACGAATTCCAAAGCCATTTGACTCTCCATACCTATCCCTCCACCTCTCCTAAAAATAATTGTTACCCTTAAGCTAATGAATTATTTAGGGCAGCTTTGCTGCAATCTTTCTATTTATCTATTAAACTCCTGTATCCTACGATTTTAATTTTTAGTTATATGAGCAGCTACTAGGCTCTATAACATTCTGATAATCAAACCTGCCGTCTCTTCAATCGCCTTATCTGTAACATCAATAACCGGACAATTCAGCTCTTTAAACAAAGACTGCGCATACGCTATTTCCTCTTCCACCCTCGTCGCTGTAGCATACTGCACATTATTAGGAAGCCCCATAACCTTTAGTCGCTCACTGCGTATTTTTAACAGTAACTCTGGCTCGATCGTTAATCCGAACACTCGACCACGCTGAACATCTTTCAACTGAACAGGGGGTGTCAGCTCCGGTACAACCGGTATGTTGACCGTTTTATAACCTTTATGCGCGAGAAACATGGATAAAGGGGTTTTGGAAATACGGGATACCCCAAGCAATACAATATCCGCTTTAAGAATGGCGCTCACATCTTTGCCATCATCGTATTGAACCGCAAAATCCAAGGCCTCTACACGGCGAAAATAGTTGTCGTCCAGTCGATGCAGCAGACCAGGCTTCTCTTTGGGATCGTCATGGAACGTATCGGCAAACGCCTGCATCATCGGTCCCATAATGTCGACAGCCCGCACATTCAGCCGGACAGCCTCCTCTTTCATTGCCTCTCTCAATTCCGGCTGCACCAGCGTATAAGCTACAAAGCCTTTACGCTCGGCAACTTCCTCCATCACCCGGCTCAGCTCGTCTTCATCCCTCACGTTCATAAATCTTTTGATCTCTGTGTCTGGTAACTCAAATTGGCGCATGGTCGCCTGTACGACAGCTTCTGCCGTTTCGCCAATCGAGTCTGAACAGATCGCTATAAAATGACTGCTCGCCTGAACCATTCGATTCCTCCCATTAATCCTCTGCTACCATATCGAGCAACATTTTAATAATATTCGTTTTTGTAATGCGTCCCACGACTTTCCAATGCTCCCCTGGTTTGTCGGAGTCGGAAGGGACGACGACAGGCAGGCTGTCGATTTGACGGGCAATAATTTTGCGCGCTGCCTCTAATACTGTATCCTCTGGGGAAACGGTGACAACATTCGCCTGTCGGGTCATCACAAGGCTGACAGGAATGGTTGCTGCATTGGGATTGCCTAACGTTACCTTGAGCAAATCCTTGCGGGAAGCCACCCCTGCCAAATCTCCGTCTTCATCGGTGACGATCAAATTGCTCACATTTTCCAAAAAGAGAGCCACGACAGCTTCCTGAATCGTGGTTGTTTCACGTACGATGACTGGAACCCCATGAAGATCGCCGACCTTCATTTGCAACAGCCGGAATTTCTCCTCCCGGTTCGGCGTGCCCCGCTTTCCAACAAAATATCCGACCTTGGGCTTTGCATCTATGTAATTCAGAATGCCCAATTTGGATAGGTCGGTCCGAATGGTCGCCTTGCTGAGATTAAGCATTTCCGCAATCTGATCCCCGGTAATCGGAGCATGCTTTTGTACGATGTTTAAAATTTCTACTTGTCTTGCCGTAAGGTCGATGATGAACGTCCCTCCTTTTTTCTTTCGATCTGATATTGAATATAATACGTCATATATAACAATAAATCAACCTTAAAAATCATATAAAACATCATATATATAAAACTAAAGTGTTTATTCATGTCTTTTCATCATTTAAAACACTTATTACACACAAAAAACGGGTACTTACACCCTGCTCTTTCGAGTAAGGCGAAGTACCCGCTACCTTATTCGTATCTTAAAGCATCAATCGGACGTAGCTTCGACGCCTTCCGCGCCGGATATACTCCGAACAACACCCCGACTGCCATACAGCTCAGAAAAGAGTACAGCACGGGCTCTATCGAATACACAATCGGCATTTGGACGAATTTCTCGAGCAGCTTTGCACCTCCGAGACCCACCATTACGCCGACCAGTCCACCCATCAGACTGAGAAAAACAGCCTCAGCCACAAACTGCAACATAATATCACTGCGCTGCGCACCAATCGCTTTGCGAATCCCGATCTCCCTTGTGCGTTCCGTAACGGACACCAGCATAATATTCATAATGCCGACACCACCAACGCCAAGCGCAATTGCAGCTACACCGGCCAGCAACATATTCATAATCCGATCAACCCCGGACACTGTTTTTAAGATTTCCGTCTGGGTCATAATCTGAAAATCATCACCCTCTGATGGCTTTAGCTCATGTCTGACACGTAGCACCTGCCGAATTTCAGCACTTGCCTGACTAATCTTCTCCTCTGTTGTTGCGGAGGCGTTCACCTGCTGAATACTCATATTGCCTAGCCGTTCCATCCCCGTTGTAATCGGTACATATACCTGCTGACCACTGTTACTCATATTGGAATTGGAATTTGCCAGCACACCAACCACCTTAAAAGGAAGCTGTTTGATCATGATCGTCTCACCGACCGCTCTGGAGGCATCCGGACCAAAAATATTACGGGCCGCATCACTCCCAAGCACAGCCACATTCATTCGTTTATCCACTTCATAGTGGGTAAAGGACCTACCTTGAGCTAGCGACAGCTTTCTCACATGAACAAATGCCAGCGAAGTCCCCTCAATTTGCCCGCTGACCTTATTGCGGCTCCACGTAATATCTGCATTGGTCATGGCACTTGGTGCTACCTCTGCTACTGCTTTTTGCTGCTCTAGCGCATCGATATCTTCCAGAGATATTCCTTTCGTCTGACTGAACGACATGGAGCTGGACCCATCATATGGAGCATAAGGATAGATCATCAGCAGATTATTTCCCATACTGTTGATCTGAGATGTAATCGTAGCCGTTGATCCTTTACCGATGGCTACAATCATAATCACAGCGGCCACTCCGATAATAATGCCCACCATGGTCAGCAAAGATCGCAGCATATTGGTTCGCAAACTGTTGAGCGATACACGGATAATTTCCTTAAACTTCATGCCTTCACTTCCTCTGCCGCCATTCTTCGTTTCCCAACAGGCTGATCCTCTTCAATCCGCCCATCTCGAAAATGAATCAGACGCTTGGCGTATTCCGCAACCTCCTGATCATGAGTAACCAATACAACCGTTTTCCCCTGATCATTCAGACGCTGAAAAATCCCCATAATTTCAACACTTGTTTTGGAGTCCAATGCGCCTGTCGGTTCATCCGCCAAGAGAATAACCGGATTGTTCACAAGTGCACGCGCAATGGATACCCGCTGCTGCTGACCGCCTGACAATTCGTTCGGCCTATTGTTCATCCGATCGCCTAGACCTACGCTAGTGAGGGCTTCCATTGCCCGTAAACGACGCTCCTTGGCAGAAATACCCGCATAGATCATAGGCAGTTCCACATTCTCCAAAGCCGTTGCTCGCGGGAGCAAATGAAATTTTTGAAATACAAATCCGATTTTCTGATTACGTATAATAGCCAGTTCATCCTCGCGGGCATCTAATATCGAATAGCCATCCAAATAAAATTGTCCCGATGTAGGTAAATCCAGACAGCCGATGACATTCATCATCGTGGACTTGCCTGATCCAGACGGTCCCATGATCGCAACAAAATCACCGTCAGCAATATCAAGTTGTACCTCTCGCAGGGCATGAATTTCCTGATCTCCGACCTGATACACTTTTTTCAAATCCTCAATCTGAATGACGTATCTCATACCCTTTTAAAAGCCTCCCTGCATGCCGCCCATAGCGGAAGGGTCCGGCGGAGGTTCAGGAGCAGGCACAATAAGCGTGTCACCCTCTTTTACACCTGACTTGAGTTCGACTCGATCTGGCGTATAAAATCCGAGTTCTACGGGCTTGAAAGTGCGCGCCCCTGGATTCGCAGCGTTATTGGCGGCAACATACACGCCATCCTGTCCCCCTTCGGATCTCAGCGCAGTCGCAGGTACGAACAGTACATTTTTGTGTATTCCCAAAATAACGGCCACATTCATAATCATGCCTGTTTTGAGCTTGCCTTTCGGGTCATGGACAGACAGTTCCATCAGATACGTCGTCATCCCTTCATCCGTAGAGGCTTCCGGTGAGACGAATTGCACCTTCCCTGGAAAAGATTCACCCGGATAGGCATTGGTAGTCAACACGGCTGAAAGACCCTTCTTTACTTTGACAATGTCGGTCTGACTTACCTTTACAACTACCTTAAGATCGTTGGAATCCGAGTTATTCATGACAATGAATGGAGCGGTCGGACTGGTCCCCACATCCCCGTTCACCTTCAAGATCACTCCGTCCCAAGGTGCTGTGACCTGAAGCTTGTTCAATTCATTTTTCTTCTGCTCCAGTTCCGTCGCCTGTCTTCGAACCTCTATCCGTGAGGCTTGAATATTGGATGCATCAGCAGGAACCTGAATTTTGCGAAGCTCTGCCATTGCCGTACGATATCCGATTTCAGCTTCTGAAATGGTGCGACGTTTTTGCGACATGATTTTGCGGAACTGCAGATCCAGACCATCATAGTCCGTCTGTGCTTTATCCAGTGCTTGCTCTGCCTGCTCCAATTCACTGTTGGACACCGCCCCGGCATCATGTAAAAACTTTTGGTCTTCATATGCCTTTCGCGCCTGTTCCAACTGCTTTTGGGAAGTTTTCTTCTGACTTTCGGCTTCTTCCAATTCAAATGATTCTTGCGCTGTATCGATAGCCATTTTGGCCCGAAGTACATTTGTCTTCTGAATTTCAATATCCTCTGCCTTCGGACCTTTTTCTAATTCAGCCAGCTTGGCTTTGGATATTTCCAAAGTATCAGACGCAGTCTGAATTTGCATTTTAATTTCTGAACTGTCCAGAAGAGCCAGCACCTGTCCTTTTTTCACCTTGTCCCCGGCTTTCACATTTACCGCTGCCAGCTTGTTATCACCTGCACTCGTGAAGTTTAACTTCACTTCCTTGGATGCTTGCACAGTGCCGGACGTGTCCAGCTTCTCACTCACATCGCCGCGCTCTACTTTAAGCGTCTCATCCTGAACTAAAGGTGCCTCCTGCTCCTTGGGCAGATTCAGATATACTGCCGCTCCGCCTCCACCTACAACCAGTAGAACAATTGCAGTCCATATCCACTTTTTTCTCCGTTTTTTCCGTAACTTGATTAAAGCATCATTTAAAACCGTTTCTGCCAACGCCGTTTCCTCCCTATGTGCTCCATGGCTTGTTCAACGTATACTCATTTTGATCCAACTCGAGCGCCAGCTCTTCCATTTGCCGTTCAATCTGGTTCACTTTTAGCTGATTATTTTTCAACTCCGTCTCGATAATTAGACCTCTGGCCCACTTTTTGCGTGATAACTCCAAGGCCTCTTTTGCCGTACGCAAGCTTTCTTCCAGTTGTACGTATTTCTTTTGGTTTTCCTTAACCGTGGCATACAAATTGCGGAGTGATTCAGCAAAATCCTTTTGACCTTTGGCGAGCTCCTCTTTGGCTGTATCGACATCCATTTTAGCTAGATCGTAAGCACCTGCGCCGCTATTAAAATCGAAGTATCTCACATTGAGCTCCGAAGTTTTGATACTATCCTCCAGCTTCCATAAATTCGGATTCATGTCTGTCAGCTGTTGTATATGTAATTCGATATCCAGTTTTTTGGGTTCCTTGTACACAGGTCGATCCACCATTTCATAGGCTGTTCCGTTAGGTTGTCCCATGAGGAAGTTCAGAGCATCCCTGGATTTTTGCAACGCAATTTTCCCCTGTTCTACTGTTTGCTGAGCCTGGTTTCTGGCCTGTGTACTCTCGTTTTTTGCATACTCAGACAGCTTGCCACGCGCAAATTTGGCAAGTGCAATCTTTTCCTCCGCTTGGGCGATTTCAAGCGCTTCTAGATCATTTTTCACTTGATTCTCTGCCACGAACACACTTTGATAGCTTTTCATCACATTAAAATAAATCTGGTCTTTGGCGAACTGCGCCTGCTTTTTGCTGGCTAAATAAGATAGCGTCGAGGAACTGTAATTTCTCCATGACGTTTCATCATCAACATACTCATTGTCTATAAAATCGACAGGTGAATTGCCCAGATCCTTTTCTGCATTTTTCAGTTCCATTCTGCGACGCTCTACGTCCCGTTCGGCGGTACGCGTATTGTAACTGTTCGTCTGTGCCCATTCCGCGGCCTGCTTAAGTGTCAATGTAGGTAAAGCCTGACCCGTTACGGATGATGTCTTCGATGTAGCCCCAGCGGATGGACTAACTGACGTACTTGATGCTACATTTCCTGATAAACTCTCAGCCTGTACAGTGGAGGCCAATCCTGATGATAAGGACAATACAAGCAGCACGGCAGCCGCTTTTTGCTTCATAGATGAATCTCTCCCCTTTCGTGCATTCTTCGAATCATTTCCATTCTTTTCGACATAAATTTCCACGAACTCTTTGCATTCTAATTGTACTTTCAGGTTTATGTTGGTACAAGGTGTCAAAACAATACATTTTTGTAACCTTTACTTCCAGATTACTCGCTTTATACTACTTTTCGTCCAATGGGATATTGATTCAACCTATGTTTACCTGAACTTTACCTAATTTTCAGCTAATTTTAAGGAAACCAACAGCATCTATTAAGGTTTGGAACATATACTAGAGAAAGAATAACAGCCGCTCACTGGGAGGGTTAATAGATGATAAAAGAATCTCGCATGACAACCACTAACGAACCGTCTGATTTGTGGATGACCCGCTTTTTACGTGAATCAGAACAAAAAAAGAAACAACTAATCCGGGAAGCCCGAAAAAATAACGATATACCGCTGATGAACAGCATTTCTTTTCACCTTGCCCAACGGGATCAGCAGCATCTTATCGGATAAAATGACAAGTGAATCTTATGCTATAAATAACAGATTACCTCTAGTTATCTGCTTCGTATGCTAGATGAAAAAAATCCGGGACAAATCGATAATTGATTTGTCCCGGATTTTTGTGATAATCAAATCTAATATAAAACCGCATAGCTTGTTCCGTTCCTATTCTTCCATCTCCGCTTGCGGATCATAGAGATATTGATCTAGTGGAATACGCCCGCTTTCATTAAAACGTATGCCTTCCTCCTCCAAATACAGACGCTGCAGGGATGCAGACTCATCCTCCTGCAAAGCAATCTCCCCCAAGCGATTGACTACTCTATGCCAAGGAAGTCGGTGTTTTTGGCTCAATGTATGCAAAATTCGCACCACCTGCCTGGCACCTCTTGGGCTTCCGGCCTTTGCCGCAATTTGACCGTAAGTCATTACTTTTCCCTCAGGGATCAACCGTATAATTTGAAGCACACGGGCAGTGAAAGGCTGCATGTTCTAATTCCTCCGTATTACTATTGCTTTTTCAATAATTATAGCACTATGAACAGAGGCTAAAAACCCCTGCTCCTACGAATGCAAGAAGCAGGGGAAAACCCATTAATTTAAATTTAGAATCCGCTCAGACCCTGCCTTTTTAAATCCTGTGCTACCAATCGGGCCAATTCCCTTGCACCTTCATAGTTTGGATGAAGTGTATCGCCATTCATATACAAGGCCAGTGTAGCGTCTTTACCAATAGAAGTGAAATAAGCTGAACTAAGAACATTCAGATCGACTAAAGGTGTTTGTTCCTCTTGAGCCAGCGCCAAAATAGCGCTTCTATACCATCTATTTTCTGCGTTGTGTACATGGTTAGCATTAAAGTCAGTGGCTCGTCCTTGCGGAGTTGACAGGATTACCGTCGCCCCCTTAGCCTTAACCTGCCGGATCATATCCCGCATCCAGTCCTTAAACTCCGCTTCGCTTTCGTTATGCTTTGGATTGGTGTCATTAATGCCCAATTGGAGAATAAAATAATCCCCCGGCTTGATATATTGGACGATGGCCTCCAACTGACCGTCCTGGTGGAAGCCTCTAGCAATTTGGCCTCCTGACGCCATATTGCGAATTTGAAAAGTATTCGTGTTCACAAACTCTGGCAGCAGTTGACCCCATCCCGCCTGCACACTGCTATCTAGCGGATAATAATTACAAACCGTAGAATCTCCACCGATATAAATCGTTCGATTCGTAACCGGATTGCTAGATAATTGCCTGATTTCCAATGCACTGAGTGTGAAGACCGCGCCCTCTTTGCCTTCAGTAACCAGCAGATTTAGCTGTCCGTCTGTCACTGGAATTTGAAAGCGATCCTTGGCCCCATTCCCTGTCATATTAATGACCTGATATACCCCTTCAGCCGCAATACTCGAACGAGAGGTATCTCCTAAAGTAACCGACACCTCATACAAACCAGGAGGAAGATCAACGTCAAAAGTATTCTCGCTTTTCGTACCTGTAGCCAGGAACCGTACCGCATCGCTTGCCACTCCAGTCCCCGAAGCACTGACATTACGCATATTCTCAGGGGTACGAAAGCCATAGCCACGTGCTGAGTCATAGGACAGCGAAGCGCTCACTCCAGTATAACCCGTTTCGACCGTACCTCCACCAAAATCAAACTTGTACTCGCCAGCGGATGCATGTGCCGGGGTAGCTATGCCCACACCTGGTGCACCACATAAAAAAGCTGCTAAAAGCATACCAGTCAATCCTATTTTCCACTTCATTCTTCATTCCTCCTCCAGATTTTCAATTGTATGAAGCAAAGGACATTTCGTTTTTTGTAAGCGCATACATAAAATTCTATCCATTGTTGCAGGGTTATGCCTATGTAATTCTTATGCAAAAGAAAAGTAGTTTATTCGTTAAGCTGAAACTTGTACTTGTACTTGTACACAAAAAAGCTTCGCAGTTACAACTGCGAAGCTTTATGAAGCATATTTCGTCATATCAAAATTACTACATTAATCTGCAACCAAAATTCCGTCAAAACTCTCTGGACCTACTCGTACTGTACCCAGCAGGTTAGCAGAAACAAAAGCTGTATAAACCAATTGTGGTGTAATCGGCGGGTTAAAGTCATCGGCTGAGAACGCAATCACCTGTGGAGCTAATAAACTCAAACTGAAAGTAGACGTAGCCGAATAAACAACAGGGTCAGTGACTAGGGTACCTCTTACAATAGTGATCGTTATCCCGACTAAAGCAAGCGGAAGTTGAAGCGATATGGTTCCTTTAAGCAGAACCCGTGGCGTACCTGTAGCTCCCTGTGTGTTTAATCCGATCTGCCCGAACAATTGAGGCGTATTTAAAACAGTGATCGGAATGGCAATAGAGTTAGCTGTCGAAGCATTTTGGGATGTTCTTCCATCAATAAATGTTCCCATGGTTTCCCCTCCTCTCTCTACCAGATATTCATAGACTATGAAAAAGTTTGTTTAGTGCTTGGACTGAATAACTTGTAAAACACACAACTTCTGATGAATAGGCTAATGTGCAGCCCTTTCTCTGGCCCTGTGAATACACTAAACCAACACTGGGAAAGGAGGGATGTCATGTCTAATAAGTTTAGAGCCACCTTAAGGGGGGCTAATGAAGTGCCTCCTGTCAGAACAAATGCGACAGGAACAGCCGAATTTCGTTACCGTCCAACGAGCCAACAATTAAGCTTTGAACTGACTGTACGCAATATCTCACGGGTAACCGAAGCGCATATTCATCTGGGACGAAGAGGTGAAAATGGCCCTGTTGTTGCTACACTGTTTGGTCCTTCGAAGTTTGGGATAACCGTTAGAAGAGGCGTCGTTAGCGGCGTGCTTCGTGCATGTGATCTTACCGGTCCGCTCAGAGGCAGAACCATTTATGATTTGGTGTGCCAAATTAGAGAGGGCAATGCCTACGTCAATGTCCACACGATCCGTCATCCGAACGGTGCCATTCGTGGACAGATTAGACGCGCACCTATCAAACGTTGCAAATAACGAATGAACATGAGTATAAAAAAGAACTTCCATGCCACTCATTTTGAGGCTATGGAAGTTCTTTTTAATTTCAGGATTTTGCAAAATTCGATTCCAGTCGCTCCAAAGTGCAAGATATAGACGAACTAAACCATTTCGATCTATATCTTGTTCATTGGAATTCGCTTATGGGATTTTTGCACAATCCTCAATTCTTAACAAAAGTTAAGAAGTTCATAAGCGTTTCTTAAGCCGTTCCCTTTCAGGTTGTTAAGAACTTTATCTTTTAATAGAAAGAGTTCGACAAGATACAGTTCACTCTTGAAAGGAAATGAAGCTTATGAAGCCTAAGACCAAAGAAAAAATTCCCGAATTACAGTTGGTCAGAGCCATGGCGATTTTAGCCGTCTTGATGGTACATGCCACTTCTTATGCAACGGTTCAGCTTACAAATTCCAGCCTATATGTTGTATACAATGCCCTCAATGTGTTGATGAAGTATGGAACCCCTGTATTTATCGCGCTTAGCAGCATGGTGCTGTTCTACAACTACAAGGATCGTCCGATGGGACGACAGCTCTTAATCCGCTTTTATAAGCAGAGATTGCTGTACATCCTCTTACCTTATGTCATGTTCTCTCTGTTTTATTTCATTCTGTCCCTTATGGCTGGCAGCTCCGAACCATGGAATATAGCCACACTTGCGAAGAGCTTTGCTCTGAAACTGGCCACAGGCAAAGCTTATACTCATTTATATTATATTTTTATCATGATGCAATTCTATCTCGCATTTCCATTCGTACTGTGGCTGTTCCAGCGTTGTCGGCAACTTCCACAATGGTCTATTGTCCTCGGGCTATTGGTACAGTGGTCATTTGTTATTGGAAATAAATTTCTATTTCAGGTTCAAAATAAGGGCAGTTGGGCACTGTCATATATAGCCTGCTACATGCTGGGTGCTGCTCTCGGTTACTACTACCCACAGCTGAAAACGTGGTTTCTGATGCGTAAGGGGGAACGAAGTGTTGCCGGCGTGCTGACATGGATCGCAATTTGGGGTTTATGGCTGATTTCAGCCACCATGCATGTCTATATGTGGTACGAAAATAGAATGTACGGAATCTCGTACAATTCGCTAGTTTTTGAACTTATGTATAATATGTACAGCCTGTCTAGCACGCTGGTAATACTACAGATTTCCTTTTTAATGTTTAGACGACAACATTCCTTTGTCACTCGCAAACTGGAACGTCTGGGCACACTGTCGTTTGGTGTGTATCTGATTCATCCGTTCTTCCTGCTCCTGTATCGGCAGTTTTCACCACATATCGGTTCTCCGCAGCTTATTCATGCGTGGTATGCCGGAGGTTTTTTCTTTGCACTTCTTTGCTCTTGGCTCGTCGTGTCGATCATCTCCCGTTTCCTGCCATTTGCTTGGATCTTGTTCGGTCAATTACCAGCAATAGAAAAAAGACAATTCAAGCAAGAAAACCGTATTTCTTCAACTGAAACAGCACTATCCAAAGGCTGAAGACCCCAAGCAAGCGAACTGAGATGAGTGTCCATAGCCTCCATCTTTAAAAAGGTATATAATACGCCCATATTGTTTACTGCTAGAAAGAACAGAAAGGGTGCACAACCATGCATAACGGAACCATTTTATTAGTAGACGATGAACCTGAAATTATTAAGCTGATGCAAATTTATTTGGAAAATGAAGGATATCGACTGCTCATGGCACGGGACGGACTGGAAGCGCTGGAGCAAGTCAGTCGGGAATCGATAGATGTGATGGTGCTTGATGTGATGATGCCCAATATGGACGGGGTTGAAGCTTGCATGAAGATCAGGGAAACCGAGCATTTTCCGATTATTATGTTGTCTGCGAAGGGACAAGATATGGACAAAATCACAGGACTTAGCGTTGGAGCCGATGATTATGTCACTAAGCCATTCAGCCCGTTGGAGCTGGTGGCGCGCATCAAATCTCAGCTGCGCAGAGTACGGAAATATACCCACTCTTTCCCTGCATTGGAGCATGAAATGATACTGGACGAACTCACCATTAATTCTGCTACGCATGAGATCACTCTCGCCGGAGAATCCATTAAGCTGACCCCGCGCGAATTTGCCATTGTCGAGCTGTTGGCCCGTAATCGTGGTCAAGTACTGAGCATGGAGCAGATCTATGAAAAAGTGTGGAAAGAGCAATATCTGGAATCCAACAATACGCTGATGGTTCATGTGCGTAAAATTCGCGAGAAAATTGAGACTGATCCGAGAAAACCCAAATACCTGAAAACGGTGTGGGGCATCGGCTACAAAATGGAAAAATTCGATTAATGGAGGATTTACGTCTTGAAGGCAAAACGATATGACACGTTGGGATGGAAGCTGACAGCTCTTAGCCTTGCCGCTTTCGCTCTAACCGGACTGATTTTGATGGTGTTTTATTATGGAGCATCCTTGCTGCTATGGCTGAACCCTTCCCGTTCATTTTTTGGCACCCGTCTGGTTCGCTGGACCGTAAATCACATTGGGTCCCCACTGATCATGCTGGTGGGCGGGCTACCTACATATATCTATTTCTTTTTCCTTTTTACCAAAAATACGATTGGCTACCTTCGCGAAATTACGACGGGGATGCAGGAGTTTGCTGATGGAGATCTGTCCTATACGATTCCTGTTTCTTCAGCGGACGAGCTGGGTACCTTGGCGAAAAATATGAACACCATGGCGGACAAGCTCCGTCTCTCACTGGAAGAAGAACGGGCTTCCGCCAAAGCCAAAAACGACCTGATCACCGGCGTATCTCATGATCTTCGTACCCCGCTAACATCCGTGATCGGTTTTTTGGAATATATTGAAACCGACCGCTATCGGGATGAAATTGAGCTGCGATATTATGTGAACATTGCTTATGAAAAGTCATTGACGCTTAAAAAGCTGATCGACGAGCTGTTTGAATACACGCGTGTGAGCGGTGGCAGTCTGCCACTGGAGCTGGAGCCTGTAGATCTCGGCAAATTGCTCACTCAGCTTGCTGAGGAATTTGTACCCTCGCTGGAACAGGCGGACATGTCCTACCGTGTCCGAATCGTCGAGCCTGTTCGGATTCTAGCCGATACAGACGAGCTGGTACGCCTGTATGAAAATTTATTTTCCAACGCTATTCGGTACGGAAAAGACGGCAAACGCCTCGATATCACCATAGGACGCGAAGACGACGAGGCGGTGGTAATCTGCACCAACTACGGCACCCCAATTCCTGTGGAAGATGTCCCGCACTTGTTTGAGCGGTTTTACCGGGTGGACAAATCACGCTCCAAGGAAACTGGAGGCACCGGGCTAGGCCTTGCGATTACAAAAAGTATTACTGAGCTGCACGATGGCCGCATTTCGGTTAGGAGTAATCGCAGACAAACAGATTTTGAAACCCGTTTTCCCCTCTATCATGCTCGTTAGGCGGTCTCCACGCTAGCCCACTAACAACGTATAGACGATGCCGGGTCCATGCACGCCAATCGTCAAATCATTTTCAATATCCGACGAGCGGCTCGGTCCAGTAATAAAATGAATGCCTGCGGGCAGTTGCTCACGCCCGATTTCGTCAAAGCGGCTTAGAATCTCGCCCAGTCGTGTTCGCAAGCGCTCTACGGGCAGAAGAATAATCAGTGCAGTTGGCAAAAGGCTGACTGCACGGCCTTTCTCCGGCGAGGATAACACCGCTACCGAACCGGTGTAAGCAGCCGCTTCGTCGGCGATGACGATGCCAATATCCGCCTCGGCGGCGCGGGCCTTCCAATCCTCGACTGGATCGGTGTTCCACACCGATAAACGGACTTCCGGCAGCACCGATTCCAGCTGGAGCGCATCCAGGTCCGGCTCATTCTGCCGGACGATATAGGCCGCTCCCAGCTCTCGCGCTTTGTGCGCGATCCAGTCTGCGGTCTGCTCCAAATCCGGCAGACGCACGACATGCCCGCCAACACTTGTAAAGTTGACGGTGAATTCCTCGATGCGCTGCTCCGCGCTCCATTCGAATTCGTGCCAAAATGCAGGTGCCCCGCGAAACAGCTGAACTGGCGGCTCGGTTTGTCGAGGACGCTTGAGCCGCGTCGCGATGCCGTCCATAAAGCATACCTGCTTAGCACGCGATTCTGCTTCCATTTGCTGAAGCCACGCTTCATGGGCCGCTTTTGCTTGCGCAGAAGGATTACTCTGTTCCCTCATGCTGCGTCCCTCCTTTACTTCTATCTGCCAAAATCTTCTCCATTCGGCTGAGAACATCCGGCTGCATCACGTTGCGTTCCTGCTCCAGCTTATGCTCCAGCGTGTTCCATTGCTGACGGAAGGATTTTTTCGCCAAAGAGGGAGCCACACGGTACGTATTCCATCCCTTTAGCGGGCCCAGCTTAAGGGTAATTTCGCCCTTACGGACGACCGCTTTCTGGGCAATCCGCCCTAGCCGAATCGCCGCTGCGAATCGCTTCGAGCTGGAAACCACGGTTGCAAAACCTTTCATCCCTACTGTTTCCAGCTTATCTCCTTGTCCCGCCTCTACCTTACGTCTACGCAAATATACCAGCATATCATGCAGCGGTATTTTGACCGGACAGGCTTCATAACACGCACCACACAGACTGGACGCACTCGCAATATCGTTCCACTCTTCAATGTTGCCATGAAGGGCAGGCGTAAGCACTGCACCGATAGGGCCACTATATGTCCCGCCATACGCGTGCCCGCCAATGTGTCGGTACACCGGACAGGCATTCAGGCAAGCCCCGCAGCGAATGCAATTCAACAGCTCTTGAAACTCGGGATTGCCTAGCTGTAGTGAACGTCCGTTATCTACGATGATGATGTGCATTTCGTCAGGTCCATCGGCATCCTGGCTACGCCGGGGGCCTGAAATACCAGACATGTACATGGTCAGCTTCTGTCCGGTAGCGGATCGTGGCAGTAATGTAGCCATGACCTCCAAATCCGTCCAGGATGGAATAATCCGTTCCATGCCCATCAACGTAATTTGCGTTTTGGGCAAAGTGGATACCATTCGTGCGTTGCCTTCATTTTCAAACAGGACCATAGAGCCTGTCTCGGCGATGGCAAAATTACACCCGGTCATGCCAATATCCGCTTCTAGAAACTTCTCACGCAGCTTTTTGCGGACAAAGCCCGCCAAAATCGTCGTATCCGCGGACAGTTTCTCCCCTGCTTCTTTGGACAGCAGCTCGGCAATCTGATAGCGGTTTTTGTGAATCGCCGGAATGACGATATGAGACGGGGGCTCTCCTGCCAGTTGAATAATATATTCACCGAGGTCACTTTCAATCGTCTCGATATCCGCACCCTCTAGCGCCTGATTCAAATGTAACTCCTCCGACACCATCGACTTGGATTTGACGACGGAACGAGCTTGGCTATGCGCAGCAATATCCAGTGTAATACGTACGGCATCGGCTGCTGTGTCGGCAAAATGGATATGCACCCCGTTGGCGCGGGCATTTTCTACAAATAGATTTAAGTAATAGTCCAGATGGGCAATGGTATGAAGACGAATTTGGCGCCCGCGCTCACGCCATTCCTCCCAATTTCCGTGCTGCTCTGAGGCCACCCGCTTACCGTTGCGCAGCCGCTCTGTAGTGAAACGAACTGCATTCCGCAGAAAATCATCATTGAGAGCCAGCTCTGCGCGTTTCTTAACCTTTTGGTTCATGGAATGTGAATGTACGGCGGTCATGCGTGCTTCACCCCTTCGTACAGCAGCTCAGCCAGATGCATCACCCGAACCGGTTCTTCCCGATACCGAAGATTTCCGGCAATGTTCATCAAGCAGGCCATATCCAGTCCGACCAGTACCTCGGCTTCGGTCTCCCTGATGTGGTCCACTTTTTCAGTCACCATCGCTCCCGAAATATCCGGCATTTTCACCGCGAAAGTCCCGCCAAAGCCACAGCAGTCCTCAGCAAAGGGAAGTGGTACTAATTGCAGCCCCTTTACACTGCCAAGCAGCTTCATCGGTTCCTCCTTCACGCCGAGCAAACGTGTGCCATGGCAAGACGGATGGTAGGTTACCTTATGCGGAAAAGACGCGCCCACATCGGTCACGCCAAGCACCTGCACCATAAATTGCGTAAACTCGTACGTCTTTTGCTCAAGCCTCCGTGCCGAATCGAGCCATTCGGGCTCATCCTTAAACAACTCCGGGTAATGATGAATCATATATGTGCAGGAACCGGAGGGGGATACGACAAAATCGCTGTCGTTAAACGCTTTCAAAATCGTTTTGGCCGCAGCCCTCGTTTCATCCCAATACCCGCTGTTATAGGACGGCTGTCCACAGCATGTCTGCACCTTCGGAAAATCCAGCTGAACACCATATCTGGCAAGCAAGCGTGCCATCGCTTCCCCTACCTTGGGATAAATCGCATCACTCAGGCAGGTAATAAATAAAGATACCTTCATACGGAACACCCCTTCCGTCTATGGAATTGCTATTACTTTATAACTGAAAAGTTACCTCTGGTGCCACTGCGCAGTCGGATGTTGCTTCCCATGGCTGTTGCCCCCAGATTTTTTACTCACTGCTAAAAATCCGGGGAAGTGATAATTTAGAAGCTTGCAGCGGGATTCTCGCTTATAACTTTTTTACATCATCAAAGAATCCCCTGCAACAGCGATCGTAAGATCAAATGAAACACAAAGCGGCCTTCACCTTGGAAACTCCCCGCTTTATACAACCGTAACTGGAATCGCCAGCTCCGCAAGTTGACTGCGAATCGGGTCCGACAACCGTGAATCTGTAATGATCTCGGACACTTGCGACAGGCTCACGACATGCGTAAACGCCTGCTGCCCAAATTTGCTCGCATCCGCCAGTAAAATCACACGGTCTGCAATGCTGACCATTTTCTGCTTCAAACGAGCTTGCAGTTCATTCGATTCGCTAATACCGCGATCCAGATGAACCCCTTGGCTGGAGAAAAACAATTTATCCACATAATAGGTTTCTAGTGAACGCTCTGCGAGCGGGCCTACAAATGACAACGAGCGTTGAAGCAACTGCCCCCCCGTCGAAATGACCTCGATTTTTTCCTTACCCGCCAGCTCTGTAGCTACCCGAATCGAATTTGTTAATATTGTCAAAGGAATATCCGGTAAGCTGGACGCCATATACCAGGCGGTTGTGCTAGCATCCAGCAAAATACGATCATTCGGCTGAATCTGCTTGACCGCTTCCTCGGCAATCCTACGCTTTTCCTCTGCGTTCATAATTTCCCGTACTGCATAGGGCGTTTCAGGTTGCTCGTTTTTGACACTAACCGCTCCCCCATGCGAACGGCGCAGTCGTCCCGCCTGCTCCAGGCGGTCCAGATCACGGCGGATCGTTTCCTCCGTTACTTTGCACAACTCACTCAATTCGGACACCCGTATGCTCCCTTTTTCATTAACGAGCTGCACAATCATCTCATATCTTTCTGCGACCAGCATGGCAATCTCACTCCACATCTTTAATGTACAAAAAGTCCCGCCACTCGCCGGAATTGCCCGTAGGCATCCTCCCACACTTCTGACTCGGCAGGTTCATATTCCTCCACGGAAATAGAATCTGCGATGACCCGGCGTGCTTCCCATATATCGGCGAACTTTCCCTGTGTCATCCATTGTACCGCAAGATTGCCGATTGCGCTCGCTTCTGCGGGTCCAGCCCACACGGGTTTTTGAATTGAATTGGCCGTCCATTGGCACAGCAAGCGATTTTGAATCCCTCCTCCGACCATATGCAAACCATTAAACCGTTGTCCTGACACCTGCTCCGTAAGCTCCAAAATGTAACGATACTTTAACGCCAGACTCTCCAAAATACAGCGCGTAATCTCTCCCGGCGTCTCCGGCAACGGCTGCCCAGTGTTGCGGCAATATTGACGGATACGTGTTTTCATATCCCCGGCGTGCAGGAACAGTTCATCGTCCGGATCAATCAAAGAAGTGAATGCTGGAGCCTGTTCTGCCATATGAACCAGTTCGGGGAAGGAATAGGAGTAGCCCTGCCGCTTCCACTCTCTACGCGCCTCCTGTAAAATCCACAATCCCATGATATTTTTAAGCAGTCTGTAAGTTCGACCGACCCCACCTTCGTTCGTAAAATTAAAACGAAGCGTATCGTCATTGATTACAGGCTGTGCCGTTTCCGTTCCCATCAGGGACCATGTTCCGCAGCTCAAGTACGCAAACGAGCGCTCCAGCGCAGGTACGGCAGCCACAGCAGATCCCGTATCGTGCTCTGCTACTGCAATCACAGGAATCGCTCCAATGCCCAGATCGGTCATGACCGACGAGCGGATCGTTCCTACAACATTTCCTGGTTCTAGAACCTCACTAAACCAGGAACGGGGGATATCGATTCCAGACAAAAGCTCTTCATCCCATTTTTGCTGCAACGGATTATATAATTGCGTGCTGGTCGCATTCGAAAACTCATTGTACATTTCACCTGTCAGAAAATACCGCAGCAGATCTGGAATCATCAAGAAATGCTTTGCCTGCTCCAGCAACGGTGAACTCGCCTTTCGCATAGCAGCCAGCTGATAAATCGTGTTAAACGTCAAAAACTGAATGCCTGTACGCTGAAAAATGGACTCTTTCCCTAGCCTTCCCTGTATTTCTTCCATCACCCCCTGGGTGTGCCAATCCCGATAATGATAAGGGTTGCCTAGCAGTTCTCCGGTTTCCCCAATCAATCCAAAATCGACCGCCCAAGAGTCAATCGCAAGACTGGACGGATTCACTCCCATATGTTTGGCTTTGAGCAATCCTTGCTGAACCTCGTGATACAGACGCAACAGATCCCAGTGCAGACGTTCCCCAACTTTGACCGGATCATTCGAAAAGCGATGGATTTCCTCCACCACTATACGTGAATCTGTCAATTCTCCGAGTAGAACCCTGCCACTGCTTGCCCCCAAATCATAAGCGAGGATACTCACCAGCTTGCACCACCCTTGCCTCTTTGTAAAATCTGCGTGCCATAATTAGATGCCAGGTAGGCTTTCATCGGGTCTGTAGGTAATCCCTGCTCTTCACGGATCACTCTGAGCAATGGTGCCACATCAAACTCAAACGCCTGGCGTACAGCATCCTCTGCACCCAGCACATCCTGGCGGTTTGCTGCATCTTCCACCTCTGCATGATTAATCAAGAGTGCCTTTGCATATTGAGTCTGCACATTCAACACGGAGCGAATCATGGCCGGGATTTTGGATTCAATATTGTGCGACTGATCAATCAAGTATGCGATTTTGTCCACGGTTTGGCGGATATCAGCTTCTATATCCTGAGCGGCATTTAAAATTTGATAAAAGATCAAAAATAACTCATACGGATTGGCAGAACCTACAATCAGATCATCATCTGCATATTTATAGCTATTAAAATGGAACCCACCTAGTCGCTGCTCATCAATTAGAAACGCGACAATATGCTCCACGTTGGCTCCCGGCAGATGATGCCCTGTATCCACCAGCACCTGTGCCTGCGGCCCCAGCTTGGTTGCGTAATTGTACGCCATGCCCCAATCGGCAATATCCGTATGATAAAAGGCTGGCTCGAACGCCTTGTATTCAATCAGCATGCGCATGTCAGGTGTGAGCGCCTTATACATTTCACTGAGCGCTTCCAGCATCCAATTTTTCCGTTTGCGAATATCCCCCTGACCGGGATAATTCGTTCCGTCTGCGAACCATAAGCTAAAATCGTTAGAGCCCGTTTCCTTCGCAATATCCACGCATTCCAGCAAATGGTTGATGGCCTTACGGCGGATGGCCGGGTCTACATTGGTGACACTGCCGAGCATGTAGTCCTCGTCTTGAAACAAATTGGGATTCACGGCCCCAATCCGCAAACCGAGGCTTTCGGCATGACCGCGAAGCTTGCCGTAATTGTCTACTGTATCCCACGGAATGTGGATCGCAACGGATGGACATAAGCCTGTCACAGTATGAACCTGCGCGGCATCCTCCAGCTTTTCGAATGGATCACGCGGCACGCCCGTTTTCTGAAAGACTTTAAACCGTGTACCTGAGTCGCCATATCCCCAGGATGGTGTTTCTATGCTAAGCGCTTTCATCTTTGCCTTTACTTGCTCCAAGTCAATGCCTCGTTGTTGCTGTTGCTCCTCGAATAAGGCGTACGCTTTGTCACTCATCGTGGTTCCTCCTTGGAAAATAAAGTGAGTTACGGGGGGAGGCCGCTTCGCGTGCGGATTGTTCTTCCGATCGCTGTTGCAACGGGATTTTTCATTTTATAACACATGATAAGGTTAAAATCCCGTTGCAAAGGCGAACACTTCGTTTCTTCAGAACAATTCCGCCCGCTCCGCTGCTGACCACCCATAAAGTCACTTCTATTTTTAAAGTGTTAGTGTGTATATAAAGGATGAGAACGCGTAAATAAGTAATAATGCTTATCTACGTGTTTTTCAACTAATTAACAAACCCTTCGGAACTATGGTCATGTGGCTTGGATTAGTGTATTTGCCTTCCTTAGGCTTCCTACCGTGTAAAGGCTGCGGGGACGCCACCGTCGATGGTCAGCATACAGCCTGTCGTTTTCTCTGCCTTGGATGAGGCGAAAAAGGCAATGCCCTCAGCGATATCCTGCGGATAAATGTTGACCAACAGCGTCGTCCGTTTGCGGTAATGCTCCTCCAGTTGGTCGGGCTCGATGCCGTAGGCGGCAGCGCGCTCGTTGCGCCAATTGGAGTTCCAGATTGCCGAACCTTGCAGAATGGCATCCGGCAAAATGGTGTTCACGCGGATGCCATATTCACCACCTTCTGCGGCAATACAACGGGCTAAATGTGCTTCCAGCGCTTTGACCGAGCTATAGGCTGTTACATTTTTACCTGCGTAGACTGAGTTTTTGGAGCCGACGAACACCATGCTGCCACCAAGTGTCTGCTCCTTCATGAGCTTGAACGCTTCTCGTGCAACCAGAAAATAACCCGTTCCCAGCACATTCACATTTAAATTCCATTCCTTTAACGATGTTTCATCGAACGGACTGGATGTAGCAAGGCCTGCATTGTTGACGATGATATCTACACCGCCATAGGTCAATGCCGTTTCTGCATAGGCAGCCTGAATCTGCTCCTCCTGCGTCACATCCATTTTTACGGCGATGGCACGGTTTTCTCCGTAGCTGCTATTTATCTCTGCGGCTACCTTTTGCGCGCCTTCCAGATTCAGATCTGCCAGTACGACATGTGCACCTTCATCCACCAAGCGACGTGCGGTTGCACTGCCAATCCCGCCTGCACCGCCTGTAATGAACGCAATTTTACGGGAAAATTCAGCTTCTGCTGGTGCGAGTGACAGCTTATAAAGCTCCAGCGGCCAGTATTCCACGTTGTATGACTCGTTCTCGCTGAGTGAAACAAACTCTCCTAACGCCGTTGCTCCTCGCATGACAGCAATAGCACGATGATACAAGGCGCTGCTTACCTGCGCGTTGCTCCAGCTTTTTCCTGTGTTGATCATACCAATACCCGGAATCAAAATTACGCGTGGCGCAGCCTCAAACATAACATCTCCCTCATGCCGATTGCGCTCGAAATAAGCTTGATACTGTTCCTTATAGACCGCTATACCCTCAGCGAGCTTAACTTTCAAGCCCTCTACGTCCTCCACATTCGGTATCCAATCTACATAGAGTGGCTTCATCTTGGTATGAACCAGATGATCCGGGCATGCTGCCCCAACCTGGGATAAAACAGCAGAATCTCGGCCGTTCACAAACTCCAACACATCCTCCGCGTCATCAAAGGTGAGGATCATCTTTTTCTCATCACTGACTGCACCCCGGACGGATGGCATAACTTGGGACGAAATGCTTCGGCGCTCTTCAGAAGTAAGCGCTTTATATTTTACGCCTCCAAACGCCTGCTTTTCCTCTTGACGAGCTTTAATATAGCTTTCTGCTTCTTGAATGATTTCGATTGTTTTCGCATAAGCCGCTTCGGATGTGTCTCCCCACGTAACCAGACCATGCTTTTCCATCAATACCAATTCAGCTTGTGGATGATCGATTACACCTTGGGCAATCATTTTCGACAGCTTAAAGCCAGGACGGATATAAGGCACCCATACAAAACGGTCACCGAAGATTTCCTTAGCCATTTCCTTACCGTTGTGCGCACAACACAAGCTAATAATCGCGTCTGGGTGTGTATGATCGACATGTGTAAAAGGCAGAAAAGCATGCAATAGCGTCTCAATTGAAGCCCGTGGATGCTTGGCATCTATCATACAGTTCGCCAAATATGCGACCATATCCTCGTCAGACATATCTTCCCTTTCAAATAAAGGACGAATATCCTCCATACGAAGCCCTGTGAAGTTATGCGCTTTCATTGTTGCGAGATCGGAACCACTGCCCTTAACGTACATCACTTCTACTTCACGCCCACGAAAATCTTGTATCATCGTTTTGGCCGAAGTGTTACCGCCTCCCCAGTTGCACACACTCCTATCTGTGCCAATCAGGTTAGAACGGTATACGAGCTCTTCCAGCGTGCTTTTCTGCTCAGATACTTGTGAAGAAATCCACAGACTTTGTACCATAGGAAAAAGACCTCCAAGTTCAGTTTTAGTTTTGAAAGGCTTTATTACAGTGGTTTTTCTTTGTTTATGGAGACTATAACACTTTTGTTTTAATTTGAAAATGAGTAATACAAAAATAATCAAAAATAAATTTTAATTTTTATCTATCTAAAAAAATGGATATATTCATTTGGTAAACGATCATTGCCACGCACAAAATAAAGGCCATGTCAGAATCGGTTATAAGAACCTTTCTGGCACGGCCTCATTCGTTTAACTCATCTAATTACCCAACTATACGCATCACTTTGGCTAGCAGCTCGTACGAGCGCAGGCGCGCCTGATGGTCATATACCTGAGAGGTTGTAATCAACTCATTGGCTCTCGTCTGGTCGATTATCAAATCCATCTTTTGCTTGACGGTGTCGGGACTGCCGATGGCTGAATACCCCAGCATATTACCACGAACCATCTCCTTCTCGTGCTCACTCCATAGCTTTTCCATGTCATCCACTGGTGGCTTCAGTCCTCCGCTGTGCCCGCGCAGCACATTTAGAAACTGCTGTTCTTGTGAAGTGAAGAGCCATTTTGCTTCTTCATCAGAATCTGCAACAAGCACATTAACACCGACCATCACATATGGCTTATCCAGTGCTTTGGATGGCCGAAAATTGCGATGGTACAACTCCAGAGCCTGTAGCAAATGAGCCGGGGCAAAGTGGCTGGCGAACGCGAACGGCAGCCCAAGCTGACCTGCCAGCTGTGCGCTGAATCCGCTTGATCCCAGTAACCAGATGGGAATGTCCAGCCCTTCTCCAGGAACCGCTCTTACTCCAGGAACGGCTCCGTTCAGCGCTGGATTCAGGTAAGAACGCAGTTCATTCAATTGCTCGGGGAAATCTTCCCCAGTACTGTGAAGCCCTCGCCGCAGTGCCCTCATTGCAGGTTGATCCGTGCCTGGAGCCCGGCCAAGTCCCAGATCAATTCGTCCCGGATAGAGCGACTCTAGGGTTCCAAACTGCTCTGCAATCATGAGTGGAGCATGGTTAGCCAGCATAATACCGCCTGAACCGACCCGAATTTTGTTTGTATGTGCAGCTACATGCCCGATGATCACGGACGTAGCCGCACTGGCGACCGCCTGCATGTTATGATGCTCCGTTAGCCAGTACCGATGGTACCCCCATTGTTCAGCATGCTGGGCAAGATCCACCGTGTCACGGAAGGAATCGGCAGGAGTGCCGCCTTCAAGGACAGGTGCAAGATCTAATATAGATAGTGCAACGTTACGCGTAGTCATTATATATAAACCCCCTGTCAAAATATTATTTTATGAATTTTCCTCAACGCCTTAATTCTTTGACCCATCAATTGATGCATCAATTATGATAATGTGTCCCGTTATAAATTGCAAATGATTTAAATTTTTAGTTTTGTTCAAAAACAGTTTACTTTTACGAGAAGCTCGTCTATCATGCATTTATGTGGATAATCATTATCCATATTAGCCTGGTTATAAATATTGAGGTGATTGCTAGTGCATATGAAAACAGGTGTCGAACAATCTGTCTACGCTCTTCTTCTACTCACGATGCTGCCGGACAAAGCTGTTTTACCTGGTGAGGCCATTAGCCAGCAGTTAGGTGCTTCGCCTACTTATTTTCATAAACTGTTACGTAAATTGGTTAGCTCCGATTTGATTACTTCTGTACCTGGTGTCAAGGGCGGGTTCAAATTAAAGAAAAAACCTGAGGATATACGGGTATTTGATATTTATCTGGCGATTGAAGGACAACAGACTCTCTATTCTTCCAGCGGTATCTACAACGATATGCTTGAATTAAAGAAAGACGATCAGTGTTGTTTACTGGCAAATTTGATGGAAGAAGCGGAAGCCTCCTGGAAAGCCGTTCTGAAAAGAGAAACCATCGCGTCACTATCCGCTGACTTTTTTAAAGAAGGATATGATGACAAAATGACTTCTTTGGAGAACTGGATTCAGGAAAAAATGGTCTTGTAAAGAATTCTAATGAACAGAAAGGAATATGAACATGAACGATTATTTAGTAAAAGCTCTTGCCTACAATAACCAGGTACGGGCTTATGCCGTGAGAACAACGGAAACGGTAAGTGAAGCTCAACGGCGTCATTATACCTGGCCCACAGCATCGGCTGCATTGGGACGTTCTATGACGGTCGGCGTCATGCTGGGAGCCATGCTTAAAGATGAGGATAAACTGACGATCAGGATTAATGGCGGCGGACCTATCGGCACTATTCTTGTCGATACCAACTCCAAAGGTGAAGTTAGAGGTTATGTAAAAAATCCACAAACCCATTTTGAGCTTAATCAGATAGGGAAATTAGATGTCGCCAGAGCTGTAGGAACAGATGGAGCGCTAATTGTATCTAAAGATATCGGCTTAAAACACCCATTTGTTGGACAAGTCCCTCTCGTTTCGGGTGAACTGGGGGAGGATTTCACATCTTATCTCGTCCAATCCGAACAAATTCCTTCTTCTGTAGGAGCGGGAGTTATTGTTAACCCGGATAACTCTATTCAGGCGGCTGGAGGTTTTATTATTCAGCTGATGCCAGATACGCAGGAGGAGGTTATCAGTTTTATCGAGAGACGCATTGAGAGCATTCCAAGCATCTCCGCAATGGTCATGGAAGGTCTTACGCCAGAGCAGATTCTGGGTCAGATTTTGGGAGAAAGCAACCTGAACATACTGGAAACCATGCCTGTGCAATTTCATTGTCCCTGCTCAGAAGAGCGCGTTACCAATGCCATTATCAGCTTAGGGAATAAGGAAATAGAAGATATGATCCATACCGATGGACAGGCTGAAGCTCATTGCCACTTTTGTAACGCACACTACCATCTTACCAAAGAAGATCTCGAAGGCATGCTAGAAACAAACATCATTTAAATATGGGCTGTTCCCAAAAAGTAGGTTTAGCTACTGGGGAACAGCTTTTTTCTTTCCCAATGCTTCCGATGATTACTTAATCCTAAACACGGTAGACTTGTTCATGATGTAAGTGGTAATGTTATATTATTCCAATCACTTGAAATGAGGTGCGCTATGCTCGAAAAAGATACGCAGGAAATTTTAAAACGAAGATTGTGCTGGAGGTCTTGCAGGAAGAGCAGACCGTGAACGAGATTGCCGCCAAATATGAAATGAGTCCGTGATGATTAGCTGGTCGAAAGCCGAGTTTCTGAGCCGGGCGTCTATGGTGTTCGAGAAAGGGACGAGTGAAGCGGACAAGATGAGAAAGGAATACGAAAGCAAACAGGAGCGCTTAGAAAAGCTGGTCGGTCAACTTACCGTTGAAGTTGACTGGCTCAATGGGAGCATTACACATCTTCCGGCAATCCCCAGTTCATTAATGAATTTCGGCATTATCGGAATGATCAGCCCGATGCCGGTGAACACCGGAAACAGGTTCAGCATAAGAACACATCATATCCCCCCTCATAATTTAAGGGTTACTGCTCCCTCTGTAATTCTAAGCAAAAAAACACCTGCTCTTCGGCAGATGTTCCTCGCCTTTCGTATTTCTTGAGAATATCCGATCCATTTGTCCGTTCTAATCGTTCAACCCTTTGCCCTCCAGAATGGGCTGTGTGTATGTTTCAACCCTTGAAACGCGCGTTTTGAACTGCTTCGGTTCTGAAAAATACAGCAGATACGCTCTCTGGCGTCCGAGCATCAACGCTTCAAACGCCGTTTTTAGGTCCGGTCGCTCCTCGAATTTAAGCCGCAGTTCTTCGGGAACCGTTACTCGGCATGTTTTTCAGTTCCACTGCAAGACCGGCTTCCTCCATCCAAACAGCGCCTCCTCCTAAACACTGTTGGACAAATAGCGCGCTCAGGGTCAAAGATCATCTTTTAAACGGGTTCTATCCGCTCGTCTATAATTTCTATACGGTGATCTTCCATATTCAATTTAACAATACCGGGATAATTTAATATAATGAAATAATGCGAGCCGTTGCATTCAATAATTTTCGAAAACTTGCTCTGATCGTTATATTTATGCCCTTTGTCACTGGCAGTTTTATATACTGAAAAGATGAATCCGTTAAATCGAAGATCGCTGTGCACTCAACCGAATGTGGGAAAAATAAAGTTTACGGCCGCTTTGATAGATATGGTGGTACACTCTCCAATCCAGCGCTTAGTTTATCGTCAAGCATGAACGTGCGAGCAGCGGAGAGATTGTTGTTCCTTTTCATAATTGATATATCTACAACTCAGTGCATGTAGCGCGTTTATTGCTGCTCGGCAAATCTCCACCAGGCAAATGTTCCGACTATTCCGGCTATTCCCGTAGACGCAAGAATGATTATACTACTCAACTTTAAAAACCCGGTGCTTTGAAATACCGACGGGATGGTCCACGGAAAATAGGGGCCGAATCCAAAAGAGGCCAAAACATTTGAGAGAATGACGATTATCAGGATGAGTCCTAATGGTGCCAAGTATCCCTTGCTCACATTGGCCAGAAGAGTGCCTGGTGTGGTAACAATAATAAACAATAGCGATGTTATAATGAATTTAAAGAAGATATTCCAAATAAAAGAAGCTAACCCGCCCGCAACTCCTAGAATACCCCCCACGGTAAAACCTATGGCAAACATATACATGGAAAGTAATAGGCTCCATGCTAAAATTACAAGAAATTTGGACAGTACAATTTTCGATCTGGAAACGGGCTTTGCAAGCAAATCTTTAATTGTTTTATCCGAAAACTCTCGTCCAAATACCCATGCCGCGATAAAGGTGTACCCGATAAGTCCCAGCGGGGCAAGACTATCAAGCAATTCGGTTAAATACATTTTCCAATTGATGCCGCCGGCGTCACTGGATAAAATAATTCCGACTCCCATCATGATTGGCCCAAATGCAAAAATAAGAAATACCAACCAAAACACATTGGCGCGGATAATCTTGCGAATCTCACAATGTAAGACAGAAAAAATATTCATTATATATTCCCCCTTATATATTCCCCCTTGTCATACCAATTGTGCGGAGAAAATATCCTTCCAAATCCTCCGTAATCACTCGAAGCAATGTTGGCGGTTGATTGGATTTAACCAGCAGTTCGGCCAGTCGTTCAGGACTATCCGCTACGTGGTCATCGGTTAGTTTAATATAGCCGTCTATTATCTCCTCAAATTCATATCCATGCTCTTCAAGCACCTCCTTTAAGGCATGTTTGTCGCGGCCATTCACCACTAAGTTTTTCTGTAACGATTGCTCCAGCTTATCCATTGCGACTTCTTTAACAAGATGGCCATTGTGAATAATCCCAATGCGTGTGGAAACTTTCGAGAGTTCCTCTAACAGATGGCTGGATATAAAAACAGTTACGCCGAAATTTTTCGCTAGATTATATAACATATTCCGTATCTCCGCCACGCCTGCGGGATCGAGACCATTTATCGGCTCATCCAATATTAGAATTTCCGGATTGTGAATCATTGCTTTCGCAAGTCCCAGGCGCTGTTTGTTTCCTAAAGAAAGATTCTTTGCCTTCTTCTGTTTGTGCAGCTCAAGCCCCAACTTATAGATAACCCGATTTACGGAATCTTTGTCAGGCACCCCTTGCATGCGTCGTGCTATGTCAAGATTTTCAACTACAGTTAAATCGGGATAAAAAGTAGCCTCCTCCAAATATCCAACCTTGTCCCATAATTTATAGTTTCCGGCATCGACCTTTTCACCTAACATATAGAGCTTGCCGGAGGTTGGCTTGAGCATCGCCAAGAGCATCTTTATGGTCGTTGTCTTTCCAGCACCATTCAGTCCCAAAAATCCAAATATCTCTCCTCGGCTCACCTCCAGCGAAAGATTGTTCAATGCGATATAGTCGCCAAATTTTTTGTGCACTCCCTCAATTTGTATGGCGGGCGTTCCGCCATTTTTTTCCTTTGATAAAATACTCAAAGCCTTCAACTCCTCCATAAACAGAGAGCTTATTCAGGATTCTAAGTACGACACTCCTGAACAAGCTCAATCAGAAATTTTTCAATATATCTACTTTATGATGTCCTGGCAATCGCTTAAGCGAGGCGAGGCTGGCCCAAGCCCAATTGAGCAGAGCCAATTCAGCACTACCTCATGTAGCACGTTGATGTTGTCTACCTGACAGTGTTCTAATCCGCCAAGTCGTCTATCCTCTATCGGGTAGAACGTCTTGTTTTTCGAACCCGCTTGCTCGTAATTCTTCAAGGCTTGTGTCAGCGGATTTGGCTGAACCAATATCTCTTCCGCTCCGTGCATTACAAGAAGCGGACATTCTATCTGGTGGAGCACGCCCTCAAGATCATAGGCAAAACGCGGATTCCCCGCAAAGTCCTCCAAGCTTTTTGCCCCCAGAATTCTCATGCCATGTACGGCCAGACTCGGTGGCATCCATTTAAGCATGGCATCCCAATCAAAGGCGTGCGTACCGCCGTCGGAGATGACGGCAGCAATCCTGTGATCGAACGAAGCGAATCGCAAAGAGTCGTAAGCCGCAAAACTCTCACCGTGCACGATAATCTTATCGGGATCGACTTCCGGCCGCGTTAGAAGAAAGTCGATTGCTCGGGAATGGAAAGCCTCACTGTCCGCTCGTCTTCCTTTTCCCTTTTCGTACAGCGAGAGGCCGGTGCCAGGCTGGTCATAGACCAGAAAGTTATATCCACACGAAATAAAAGCGGGACCTAGCCAGAAATAGTTTTCAATTGACCACTCGTCGCCACCGTTGAGAGCAAAAAGGGTCGGCTTCGGACCTTTTATCCAGGAAGGGGAGAAGAAGTAACCATCCAACTTGACATCTTCGTAATCGACTTGGATCTTCTCCGGTTGGACATCGAAGTACTTTCCCGCAGCTTCGAAGAGTTCATTTACTTTCTTAAATATACGGATTTTCTCGGTGTCATCATCCATCACCGCATATTCCGCAATTCTGTAGTAATTGCAGGCACGAATGTAGCAGTTTCGTGCTGTATACCAGTTTCCAGCCGTTTCGGCCTCCTTGCCGTGTCTTTCCAATGCCTGAGCCGTTATGAGCCATTCCCTGTGCCACGTGTCCTTGTCATCGGGGTCGATTTTTTTGCAGGCCTCGTAGATCTCGGTGACGTCCGTAGCACCGAGGCTTGCCATACCCAAAGCTTTGGTGACTTGGTATGACATCATGTAGTGATTGGGCCAACGGCTGAACTCAATTGACATTGCAACATCCTCCTTTTCCAGTTCTAGTGATTGTAGTTTTTTTACTACAAGTAATTTTTACAACACAAAGATAAAGCTTCTTTAAAAGAAAAATAAATGTTTATAAAGAGAATATAAAAAACTATAAACCGCTGAAAAAACAAAAAAGGCTGCTGCCTGGGTGTTCACACCCGGCAGCAGCCTTTAACTCCTGTAGTAAAAGAAAATGTGCAAAAATAAAATCAGTGTTGTGCGGCCAAGGGAAGGCTGAATCTTATCCCCAAACCGCCATATTCGGAAGGGTAGGCGCAAATTTCGCCCCTATGATGTTCAATAATGGATTTACAGCTTGCAAGACCCAGACCCAGCCCGCCCTTTTGGATTTGCCGCGATTTATCTACAGTGAAAAATTTGAGGAACAGAGAAGATATATCCTTATCCGGCACTCCAATTCCATTATCTTCGATTTGAAAAAAGGCATGCTGTCCTAGCGGGTATCCGGTCATATACACTTTCAGTTTATTTTTCCCTCCATATCTTACAGCATTGCTAAAGAGGTTGCCGAAAACCCGACGTATCATCGGTTCATTGACCATCAGCAATATATTTTCCGTGAATGAATGGCGGCAAGTAAGCTCGTTGTCAAGTCCCGCCAACTCATACTCATATTCAAGGGCAATGTTTTCGAATAATTTTGAAGCTTTTACAGGTTTAGCTACCATAGATTCCAACTCCAGTTTTTCTTTGGTGAAACTGGAGAAATCATTGATGAGTTCGACCATATATCCTGACTTCCTTTGAATCAAATCATAATATTCCTGCTTTTCAGTTTCTGGTAAATCCTTGTGTGTAGCCAGCAGTTCAGTAAAACCATTAATAGATGTCAAGGGTGTTTTCAAGTCGTGGGCAATTGCCGCGATCATATCGATCTGCTCTTTGTGCGCGAGTTGAAGCCGATGCTCCATCTTATTGAAGTGCTTATAAAGTTCTCCGATCTCATCATTACTTCTCAGAGCTAGCGGAGGCAGTGGATGTACAATATTTACTTCTTCAAGCCTGGTATTCAGAAGCTGAATGGGTTTCTCTATGCAAAAATGAATATAGATAATCAGAATAATAAATATGAAACAGGCAATTGCAAATATGGGCAGGAGCAATGCTATATATCGCGAGTCCAGCAATGAACTGCGTATAGGGGAATATACTGCAAAGACAAGCTTCAGATACATTCCAATCGAAAACATGAATATTATAAACATCAGCAGGAACAAAAGAGGCAGCTTTATTTTCAGTTTCATACTATTGCTCTCTTTCCGTGTATTTATATCCTATGCCCCATATTGTTTTAATAAAGTCATATTCAGAACCAAGTTTCTTACGGATATTTTTTATATGAACCGTTACGGTATTTATTTCTCCGTATTCGTCTCCCCAGACGTTTTCATATATCTGCTCACGAGTCAATACATGATTGGGGTGGCGCATGAGGATAGACAGAATCTGAAATTCCTTCGTTGATAAGTCGAGCTTCCTGCTATTCAGAAATGCTTCAAACGTCTTATCGTTCAAAATGAGCGGAGCATCCGCCTTTTCGTTACTGGGACTAAGTTCATCCCACTCTTTAAAAAGCCTGTCCACTTTTCTGAAGTGAGCCTTTATCCTGGAGACAAGCTCCTGAATACTGAAAGGTTTGGTCATGTAATCGTCTGCTCCTATTTCGAGCCCGACGATTTTATCAATGTCCTTATCACGCGCACTTAAAAACAGAATTGGGACATTATAAGAATTTCGGATACTTCTGCAGACATCAAGTCCATCCATATCAGGCATCACTATATCAAGAACGATGAAATCAATGTGATTTTCTTCCAATGCAGATAAGGCTTCTTTCCCGGAACATGCCGAAATTATTGCAAATTGCTCGTACCTTAAACTCTTTGTGATGAGTTTTACGATTTCTTCATCGTCGTCTACAACTAATATCGTTTTTGGCATCTTTATACCTCCCAACCTCTTTAAATGGACTGCATTTATATAACACACAAGAGCCGCATGGACTCGAATTGACAAAAAAAGTCGCGCTCAAAGCGCCTCTCCAGTTCCGGATATTTCTCCTTTGGATGCCAGTTGAGGTAATAGGATTTCTTGAAGCAACATGTTGATTTCTTTTAAAAATTTATTGTCCGGACTTCCTCCCAGAAAAATGCCTTGGGGGTTGCTCAATACAGCGTTATCCCCATTATTAGATAAAAAATTCTACCCGGTATGGTGCCGCTAATGACACCTTGAATCGATATGTGATGCTTCATTGTATTAAAAAGACCGAATGCCTTATAAAAATAAGATTCTGCGAGTTCCATTCCTTGAATCATGTGATGAGCACACATCTGTCTGATTTGCCTCCCATAAGCCTATGAGAGTTTCGATGGTCTGTACTTGATGCCTCGCTTCATTATGGATAAAACATACAATTCGGTCAAGTGTACTTTTGGTAATGAAGAAGGCCTCGGCAGCACAATTGAATGGCTTCTGTGTATAGGCTATTGTAAGGGTAGGAGACTTTTCCCAGATAAAAGAACTTACAGGAGGTTGTTTTCCTTGATGATCCTTGAGCTAGTGGCCATTATTTCTATTGCTCCCTTGTCCACGTTTTTCTCCTTTCGATACCGTTTGTGGAGACAACTATTATGAGAAGTGAACATGAAATGCTTCATACCATTCTCCATTTTGCTCAAGAGGACGAACGGGTACGTGCCGTGATTCTGAATGGTTCACGTGCCAATCCACATGCTCCACGGGACATTTTTCAGGATTATGATATCGTCTTTCTCGTATCCTCCATGGACAGCTTTATTCAGGAACGTCGCTGGATCAACCATTTTGGTGAATTGATCATTATGCAGACGCCCGATGAGCATATGGAACCTACCCCGATGTCCCATGATCGCTTTGCTTTTCTCATGTTATTTACGGACGGCAATCGCATAGATCTTACACTCTACCCTACGAATAACATCGCCAATTGGACCCGAGACAGCTTAAGTGTACTGCTGCTGGATAAAGACGGGCTTGTGGAGCCTTTCCCACCGCCAAGTCTTCAAGATTATAAGACGATACCTCCAACTGCCCAAGTCTATGCGAATTCCTGCAACGAGTTCTGGTGGGTCAGTACTTATGTGGCTAAAGGGTTATGGCGACAGGAGCTGCCCTATCTAAATTTATGCTGGATCGGCCTGTTAGAGATGCGCTCCACTTGATGCTGGAATGGCATATTGGTATACGAACAGACTTCGCGGCAGATCCGGGTAAACAGGGAAAATATTTCGAGAACCACCTTGAGCCTGGACTTTGGACGCTCTACATCCAAACGTTTGCGGATGCAGATTATGAACATATGTGGCAGTCTCTTTTGATCATGGGAAATTTATTTAGAGAAGTTGCCTTGGAAGTAGCGAACTATTATGGCTACGAATATCCGACTCTGGACGATCAACATGTTACGAACTATCTCCATCACGTAAAAGCTCTCCCAGCAGATGCTAAGGGCATTTATTGATAAAAAAAACCAGTCGGCACTTGATTTTCATGTACTAGGCTGGTTTTATTTTTATACTCTAAGTTATTCTGTCCTATATGCTCCTTTAGGTCTGCTCCAAAATATTATTTTTCGGTCAGAACCCGGTCACCTCTGCTCGCAGGCTGAGAAATAACCAAAAATTCAACATCCTGATTCGTTTCATTAAACATTTGATGAGGCACCATAGGAGGAACCTCACATCCTTCCTGAGATCCTAATTGGATTCGTTCACCATCCACTTCAAGTACCGCTGTGCCTGATAAAATAAAGAAAAATTGGCGCGCATGATGATGATAATGTCTGACCTCATGTGTATTTCCGGGCATCCGCTCATGAATAATGCTCAAATCATTATTTTTCACCAAGCGCCAACCATCACATTGATCTCCCCATATATAATGTTCCGCATTATTTTTACTAATTTTCATTATTGAACTCCTCCTTTTGCAATTACAGTTTATTTTATATATGAATTCATAGAGCTACAATCTTAATTATAAAACGGCAGGACAAATATAAAAAAGTCCGACTTAGTCAGACTTTTTTATATATCTGCCTCGATAATTTCCTCCAACTTAATCCAGCTAAAATCCTCCTCCCCACGGGACAGTTTCACTTCTCGCCGACTTGTATTAATCACCGTGACCAATCCACGAAGCTCCTCATCATCAAACGGGTTGAACACTTTTAGCGTAATAGGCTTCCGTTCGTTATAGGATACGATGATGGCCTGTTCAATCTGCTGCATTTCCTGATCGTCCAGTGCTGGCTTGCCGCGCCTTCCTTGCTCCTTCATCAGTCTTAAATATGCCTCCCGATGCTCAGGCAAAATCATGCGCGAGCTTTCCCATATGCCATTTCCTTCAAGCTTTTTCCCCATCATAAGCCCCTCCTATGCTGTTCTGGTTACCGGATGCCATGCCAATACATGATCTAATCGAAAAACACGTGGCTGGCCTGTCTGTAGACAGGTGGCTCGTATCAAGCCATTCTGCACACGGTGCACCTCGATACGCCGATGAGACAGCTTGCCCTTCCGATCCAAATACACGATTTCCATGATCTGCCCCACGTATTTTTCCAACATGATCCTTCACTCCTTATCAGAACGTTTGTTTGTATTATATGCGAACATGCGTTTGATTATCAATGTAAAAAAATCCCCTGAGGGATTTGACTCTCTCAAGGGAATTAAAATTCATAGGTGGATAGCTTAATATCTTCTTTATTCAAATCTTTCAGCGGGTAGACAGGGCCATTCCAATAAGTCAGAATATCGATCGGCTCATTAGTACCATGTTCTTTTAAAGAAAGAGATAATTCAAGTAATAAATGTGGAAGTTGATAAGAGCTTGTTAAAAACTGATATTCCTCTGGACCTTCACAATCTTCTGCCCGATAGAACACAAAGTATCCCTCGGTATGATCCCCAATGAGTACAATATAACGAGCAAGAAACATAATTTCGCCATTGGCAAAAGGAATGGAATGTGTCGAAGCAGAGATCAAATCAGTCTCTAATCCCTCAATACGAAGGGTAAGTTCATTGTTAAGAGCATCCATTCTTTCTCTTTGTTCGCTGATGAGGTGTTCATAATTTACAGGGACAAGCCCTCCATTCTTGATCGTAGCGATCAATTCGTCTATAAATACTTTTTGAGACAACACTCGATTGCTCATCCTATTCATCTCCATATTCGTGAAAATAAGCATGGAATTCTCGCTTTAATATGTTCAATATTTATGTATTAAAATCTTGATTCATTAACTCCCCAGCATTTTTGTGACTGCATTCACGACCCTTTCCATCTCAAATGGTTTAACAATAAAGTCTTTTGCACCTGCCTGAAATGCTTTTATAATCGCTTCCTGCTGCCCCAAAGCAGAACACATCAAAATGTTGGCTTGTGGATCAAGCTCTACAATCTTTTTAACAGCCTCAAGTCCGTCCATCTTAGGCATATTAATATCCATGGTGATTAAATCGGGACGAAAGTGTGCGTATTTCAAAACAGCATCATACCCATTTTCTGCTTCCGCGATAACAGCGTGACCTAAATCCAAAAGAATATCCTTAAGCACAGAACGCATAAATAAAGAGTCATCCACTACTATAACTGTTGCCAAATTAATCTCTCCAATCCGTTGTCAAATGATATGCACGCCCAAACTTCAATATCGGTGAATAAACTAGTAATATTAATAGAAAGAATCTGTAAAAATAAAAACGCTACCAATGAATTATAAAAGAAATTTGAAACTAGCTACTACAGCATTAGTTTTCAAAAAAACGTTTCACAATGACGTAAATCTTTCCTGTAAAGCAAATTACAAAGCACTATATATCTACTGTATCTAGAGCACTAGCCAAAAAAGTACAATCTTCTTAGACAGACATAAAAAAAGACGCTGGTATCGTTCCCCAACGTCATTTTTTGTACTATTCGTTTAAGGTCTGTTTATTCATTCAAGGCTTTTTTCAAAGCCTCCAGATTGTTTTTCATCACACCAAGGTAATCCAGGTTCTTCTGTTTGTCTTTATCTGTCAACCCTTCAAGCGGATTCAGTACATCGGTTTTTGAACCGATTTCAGTAGCTACGGTCTCAGCGACCTTCGGATCAACAAGAGTTTCAAAGAAAATCGTTTTAACATTATTTTCTTTGGCAAATTTGATAATACCCGCCAGCTTGTCCGGTGTAGGCTCTTGCTCTGGAGATAAACCGGCAATGGGTACTTGGGTTAGACCGTATTGCTTAGCCAAATAGCTAAAAGCAGCATGCTGCGTAATAAAGTCTTTACGTTTTACATCTTTCAGACCCATTTTGAACTCGGTATCCAGTTCTTTCAGCTTAGCGATATAAGCATCGGCGTTTTTCTCATAATCAGCTTTGTTTGCCGAATCGGCTTTTACAAGCCCTGCTTCTATAGCTTCTACTTCTTTTTGAGCTAAGACTGGATCAAGCCATACATGAGGGTCCAGCACATGATCGTGATCATGGCCTTCCTCTGCGTGTGCTTCTTCTCCTTCTTCCTCCTCAGCAGTCCCTTCCATCAGGTTCAACCCTTTGCTCGCTTCAACTACAACACGCTTATCGTTGGACGCGCTGCTCAAAGCCTGTTCTGCCCAACCTTCGACAATACCGTTATACACAAATACGTCAGCATCCTTAACCTGTGCCATATCTTTAGCGCTCGGTTCCCAGTCATGCGGTTCAGCACCAGCAGGAATCAACGCGGTTACGTTAGCATGGTCTCCAGCAACTTGCTTCGTGAATTCATACATTGGATAAAAAGTGGTGACTACATTCAGCTTCTTACCACTGTCTGCTGTTTGTGCCGCATTCGGCTCGGTTTGGGAAGCATTTGTAGCTGCATTATCAGATTTGGCTCCGCAGCCAGATAAAATAAGTGCTAGTCCCGCAGACAATACAAATGATTTTTTGAACCATGTATTCATATTCATAACTCCTTATGTGTTAGATTTTTTGGTAAATTCTCACTGTAATTACACTCACTGGCCTGTCGCCTTCTTCCGCCGGGAAGCCTGTTGCTTGCCCAGCTTACGGACCAGCTTTTGAATACCAGCTCCTATAATCAGGAATAATAACAGCACCATGGCAATCGTCCCCCCTGGGGGAGTACTGAGTTCATATGATGCCGTTAAACCCATAAATACGCCGATCAATGCAGTGACCATAGATATCCCGATGGCTGCCGCGAAGCTCGGTGCAATTCGAATCGCCAGCGCAGCGGGCAATACGATTAGCGAGGAGACAAGCAGCACACCAACAATCGGCATGGCTGCGGCTACAATCATCCCTGTTAAAATACTAAATGCAAATGAAATGGACTTGACAGGAAGACCATTGGTCTTCGCCGTTTCTTCATCAAAGGTAATCTGATATAAAGGACGCCGGAATACAAAAAAGAAAATACCTCCGATGATAGCCACTACAATCATCAACATCAGCTCTGTCTGATTGACCGCTACGACCGAACCAAACAAATAAGCGGAAAATCCTTTGTTGATGCTCTGATTCAGATTCATTAAAATAACGGCCGTCGAGAGGCCACCTACCATAATAATAGCCACAGATATCTCACTATATGTTTTATAAGACCTGCGGACATATTCAACGATAATCGCGCCGATTACGGCAACAACAAATCCGGTTATCGTCGGGTTAATGCCTAAATAGGCACCCGCTGCCACCCCTGCCAGCGATACATGCGATAGCATGTCCGCCATGAGAGCCTGACGCCGCAGCATCAGGTATACTCCAAGCACCGAGGCCAGCAGTGCAATTACCCCACCGGCACAAAATGCCCGCTGCATGAAGTCGTAGTGCAGCATTTCCATCCGCCATCTTCCTTCCTTTCAAGCTCAATAATTCGATCCAGATAATGTTGTACTTCCGATAGTCCATGGGTCACCATGACCACGGTTCTTCCATATTCCTTAACCTGCTGATTCATCAGATCGTAGAAATGATGGCGGCTTTCCTGATCCATGCCGGTCGTGGGCTCATCCAAAATGAGCAAATCCGATTCCTGAGCGAGCGCTCTCGCCACACAAATGCGTTGCTTTTGTCCACCGGACAATTCGCCAATTTTACGGTGACGCAAATCCCACATGCCTACCTGACGCAGCGCTTGCTCAGTCAGATCATGATCCTCAGACCGCATACGGCGTAACCAAGAGCCATGAGTATATCTTCCTGAACGGACAAATTCCAAAATCGTACTTGGAAATCCGCCATTGAAAGCAGCAATTTGTTGGGATACAAAGCCGACAACGAGCTTTTTGCCTTCACCTGTACGGTTAGACATAAACACCTTGCCCTTCCAAGGCTGAAGCAAGCCGAGTAATAGTTTGAGCATGGTTGATTTGGAAGCACCATTCGGTCCGGTAATAGCCACAAATTCTCCCGAAAAAATTTCAACATTGGCATCCACCAAGTTAGGAACATCTCCGTAGCCAAATGTGACCTGTTCCAATGAGGCCAATAACATGACGCAAATCTCCTTTTCCTTTAAAAAGCCTGGAGCCATCTGAGCGATCATTATTTGCGCAGATTCTCCAGGTCGTTTATGATCATTAAACCATCTACCGTAATTATTACGATTTGGTAATAAAAAAATAAGCGTTTGATAAACGTAACCTTTACGCATTAGCAAGTTTAACAGTTTAGGCAAGGTTCGTCAATGTTTTGGCAACTCTTTTGTTTGTTTACTTCATTTTGTCCGGGTACAAGCCTTCAGCCAAGGTTTTCAGTGCAATCGGTGCACGTACACCTTCAGCTGCCGCGGATAATGGCAGGACTATAAACCGTTTGTTTTTGATCGCTTCCACACCAGCCAGCGCAGGCTTGCTCAGGAGCAGCTTCTCTTTATCAGCCAGTGAAGTATCACCATAGTCGAGGATGACGATCACATCAGGGTTACGGTTCACAACCTCTTCCCAGCTTACTTCGGTGAAACTTTTGTCAATATCATCAAAAATATTTTTCGCCTTCACACTTTCAATCAAAGACGTTAGATAATTGTTGGCAGCCGTAAAGGGCTTGTCTTCTCCGCTGTCATAAACAAACACCTTGGGTGCCTGCTCAACAGTACCAATTTGAGTCTGAATGGACTTCACTTGTTCACGAATGTCATTTACCAGCTTTTCTGCACGCTCCTCAACCCTGAAAATACGCCCAATATTTAGTATATCCTGATATACATCTTCTAATATGGGACCCGGCTTGTTTGAGGACTCCTGTACATAGGTCAGCACCCCTTGTTTGGCTAGCTCCTCACGGGAACCCAGATTTTTATCATTAAAGGCACTCTTCCAGCCTGCATAGGCAAAATCCGGTGCAGCGGCCATAAACACCTCTTTGGACGGATATTGTTCGGCCAGTACCGGAATTTTGTCATATTGATTCTTATATTTCGGTAAAATCTGATCATCCAAATACGCAGTTCCTACCATAGAGGATTCCAGTCCAAGAGCCAGCATAACCTCAGTCGCGTGCTGGTTCAGTGTAACCGCGCGTTTGGGCGCCTCGGGAAATGCCATTTTAACGCCCATGTTCTCAAGCTCTACCGACGTCTTATTGGTTGCCGATTGCGATGCGGCAGGTTGCTGCCCGTTTGCCGATGGATCGCTTGTTTGAGCCGTGTTTCCTGCTGCGCAGGCTGATAACAACAGCATCATCGCCAAAGCGATCATAACCAGCGGTAACGCGGGCTTGCTATATTTTTTCATATGTACCGTCTCCTCTTTTATTTGTAGTTTATCTTACCTCATCATATCACCTGTTCTGTTCGCATCATGGATAGCCTCCTCTCCTGAGAGAATCCGGTAAAAAGGTAATATTCGGCTTCCCGGTTTTTGGATGAATACAGATTTCTGTCTCCACCCCGAATACACTCCACAGCAGGTCTGGCTGAAGCACATCCTCTGTTATGCCGGAGGCTACCACTTTGCCTTCTTTTAATACATACATTCGATCACAATAAAATGCCGCCAAATTCAAATCATGTAGTGCAGCTAGCGTAGTTATCCGAAGTGTTTTGACCAAATCCAGAATTTGCAGCTGATACCGGATGTCCAGATGATTTGTTGGCTCATCCAAAACAAGAAATTTCGCCTGCCCGGCCAAAGCTCTGGCGATCAATACCCGTTGCTTTTCGCCGCCAGACAAGCTGGCAAAGCCCTGATCCGCCTGAGCATTCATGCCTACCCGCTCCAGCGCCTGCTCGACCAATTCATGATCGGCGACAGTATCTGCTTCCAGCAGTTTCTTATGCGGATGGCGACCCATCAGGACGATGTCCCGTACTGAAAAATCAAACGTTTGCGGCGCATCCTGACTCACCACTGCCATTTGTCGGGCCGTTTCTTTATACTTCATCCGCAGCATATCTTGGCCATCCAACGTAACCAAACCACTGTCAGGCTTTAGCACACGATACATATTTTTGAGCAACGTCGATTTCCCGCTGCCATTCGGACCGATCAATCCGACCAGCTCCCCTGCTTTTACCTGGAGACAGATGCCGTCGATCAGCCGTTTGTCGTGAATACTGAAGGTCACGCATTCGACTTCTATATTCATTTTTCGCCTCCAAACGAGTAGGAACTACGACGCAGCAGCCACACAAAAAAGGGTCCTCCGCACACAGCCGTCACAATACCAAGCGGCAGCTCCTGTGGAGCCAGCACGAGCCGGGCACATACATCAGCCCACACGACAAAAATAGCTCCCGCCAACAGACTGACGGGCAGTACACGCCGATGATCTGATCCCACTATCAGCCTAACGATGTGCGGAATCATAAGCCCCACAAAGCCAATTGAGCCACTCACTGATACGACTGCCCCGGTTAAAAGAGACGCCACAACAACCAGTAATACGCGGAACGTCTGTACGTTCACCCCTAGCGTTACTGCGGTTTCTTCACCCGTTAGCAAAGCATTCAGCGAACGGTATCGGGTCAGGAGCACAGCCGTTCCAACGGCTACAATGAGGCTTGGAATGAAAAGCGTGTCCCATTGAGCACCTGCCAAACTTCCCATCATCCAATACATCGCGTCACGAATGCCTTTTTCATTCGGGGCCATCGTAACGATAAAGCTAGTCACAGCCGACAGCATCATGGACACCGCCACCCCTGCCAGCAATAAGCGGGTCGTCGATATGCTCCCAGCCACACGGGCTAACGCGAACACCATAAGCATTGCAGTTAACGAGCCTATAAAAGCAGATAAAGGCAGCGCAAATCGTCCTAAAAATCCAAAAGCTCCGAACACAATTACCAACGTGGCTGTCACCGAAGCCCCAGACGAGACTCCTAAAATATAAGGGTCCGCTAACGAATTACGAATTAATGCCTGTATAGTCGCCCCTGTAACAGCAAGTCCTGCTCCTACGACAACACCTAGCAGCACGCGTGGAAAGCGGATTTCCCAAACGATATATTGCTCAGGCTTGGTCCATGTCACGGGTATCCACTGGTCCAGCCAGGGAAGATGAGACAGTGCAATTCGCCATATCGTCCCCGGTGCGACAGCTACAGGACCGAGCATGACTGCGAGTGTCACCGAAAGCAACAGCCCAGCAGTCAGCAGCAGAATTGTTGTAAATCCCCAAGTAGACTTGCCAGCTAGGTGTGCGCGAGAATTATGTTGTGATGGATTAGGTCTTGATGGATTAAGGTTGCTCATTCTCGAAGTCATGAACTACTACTCAATGGCTTTTCGGCCGCTTCCAACTTACTCAATTGTTCCTCGATCTCGGAAGCAGAGAAATTCTCACCCATGACAACCGCTACATCGTTCACTGGCTTTTGCGGGCGGATCGGAATGGTTTCCAGCTCCCGATAGGCAAACTGAAACATCATCTGACCCTCTGATTCCAGAAACCGCACAATTCCTTTGGCCCGGTAAATTTCAGCTGGCAAACTGCGGAACAACTGTTCAAACTCGGAGCGTGGCACAGGTTGTCCAAAGAAATGCGTGTGAACCACTACGTGGTCGTAGGAATGATAATGCTCCCCATGTTCGTGGTCATGGGCGTGGTCATGGTGATCATGAGACTGATGGTCAACGTCCATACGCTCCTCTCCTTGAGTGGAGAAAAAAATATCCGCGTCCACGTCACTTCGTTGCGTGCTCACAGTCAGAGCATATGGATTTAACTCTTTTACGAGGGCCTGTACTTTCTGCAACTCGCCCGTAGCCAATAAATCGGTCTTGTTAATAATCAGTTTGGAAGCGCACCGAAGCTGATCCTGCATCAAACGAAGCGACTTGCCTCTCTCGTTCCCCGAGGCAAAATCCAGAAATTGACGCGCGTCTATGACCGTGATAACGGATTGTAGAATCATAGAAGAATAGATGGAGGCGTCTGTCACTGCATCTACGATCTCCATCGGGTTAGCTACTCCAGTACATTCTACAATAATCACGTCCGGCTTATATTCCTCAGCAAGATTCATGAGCTCGACGCCCAAATCCCCGCGAATAGTACAGCATATACAACCACTGAGCATTTCCATCATGGGTGCTTGGCCATTCACCAAACTGCCGTCCAGATTAACATCACCCAACTCATTCATCAAAATGGCTGGCTTGAGGCCCTTCTCCTTGTAGTAAGCCAGCGCATGCTGAAGAAGAGTGGTTTTACCGCTACCCAAAAAACCGGATAAAACAACTATCGGTATCATATAACCCCTCCTTGTCTTTACAACATTTAATATGGATCGTACCGTAAAAGTTTCCTTCTTGCAATCATTTATCGGATTTTAATCGTAATAATTACTAATAACAAACATAAATATATATGACCACTCTTTGAATTGTCAATATAGGAGGTGAGACAAGCACAATCCAGCGGGCATGATTGTCCCTCTACAGACATAGGATGTAGATAAGAACCCTTATTCCCAAGGAGACGTGGAATGAAAAACAGTACGCTGTTGAAGATGCTGCCTTTTATGATTCCGTTTGCCTTTCTCATCCCTGTGCTTGTCACGCTATCTCCCCAGTGGCTTCGTTTGTTAGATATGGGCCAGCTGCAACCGTTAAAAACGGTATTTATGGGTATTTTTCTGGAAGCTGTTCCGTTTCTCCTTATCGGTGTACTCGTCTCATCCCTTTTGCAGTGGCTTGTACCGGAGACATGGATTCGCAAAATAGCGCCTGCGCATCCTGTACCGGGTGTCCTGCTGGCCTCCTTACTAGGTATGCTGTTTCCTATCTGTGAATGCGGCATGATCCCTGTCGTTCGCCAATTAATGCTCAAGGGAATGCCTGCCTATATGGGTATCACTTTTATTTTAAGCGGGCCCATTATCAATCCCGTGGTATTGGCTGCGACGATGATGGCTTTCCCTTCCCATCCCGAGGTCACTGTCGTTCGAATGGGTTTGGCTTTTGCCGTCTCCGCGATCATCGGGCTGATCGTGTATGCCTTTGTGCGAGTGCATCCGCTCAAACGGTCGTTGCTCTCTTTTAACCAGCAAAAGCAGAACAATCAGACTCATCGGCATAGTCGCACATGGCGGGGCTTTTTTGTACATGCTGGTGACGAGTTTTTGGACATGAGTAAATATCTCACTATCGGCGCATTATTAACAGCCTGCATTCAAACCTTCATCCCACGTGATGAGATGCTTTCGTTAAGCAACGGAACGGTCGGATCGTACGCCTTTATGATGGGTTTTGCCTACATACTGTCGCTATGTTCCACCTCCGATGCCTTTGTAGCCACTGCTTTTTCACACACCTTTACACTAGGTCCGCTGGCAGCCTTTCTTGTACTCGGTCCGATGTTAGACTTCAAAGGCACGCTCATGCTGCTAAGCACCTTCCGCACTAAATTTGTCGCCATCCTGGGCTTGCTCATTGTTTCACTCGTCCTCGTGGGTTCTATAGCTGCAGAATGGTTATTGGGGAGGTGAATACAACCGTGAATTCAACCTTTAGCATCCGCTGGCAATATGGTATGCGCTCCTTGCTCCTAATCGGATTGGCTGTGTACATTATCTCATTAAACCGTACGAATGCACTTCATTACTACCTAGCTCCCCATATGCAAAAGCTGCTCCTACTCTGTCCTGTACCACTCTTGTTCATCGCATTGGCGATGGCATTACACGGAATCATCGGAGAGCGGGACGGTGAGGATGTATGTGATTGTGAGCATCCGTTGCCGCAAAGCTGGTTCAAAAAAACACTCGTATATGGAATGCTGCTCATCCCGCTCCTGTTCGGTTCTCTGCTGCCCAATCAGGCACTTGGTAGTGATATGGCCGCCAAAAAAGGCATGTCCTTCACGTATCCCAATCCGGATATCCGACGAAAAGCAGATATACAGACCACAAAAGCATCCACCTCCTCCCTTTTATCAACTGCATCTTCTGTCCCAACTTCGCCCCCTCCAGAGGGAAAATGGAGTCAGGAAACGCTGGATAAGCTGTTCGTTCCGCCTGACAAGTACAATGTAGAATTCGCCGAGCTGGCGAAACGCCTGTATCAGCAACCTATCATACAGATCAAGCCGGAGGTTTTCTCCGAAACTATTGGCGCCATTGAGTTATATAAACAAGCTTTTGAAGGAAAAAAAGTACAGGTGACTGGCTTTGTCTATAAAGACGACAACCTGCCGGGTAAAGGCCTATTTGCAGTAGGAAGATTCCTCGTCATGTGCTGTACTGCCGATGCCATGCCATTCGGGATCATCGTCCAATCCCAGAAGGCCCCGTCCTTTGACAAGGATACCTGGGTGACCATTGAAGGAACACTGCATGCCACACAAAAGGGCAACGTTCCGGTACTTGAAATTCGATCCGAAAAAATAACCGCTGTCGAGCAGCCAGAATCCCCTTATGTCTATACCCAAGCAGACTCGGTAGCTACCTTTGATCGCTTGAACACAGTACACTAAACCCACCAAGGAGGGAAAATGATGAACAAAGTTCCTGTTATTTTAATCAGTGGTTTTCTTGGAAGCGGCAAAACAACGTTGCTTTTACGCCTGTTAGCCCATACTCGCCAAATTCCCCTTCGTGCTGCTGTTTTAATGAACGAAATGGGTGAATATGATGTAGACAGCGCTATAATTTCAGAGGAAATGCCTGACGTAACAGTAGAAGGATTGCTAGAAGGCTGCATTTGTTGCAGCAAAAGAAATGAGCTGGCAGGGGCTCTGCATACCCTGCTCAGCCAGAAGCCAGACCTGATCTTCATGGAAACCACCGGGGTAGCCAACCCCGAACAAGTACTGGAGGAGCTTCGCTCCCCTCTACTGGCAGATCGGCTTTATCTGGTTCACAGCATCAGTGTTGTGGATGCTGAGCTGTTCCATGAATACAATAGCCGATTTACGGCTGATAAAGAACTGGTTCGCACCCTGCACGGACAACTGCGCACCGCAGACTTTATTGTGGTGAACAAGACGGATGCAGCAAGTAGCCGTGAAGTGACGAAGGTCGTCAAGAGCATCCGCAAGCTCAACGATACGGCCAAGCTGCAAACTACTGAATATAGCCGGATTGACCTTGAACCACTACTAGAGCCTGTTCTGGCCTCCGCATCCGTTGCTGCGAAACCCATACAGACACTTCAACCTGCACCTGCACAAGTCCAGTTCACCGATGCAGGTGTACCGTCCGTTTCCATTCCCGTCAAAAGTATCGGAAGCACCAGTAGTGTCTCCAGAAGTACGGCTTTCAAAGTTATTGCGGCACACAGTCATAACCACGATCCTAAGCAGCCTCATTCGTTCTCCCGTCTGGAGAGCCTAACGCTGCATCAATATTCTCCTCAGCCACTCGAAAAACAACGATTGGAAAACCTTTTGACCGGGTTAGGTTCCTCGTTGCTTCGTGCGAAAGGTTACTGCGTGCTTCCTCAAGAAGGTACAATGCTTTTGCAATTTTCAGGAAATCACTTGGAGTGGCAGCCTACTGCACTTCCTGTGAGCCAGGGATATGTTACACTCATTGGAGAACAGCTTGACAAAGCCTCCATTACCGATCAATGGGAACAGTGCTTCGTGTCGCTGTAATCGACATATTCGGCTCGTAATGATGAAAATTTCCTTTGGTATGTCTACGAAATTAATAAGGCTGTTCCTTTGACTTTTAAAAGTCAGGGAACGGCCTTTTTTTCGTAACTATCATAAATTTGCATATAAGCAGTATGTACCTTATAGGATGCCATGTTGAAAATTGGGAATAAAAAAAGCTGTCGAGAATGTCTCGACAGCTTGAGTATGACTATGCAGAGTTATACATTAATTGCTTGGCGACATCCTACTCTCCCGGGGCCCTTCGGCCCAAGTACCATTAGCGCTGGAGGGCTTCCCGTTAATTCAACAAAATGTTATGGAGTATGATGACTAAAATATTGAAGCGTTCCGGTTGGAAAAGAATTCCATTCCCCTGAAAGATTATAAGAGGTGGAACCGGACTTAATCCCCGATTTTCGGATAATAGTCCCATTATTCGGCATAAATTGCGCTTTTCCGTTAGGATCACCTAAGACGTCGATCGTTACACCGTTCTTTTTCAGGACATAGCCTGTCGTTACATTGGTATTCGTTTCTAGTAACATCAATTCATCATTATAGTATGTCGCAGGAACAATGTCGAAAAAGTCATAAAAGATGGAATCGATATATATATAAGGCATGCCTTTCCAAAACGAATTAATAGGCTGGCTCCACACCTTGGGAGTATTTGTAGCTAAATTGTATTGATGAATCTCAAGTGAGTATCCTGCATTTTCTATAGGTTTAGAAGTATCTCCTACCGGATTGTAAAACAGCTCAATAGCAGTACGGGTTTTATCCACAGATAGATACTGGGAAAAATATAGATCCTCCGGTCCTTGAGGATTTGAGGTCACTTGGAATACAGCGGCAGATCCGTTCGCCCCGATTACCCAGAAGTATTGAAAAATATCCCCGTTCCATGTCCAAACCGTCCCATTAAGAGGGATTGGCCCAGTAAAGGTGGAATCTGCCGTACCCGAATAGATTTTAAATGAAGTTTCACCCGGGAACACTGTTGACATGTCATAAGTAATCGGATCTTTGACCCCTTGCTTGGTTCGGATTTGAACAATTCCATTCGTCGCCAGAGGAGCATTCGTTACCTGAAAATTATAGGTGGCTGTTCCGCCATGCCCGTCATTCGCAGTAATCGTTACCTTGGTACTTCCTGTCTGATTACCCGGAGTAAGAGTCAACGTTGATCCGTTAACCTCTGCATTTACCATACCGGTTGATTCAACAGTAGAAGTAAACGTCAGGGCATCCCCGTCAGCATCACTGAACAATTGAGATAGGTCGTAGCTTCTTGCATTCGTAACTCCTGCAGTCAACACTTGTTCATAAATGGTCGCATCTACTTGAGGCGGCTGATTAGAAGATGGGTTAGACGAACCGGATGATTGGACACTGACTTGGAAGGTGCTTGAAGTTTCCCCTCCACGGCCATCCATAGCCTTGATTTCTATGATTGTCGTCCCTGCACTTAGTGCCTGAATTTCCAATTGAGCTCCAGTGATTTCCGCCGAAGCAACGGACGGATCAGAAGAGGTTGCCTTAAAGGTCAACGTATCCCCATCAGGATCAGTAAAAACGGAACCTAAATCGAGTGAGTAGACCGCACCACCTACAGTAAGCGACTGGTCCGCAGGTTTAGTTTCTACTGGATACTGATTCTGTGGAGTTCCAGCCGTGACGGTGGTTTTGAAAGTTTCGATCATTTTCCCTCCCCAGCTATCTGTTGCTTTGATCGATACCGATGTACTACCGATCGTTAACGGTGTAAGAGTAAGCATATCTCCATAAACGGCAGCCGTCACAACAGTCGGGTCAGAAATGCTATGAACATCGTAAGTTAAAACATCGCTATCAGGACTGGAAAAGAAATCATTTAAGGACAATTGAATATCGCCTGTATTTATTTCCTTCATCTGTTCCGGAATCCCTGTGGAAATCGGGGATTCATTGACGGTAACATCAAAATCAGTAGTGACCTCGCCCCCGCGGTCATCTTTTGCTTTAAGCTGAATCGTTGCTGATCCTGAGGAAACTGCATGGACTGTGGCTATGTATCCGTTAACGGATACAACAGCAACTGACGAATCCGAAGATTCTGCCAAAACGTCCACAGGGTCGCCATCGGGATCGTGGAATACCGAAGATAAATCCAGGATATAATCCACATCGCCTAGATTCAGTGTCTGATTACCCGGCTTCTGGTCTATAACCGGATTTTGGTTAGATACAGCAGTTACTTCCATTTGAAACGACTGGCTTGTGCTACCTCCATGGCCATCAGATGCCTTAACAGATACTGATGTGCTGCCAATTTTTAACGGTGTAATGGTAAGCGTGTCCCCATTTAGCACTGCAGTCGCAACCGAAGAATCGGAAATATCAATGCTGTATGACAATGAAACCTTCTCATGGTCGGTAAAGAAGTCGTTTAAAGATAATTGAATGTCGTCTGAATTGATTTGTTTCGTCTGATCCGGAATTCGCAAGGATACCGGAGGTTCATTAACGGTAATATCAAAATCGGTCTTAACCTCGCCTCCAAGGCCATTTCCCGCTTTTAGCTGGATGTTTACTGTTCCTGAGGAAACCGCATGAACTGTGGCCTGGTTTCCATTAACGGAGACCGTCGCAATGGATAGATCCGAGGATTCTGCCGAGATGGTTAGCGGATTGCTGTCCGAATCAAGGAACACCGGAGATAAATCCAGGATGTAGTCCGCATCGCCCACAGTGAGCGTTTGGTTGCCCGGCTTCTGATTTACAACCGGATTTTGATTAGGTACTGCAGTTACAACCAATTGAAACGACTGGCTTGCGCTGCCTCCCCGACCATCGGATGCCTTGACGGTAACTTGGGCATGTCCTACAGCTGCCGGAGTTAATACCAATTGATCACCCGTCAGGGTAAAGGTAGCAATGGAAGGATCATCGATCGCAACCTCATAAGTCATAGGATCATTTTCAGAATCCGTAAAAAACGATCCTAAAGATAAGGTTACGTCGCCGCTCCCCAACTGTTCGTTTTGATCGGGGATACTCAATGAAACAGGAGATTCATTGACACGGACCTTGAAATTCGTTCCCGCTTTTTTCCCGGCCTGGTCATCTGCGGCGATCGTAATGGTCGCAGTCCCTTTGCCAACAGCCTTGATAAACAGGTTTGTTCCCTCTACTCGGACTGTACTGATTTTTGTACTAGACGACACTGCCGTATATTTGAGCTCGGACTGCTCCTCGTCCGTAAAATGACCAAGTAAGTCAATCTGAAGTTCAGAATCGCCCACCGTTACGGCTTGATCGTCATATTTGGTCACTAACTTCGGTGCTGTATTGGTCACAACCGTAGAACGCGAGCTACCAGAAGAAGTTGTAGTGACTCCAGTGACTCCTGATACCGTCGAAGAAGACACACCTACTGCAAATGAAGTATTCGTGACTTGGCTGGAGGAGCTTACACTAATATTTGCAGCAGAGTTATTTACTTGTAAATTTGAAATAGTTCCAGCTACCTCCAGACTGATCGGAGAGGAACTGTTCACAGCCAATGTATTAATGGAGGCCTGGCCTGTCAGAGCTACGGGCTGATCACTGTTGACCGACAGTTGCTTAATAATCCCCTGCAACTCTACTTGCTTGGCACCGGTAAGAACATTCAACTGCTGTATCGTTGAGGATGAATCATTTTCAATCGTTGCATTGGAAATCAACGACATTTGATCCACCGTCGAATTTCCTTGAATGACTACGTGGACATCCTGTTTGGATACCTCGACATCCTGCAGCTCAGATGTGTTAAACAATACGGTGTTCTGGTCACCGCCCTGAATATATGTTTTTCCTTGTACCGTAAATTTAGAGGCATAGAAATCATGTTCAAGGCTTGACGTAACTGTAAAACTATTTTTGACATTCAAATTCATAACCGAAATGTAATCACCGTCAATAGTTAAATCTCCGTCAATCGAGGAGTTATGACCATCTAATACAAGATTGCCGCTGAATTCGGAAGCTTGCCCTATCGGAGCTTGCCCGCTCGCATGGATGACCAGTTTGGTGATCGATTCAATGGTCCGCTGTGATGCTACAAATTGAATATCTGCTCCTTTGAGAATCTCTTGGTTAGAGGTTTGCAGGATTCCTTTAACTGAATCCGAGAGTTTATATTCAATCCCGTTAATCCAGGCCTTTCCATCCTCTACTTTTTGGAGTTGGACTACATGGTCCTTAGGGAAAAAGGTAGACATCATATACTGGGCTATATCTTGGCGCTGAACGGACGATTTAGGTTTGAAACCGGACTGATCCGTCTTCATGGAGCCCGACTGTAAAGCCGTATTAACGTATGGCCGTGCCCACGGACTGACCCGATTCCAATCAGTAAGTTTAGCAGACTCCGTGGCGTCAGCTGTAATAGGAAGCCCGGCGGCCCGCATAAGCAGAACCGCAGCCTCCTCTCTGGTAACTGCCGCTTTGGGTCTGAATTTGGAGCCGTCGTCTCCATTCATGAGTCCTGCACGATGTACAGCCTCAATATAGGGACTCGACCAACTTTTCGGGTCTACATCCGAGAAACTGCTGCTTGCTGCTTTAGAAATAGAAAGTTGCAGAGCTTGAGTTAATAGAACCGCCATTTCTTGACGGGTCAACAAATCCGTTGGCCGATAGGATCCAGATGGGTCACCATGCAGAAGTCCAGCTTCAATGGCTCGCAGGATGTTTGTCTTTTGCTCTGAAGCAATATTATTGATGTCTTTAAAAGGCAGACTGGCCAGAGCTGCTCCGTTTGATGCACCGCTGGCAGCAGATGCAATCGTCTGCAAAGCCGTTGGAGCAACAAGTGCAGCCAAGGCTAATGTAATCAGCCATTTATTAGGTTTAGAACTCATGATGTTCCCTCTATTCTTTGTATTCATTATGGTGCCTCACTACTAAAGATGCCGATATTATCCGTATAATCGGTTCCTTCATCAAACCATTCACTTGCCTCGTAGTCTGCATTTCCATGGGTAACATCGGATTGTCTAGCTAAAGTGGTATGAGGCTGAAACACTGCCGTATCAATCAACTGATTATCGTAATAAAGCGATAAAGTAACAGGTGCTGAATCATCGTTATAAAATCCCATGTCCGTGAAGTAATCTACATGCGCATCACCAAAATACATGGTATCTCCTATCACGAAAGTAGCTCCACCTGGAATAAAAGCACCAGCGTCTTGACTTATTTCGATCGAATTTCCACTATCACTGCGTTCAATTCTAATTTTTGAAGCATCCAATTCCTCAGAACCCGCATTATAAAGCTCAATAATTTGCATCATAGAGTCGCTCTCCCCCCATGCCAACTCGGAGAAGAAAAGTCCCTTCTTTTCTCCAGCAGTGACTTGGAAGATCGTTTGAACGGTTCCCCCCTTCCCATCATCTGCGGTAACTGTGACTGTAGCACTTCCCACTGCAAGCGGAGTAATTCTCAGTTGGTCGCCTGTAACGGAAACCGTTGCTACGCTAGGGTCCGATGAATCAGCGGAATACGTCAGTAAGTCCAAATCTTCATCTGCAAAAGTTGAAGCAAGTCCAATAGTTGTGTCCACAGCACCTGCTTCTGTAGAAACATCATTAATCGTGCTTTGAACAACAGGAGCGTGATTAGCAGCAGGTGAAGGGGTCACCGTTAGAGTGAAATTCGTATCCACTGTACCCCCGTTTCCGTCATCTGCCGTTACCGTAATCGTGACCGTACCCGCGTTCACTGGCGTAATTTTCAGCTCGCTTCCGTTTACTGCTGCTGTTGCCACGCCCGTATCCGTCGAGGTTGCGGTGTATGTCAGCGCGTCGCTGTCTTCATCTGCAAACACACTCGCAAGGCTCACCGTCTTAACTCCATCCGCGGCTCCTGTCGTCACATTGCTGATCGACGTTTCCACCGTCGGCGCATGGTTCACGGCTTCCGGGATCACCGGCGTGATCGTCACGTTGAACTGGCTGTTTATTGTCCCGCCTTTGCCGTCGTTCGCCGTAACCGTGATCGTGGCTGTTCCGGCGTTCACTGGCGTAATTTTCAGGTCGCTTCCGTTTACCGCTACTGTCGCCACGCCCGTATCCGTCGAGGTTGCTGTGTACGTCAGCGCGTCGCTGTCTTCATCTGCAAACACACTCGCAAGGCTCACCGTCTTAACTCCATCCGCGGCTCCTGTCGTCACATTGCTGATCGACGTTTCCACCGTCGGCGCATGGTTCACGGCTTCCGGAATCATAGGCGTAACCGTTACGTTGAACTGGCTGTTTATGGTCCCGCCCTTGCCGTCGTTCGCCGTAACCGTGATCGTGGCTGTTCCGGCGTTCATCGGCGTGAGAGTCAGCTGACTTCCATTCACTGATACCGTCGCTACGTTTGTGGCTGAAGTTTCTGCTGTGTAGGTCAGCGTGTCTCCATCAGCATCGGTAAAACTATTTGCCAAATTAATCTCTTTAGGCTCATCTGCTGCATTTAACGTAATATCAGTAAACCCGGTAGTAACGCCTGGCGCATGGTTAGTCACTGATTTTGTTGAAGTTCCACCTCCGGAGGAAAATGTCACGCTGCTCGACGTAACTGTAGTCGGTTCTTGAACCGTTCCGTCAGCGGACTGAATTTGTCCAATCTGCTTTTGTACTTCGCTGTAATTTTGGATAACTTGTGAAACGGATGCATCTTTAGGCAGCTTAATCATTTCAACTTTAAAATTCGGGTTCAATGTCACTTTAGCGTTTGCGTTGGCAACTTGAAGCTCCCCGATTGTTCCGGTTCCTTTAATAGAAATACCATTGCCGGAATTCACATTAAGATGGTTTACGTTTCCATTCAGCTGGATATTAGAAACACCGTCATTAAGCTCGATTACTCCTTTGATATCCCCTTTAATCTGAACACCATCACCTAAAATTCGAAGCAGGCTGCTTTCCGGTAGACCATTGGTGTTTAACACAACATCTTTTTGCACGATTTCTAATTGTTGCAGCCCGTCCACATTACGATTGCGCGAATTAAACTTTAATTTAGCTCCTTTTAGCGCATCTTTATTGGAGTTTCCGATTAACTCTTTCAAATTCCCCTCTATTAAATAAGGAACATTATCGATTGTTACAATGTCCCCATCAATGCTATTGATCGTAGCTGTTTGCTCTTGAGATTTGAAAATATCCAGCAGGAAAGGAGCAATATCCTCCCTTTTTACTTCACCGGTGGGATTGAGCTTGCTGTCATGAATGTCAATTAAACCCAGGCGAAGTGCTGTATCTACCGATCCAGCTGCCCATTGGCTTACCAAGGACTGATCTTTGGGTAAAATGCTTGATCCGCCCTCTGCATTAACCCCTCCGACTGCACGAACAAACACAGCTGCCAGCTCTTCACGTGTAACAGGATCGTTCGGACGGAAGTTTCCTAATCCATCCCCGGATAGAAACCCGGCTTTTTGTGCGGCTTCTATATATGGGGCAGCAAATTGTTTACTTTGCACATCTTTAAAAGTAGAAGAACTCGAAATAGGGTCCAATTTTAAAGCTCTGACCAATAATACTGCGAGTTCCTGACGAGTTAATGTTGCTGCAGGGCGAAAAGTTCCATGAGGATCTCCCGATAAAAGCCCTTGGCGTACAGCTTCTTGGATGGCCGCCATTTTATCACTCGTCACATAGGATGTATCTGAAAACAAATTATTGGTAGGCGTTGCAGCGTAAGCAGAAGTACCAAACGCCGCCTGAAGAGCAACAAGAGCGGCTGCCCACTTAAGTGAATAAACTTTCAATGGTTCTACCTCCTAATTTACTTTTGAGTCAAACGACCCTATTCGATCTTCGAAATGTTTCTACATAATTCAAAGATAATAAAGCTTATTCACTGTATTTACCGATAAAAATGTGTTTATATTAATCTTTTATTCATATATTTGTCGAAAATAAGTGATTTATGTCGTTTTCAATTAATATACATGAAACCACTGAACCAATTCTGAACAAAAGCTTATCTATAATGATGCCTAGTTGTATCAAGTCTCTAACTATATCCTTCAAATAACTTATTTCCGCAAATGATTTATCGGAACCCTCCCTTAATCGCGACTCTTGTGCTAAAAAAAAATAATCGCAGGCTAGATACCTGCGATTATTTTTAAATTAAGACAGCCTATGCGAAGTATAGAATTACGTTTTAAAATGATTAGTTACCAAGATTAGCAATGCCGCTACTGAATATCTTAAAACGTTATATTCGTATCTTTTTTTCATCATAACCCTCGTCGACTATTGTTCATCTTCATTTAGCATTAAAAAGCAGCAGCTTCATGGACTGTTACAGAAGAGTGTTAAATTCGAGACTTGAAAATACATTTGTTATTCGCGTTGTTTCGGATGTAACTATCCGTAAAAAATAAAAAAGCTAGGTTTACGAATTATTGGCATAATCCGTAAACCTAGCTCTCGACGAGTCTTACTTAAGGTTATATTTTTTGTTAAAGCGATCCACACGGCCACCGATATCCACGTTTCTTTGTTTACCAGTGAAGAACGGGTGGGAAGCGGAGCTAGTATCTACACGGATAACTGGGTATGTGTTGCCATCTTCCCATTCCATCGTTTCTTGCGAATATTTAGTGGAAGCACTCAGGAAAGTAAATCCACAGCTAGGGTCCAAAAAGATAACTTTGTTCAATGTTGGATGAATATCTTTTTTCATTAGTTTCACCTAATCTTTCATGTAGTTTTAGTTTCAAACTCAAACGTACTGGCGCAATACTCCATCAGTTGGCAAAAGAAACGGTTATGTCCCAGAAAAAAAGACGACAGATCATAACGTTTGCGCTCAAGCTCGTAAACGACAAGCAAACGATGCCGCATATACGCATCGCCCATTGCACGAACGCTCCGGATCTTTCGTCAGCCTTCATCGTTATATAAGCATATAGTGAATGGTCCTCCGGCTCGTCCCAAATGCTGACACCAGCACAGGAGAACTCGGTAGCCACGTGCTTTCGATTCAAAAGGCAAAGCGTACCATGTAGCTTGGCATCTAACATACAGCCTTGAAAAAAAGCCGTTTTCTTAGGTGCAAGCTTTAACTTTGGACGCTCTGTCCACTGGACTAATTCAAGTTTTCGCCGGTTCCATAACGCAGGCTTTTGCAAACTTAACAGGCTTCGCTCAGGAAGCAGAATCATTCAGGTTGCTATGCAGCAAACCTCAAATTATCTAGTTTCACGATGGATCGTGTACTTTTTCAGACGCGGAGAGTATTTTTTCATTTCAAGACGCTCCGGATGATTTCTTTTGTTCTTGGTTGTTGTATAGTTGCGATCACCGGATTCGGTGCATGCCAAGGTAACAATTACGCGCATTTCTCTTCCTCCTTAATTGGAATACATGGTATACAATTACAATAGTAATTTTTACGATTAGTTCTATTCTATAATTCATGCTCCGCTTTGTCAACCTTAGAGTCACGGTTTGTCGCTTCTTCGACCGTGTTCCAGCGATTACGGTACTGTGCAAGCTTATGATGAAGTTCCTGGGGTTCGCTCGAAAGCACCAATCTGACATTTCTAATCCATTCTCCAAATGATGCATAGGAAGCGCACAAATTTGCAGTTTCAGGACTCATGTACAAAAAAAGTGGGGTCGTATACTTTTCCGCCAAAAAACGGATGGCTGCTTCAATCGGCGTATACTTTTTACGCTTACCTTCCCAGTTCTCAATCACAACAGCACTCAAAGCTTGCTCCCGTTGCCACTCTCCCAGCTCGTCCACCCGCTTGTAATACGAACGTACCGGCTGCTTCCACATTCTTCTGACGGTTTCTTCATGTAGCGGATACAACACCAGCTTTGTAAAAGATAATGCAGCCCCCGTTTCGGCAAAAAGCTCCAGCTCTCTGGCTGTAATCTGCTCGAACGTATCATAGTAGACCATGGTCCCTTTATGCGTCTCGATCGGAGGCTCATAACCATAGGGTACATATTGAAGGTTTCTTGTCATGCCGGACACTCCGTCCTTCCATAATGAACTTTTCCTTCTATATTATACCCTTGTTTTGGCATGAGTTTACATCAAATGTTTATCCTTGCTCAACAGCAGGCGTATTACGGCGTGAACCCCTTCGGAATTGCAACGCATAAAGTCCCATCGTCACAAGCGCAATCAGTGCAAGCACCGTAAAAATATTGCTAAAATTGAATACCTGCACATTAGATACGACAGGATTCAAATGAAAGGACGACGAACTATCCAGCGTTTTGCCCAAAATACTTGTCGTGATCGCCCCGGCAATGAAATTCAGCAGAGATAGCAGCCCCATTCCAACACCAATCTGGTCTTTCGACAAGGTACGAGAAATCGTGTTGGACATGGCAATTTGCATGAAGGTCTGACCTACGTTTCCGAAAATAAGCAAAAATAAAATCAGATACGGAGAGGCACCCACAAATGTAGACAAGCTGATAAAACAGATAAACAAAAGCGATACAGCTGTATAGACGAGAAACGAATTTCCTTTGCTATCCGCCAAACGCCCTCCTCTTTTACCCAATAGAGCCGAAGCAATAGCAGCCGGAAACATAACCAGTCCAATTATTGCCGGCGTGAGCTGATTGAGACTGTTCAGAAACTGCGGCGCCAAGTACGGCAATCCAAAGCTAATCCCCGTCCCTAAAAAAGCGATAAGGAGCCCGTATGAATATTGCTTGTTACGGAACAGCTTCGGCTGGATGAATGGATCATGCGCAGTGTTAATGCGCCATATAAACAGTGCGAATAACACCACACCTACCAGAAAAAACATCATATTGGTTTGCGAAATCGAAAGTAATAAGAAGGCTACTGTTCCACCCAGTAATAATCCACCAAGAAAATCGAACTTCTGATCCTCTCCACGCTGATCGTCCAAATATTTGCGGAAGAACGGCAATGCGATCAGTGGCAGCATGGAAATGACGAACAAAAAACGCCAGCTTGCAAAGCCTGTGATCAAACCGGAAATAATCGGAGCCAGTGCAGTACCTAACGCCAAGCCGATTGCTGTGACGCCTAAAGCACGTCCCCTTTTTTCAGCCGAGAAATAACGGACTGGGACGATCATAGCAGTTGCCGGAATAACAGCAGCCCCTGCAGCCTGAAGCAAACGAGCTACAATGAGCATCCAAAATTGATTGGCCAACAGTCCAATAAGCGAACCCAGTGCAAAAAAGATAATCCCAAACGTCAGCAAATCCTTAAGACGATATTTATCTGCCAATTTGCCGTAGGTCACCGAGCCAACTGCATACACGATCATATAGCCAGTCAGCAACCAACTTACATCGGAAGCACTAATATGAAACTCCTCTCGAATCACAGGCATAACGACATTAAACATAAACGCGTTCATCACTGAAAAAACAAGTGTGAAAGCTAGCACTCGCATAAGCTTATCCGCATTGGGATAAGTTTGTTCATTTATCATTTGGTTGTCTCCCTCTCCTGTAAACCTCTTATCTAAGATCATATTTCACTGTTTTTGATACCCCTATCCGGGCAAATTCTCTATATATCCGCTCAAACGCGGGTGTCCTCAGGGTGGTAGTCGCGGAGAATTTTTTTAAGCAGGCCGCGCAGCGTCTCCGATTCTCCTACAGATAATGTTTCACCTACCGAGCTTTTAATTGCCACAATAGTACGTTCAGCTACTTTGTGAATCTCTAAGCCTTCCTCAGTCAAATAGATTTGCTTCATTCGTGCATCTTCCGGGTGACTTTTGCGTATTGCCCAATTTTTCTTAACGATCCCGTTAACCAGGCTGGTAACGCTTGATTTATCAATAAGCAATAGCCTTTCCAAATCCGTATTGGTGACTCCAGGCGAGACCGCCAGTATATAGAGCGTCTGCGATTGTGGGGAGGTGAGTCCCAAAGGGCGCAGTGCCGTTTCAATTTCGCGCCGGACAGTAGTGAAAATCCATTTAATTAAATACATCGTGCTCTCTTCCTCACAAGGAAGACAAACGGGATACACCTCACTTCCCATCTCACTACGAACCTCCATATCCATCTAAATTTAATAGTTTGAATTCCAACTAATTTTAATCAGCTGCCTACTTGGTGTCAATACTTTCGTAAAATAATGCTTTACTAGATAAGATGAATTTCAAATTACGAATTCATTCTTTATGGAAATTTATGTATAGTAAAAGACGAGCCTTGAAGGAAGCTCGTCTTTTACTTTATTTCTGTTTTATAGTTGCTTAGTCTGCACTCTTCACTTGAACCAGCGGGTATTCTTCTCCATCAACGGTAACCGTGCTAGCATCGTTCAGCTCCAGCCTTTGCCAAATGGTCAACAGCGTACGATAAGGATACTTCTTTAGATCGTACTCCTTTGTCTCTGTACCATCACCGGACGTGCTGCCTATGGTTTTATCGGCTGCTATACCACTACCCTCAGTAGAAATCTCCGAAGTCGAGCCTCCGTCCGTGTTGCCTGTCACTGCTCCAGACTGATCGCCGCTTGTTCCACTGGATGTACTACCACGAGCTGTTGAACCACTGTCCGTGGATTGTCCATCTGCTGTCGTACTTTTTGTAGTGGCGCTCCCAGTGATTACGTCACCGGATGGATCATTGTTCGCATTACTGGCTGCTTCCTTGTCGTTCTGTTCAGCAAGCGTAAAATTTTCGTATAAGTGCTCCTGTTGGTCCGCCCCGACAATGACGAGCTTCTTCGGCTTAAATTCTGCCTGCTCTGTCGATGTCTGAAACGCAAACAACAGCTTGACCATTTTCGTAGTGGACTTGGTATTAGGCACATGTGTCACTATCGCCGTAGGCTCCTCTTTTACGGGCACTGTAGGCTCAACAGGCTGTTGTACAGGCTTCGGAGCAGCAACAGGCGCAGGTGTGTCACCAGATCCGATCACCCCGGTTGCTTTCAGGCCGCCGAGCGTACCTATAATGACAATCAGCACGATCCCGGAAATCACCCCACCTTTACGAAAACGACGAAGTGTTTTGATCAACGGCGTGTCCGTCTCCCGCTTTGCTGCCAAATAGAAATTTTTAAAAGCAGGCTTTGCAGGTTCGAAATATTGACGCCACAGCGTTTTTTTATGCAGTCCCTCTCGTCCTTCCTTTTGGAAGAATAGAAGTAGCGCACGTCGATACGACGGTTCGAAACCGCCACGTGGCGTAGCAAACTCGGGGTGTTCTTCCGACCATCGGATAAAGCGGTACATCGTATCGTTATCCTTCGCCCATTTGCGGATCGAACTGACCAGACGAGCGAAGTCCAATATTCCTTCTCCCGGCCCGTCAGAACGATAGAATGCAGGCAACAGACGGGCAAAATGGCCTTCCGCAAGCTGCTGGGGCAGCCAGCCATAAGCCCAATCCTGTACCTTTTCTACTTCGCCAGGCTCCAGGCCGTCCAGCACCGACGGTTCCGGTTCCTCCGTATTAAACCAATCGTAAGCCGCAATCAATCGCACTGCTTGTCCCTTGAGGGGAGCAGGCAGCTTTCCAACCCACTGCACCAAATCGGGACGTGTAAAAAATGGAATCTGTACGACCTGATCGGGTGATATTTCTTTTAGCTCTACTTCGGTAAGTAAATACCGATCCGACGCTTCCTGCAGGCGCTCTGTCAATCCAGATTGCTCCAGCGGGGACAGTTTGCCTACAGCAGAGCTGCTGTCCCATTGACGCAAGCGTTGGTGAATGGCAGCCACAGCCTCTACTGGTTTTCTTTCGGCACGCAGTCTGCCCATCAATGCAGATTCTGCCAAAAGCTGAAAATCGGCATTCGCCGACACTTCGATATACCGACTGCCCCATTCGTGCACAACGGCCAGCAGCCCCTTGGCATCCGGTGTTCTTTTCATCTGACTGTCCATGTAGGGAATGAACAGCATTTTTGTAAGCGCCGGATTACCCAGCACTTTCGTAAAATATGCCTTGCCTAATGACGGATTCTCCTCAATCGTATGGTAAATATACGTGACTGCTTCCGTATTTCTGGCAGTATAAGCATTGTTTAGCGAACGGATTAAATATTCCACCAACCGATTTTCGCTGCTGCGTGCATGAACTTTATAATAGTCCTTGAAACTATCGACTAGACCTACATCTGGAATATATCCATCCTTCACCCGATCAAATTCATGATCAAAAAACGATAGAAACAGATCATTCAGCCTCATTTTACGTGGCAGCGAATCGGGTGGCGATAAATAATCAGTCAAGCTTCGTAATACAGCGATTCGTTGTTCGTTGTATAATGCCCGCTCTCCCTGCTCAATTCTGTACAACGTAATGAGCTCATGATAGCTGGATGGCGTCAAATCACGCCCTGCCTCCATACCTGTCAGCATTTGCTCGGCAAATTTGAAGAAATCATCCGGCGTCTCACCATTCAGCAACGTACGGACAATCCAGTCAAAATACGGCTGTCTCACCTGCTCTGCATCTACATTAAGTATTCGACTATGGTTAGACAGGTCAAATACAAAGTCCTTTTCCACATTCCGATCACCAGGACGCAAACTAAAAGGCTCAACGAACATCAAGTGAATGCCTTTTCTGCTGTTCGGTTCCTGTGCATATGTAAGAAATCCGAGTCTGTTCCGAAATGCATAAGGCAGTGCCGCATACAGCACACCCAGTAGCTGCTTGGCTGAAGATCCGACTGCTTCTACAGGAACATTCAGCGCTACATATACCTTTTTGCGACCCGCTGCGGACATCATGACTGCGTATAAAAGCTGTTTGAACACTTCTTCGCTCAGCTGCAATTGAGCCAGCACTGTAGACGGGTCAACAGCTGGAAATACACTTCCACCCGGTAGACGCTCCAATTCCGGTAAATCCGTTCCCTGCTCAATATCATAGGTATCAACAAAGGATGTGTTCAGCCACTGCTTATAGTCAGACGGAGATTCACCATGTCCGGCTGGAATCACATAGTTGTGCGTGAAAAAGGCGCTCCGCAGCCCAGTAAAATCCGCAGCCTTATAAATACTGCGGCCAAGCACTACATCCCCAGACTCCGTCCGTACCAGATGCATGGCTTCTGGATAGACGCTTTCCTGCTTCTCGCCACGCGCCGTCAAGGCAGCAGGCGCATCATATACACATAAGGGATGGAGCACCTTTTTAATAAAAGAAGCATCCAATCCTTTGGAATTAGCCACTGTATCGAAGCCTTCCGTAGAACGGAAAATTCCACGCCGTTCCCGTGTGTACATCTGCTGTTGTATCAAATGAGAGGTAGAATAACTCACTGTGATTCTCTCCCCTCAATGTACTTCAACTTGTAAAGTAGCCAAATGAATGGCTCATCCACACGGATCGGACTAACCAATCCTTGCAGCTTTTGCTCCACTGGATTGCTACCCAGCGCGGAAACCGCGAAATAGGCCGTATCCGTAAAATATACATCCATCGTGCCCTTGAACGGCTTATCCACCTTTTCGATGAAGCGTCGAACTTCGCCATCAATGTTAGCGAACTCATCCAAATCCATATATTTGCGATGCTCCATCGGATTAAAAATATTGCTATTCGTCTTGATGTATGTGCCTTCTTCATCTGCCAATGCAGTAAGCATATCACTTTTGGTCAGGACGACAGCGGTCGGAATGTCCGTTTTCCCTTTTTCCTGATAAGCGATAAAATCACCGAACATCGTAAGTACGACATCACGCGGTTCATCATATTGCGAGACCCATTCACCCGGCTTATCGCCAAGATTAATCTTAATGCGCTCCCGAATAGAGCGAATTTGCAGTGGATCGACCATAAAGAGAATACCTGCTGAATTCTTAATATGCTGTCCATGCAATCCCAGATAGTCCTGATCTACCATTCCCTCACCGGCGACATCAAAAAATACCAGCGTCAGTGGCGGCTTTTCCTCATCCTTAAATACAAACTGGAAGATAAAAGGCTCCTGCATCTTTTCTTTTTGTGTCGATGTAAGCAGATCGCCTCGTTCAAATAGGGGTTCCTCATACATAGTGCGGAACTTTCGGCTGATCTCTGCATTGAGCGGCATGCAAGCCGCGTCAAAATGATCGGCTGTAACATGCTGCAACGTGTGAATCAGGGAGGTCATATAGACAGATTTCCCCGCCTGCGAAGCTCCAATAATGGAAATGATATTGCTAGGCACCTTACCCGCGGTCACGGGCAGCTCGTTATGGCAGTGCGGGCACAGTCGGTGACGCGTCAGCTCGCTATAACGGTCCGTCAGTCCTGTCAGTACATGATCAGAATACAATCGATGTTCCTCAGGGACATCATGGGGGTGCAAAATCGCCTCCATATCATGCACACTGTCCAAGCCAAAACGCTCCCGATATTTGTTCAACAGCTCATCTTCACCTAAAGCGTAGTCCTCGTCATCTTCACGGTGATGAGAAGCACGGAATACCACGTCCTCCGGGGAAAATTTACTAAAGCAATAAGGGCACACAATATCATAAAATAACGGCCTTGGCGCTGCCTGTGGCTTTCTTCTGAATAAATTACTAAGAAAACTCATCGGTTGCGGCCTCCTTTCATTCAGGAACTAATTCATATACCGTGCCATATTTCTGGCCGTCTGTAAAAAACAGCCGCACATATTCATCTCCCCCCACTTCAACAGCGGGTAAAACATTCCGTCCCGCGGCAAAGGGTGCCGTGAATGGATACAAGGTTCCATCGTCCCGGTCTGCGGGATAGCCCCCGCGCTTCTTCACGTAGCAAAGCGCCTCCTGCGGGACAGGAACTTCGGCTGTCACCTGAATCTGGACGGTTTTGCGGCTGCGAAACCAGCTTTTTTTATGGTGAACCGCATATCTGATTTTAGCCCTCCCTGTACTCAACTCCAGTTGGTTGGCTCCATCTTGCTGACAGATCACGTAAGTATCTCCATCCTCCCGAACAGCCGGATACACGGTATACCGTACGCGTCCAATGCCTTCAATTCGGTCACGATAGCTGCCAGCAGCCTTATACTCCTCGCGTGTAAAAAGTTTTAGGCTTGAAAAAGGCGGTAAAACTTCACCCTCATTTTGCCCATTCACACCTGCATCGGCTGATTGTTTCGCAATATATACCACGGCTGCGCCCTCAGGCCACTGCCAGCGTAACACAACCCGGTTGTCGTCAATTTTGTGGCTCAGCTCCGAAATAACAGGATCACCGGGCTGTGCTTCCCTATACTGCATAAGTTCCAGCCTCCCGTTCTAAAATCCACTGCTGCGTCGATTGCGCGTTGGGGCTTCCGGTGCCCCTCTCCGGCGTCCTGACGGCGCACCCTGACTTCCTCCACCGGAAGATCGGCGAGTATTTTCCGCAATCGGTAGAACAAGCGAAAAGACAGCGATAAGGGCTGCCAGTACGAGCGCTGCCACCAAACGAATCATCAAGTCGCCTATAGGCGAGCCAGATAATCCCTTTTCCAAAATAAAGCCAGCGAGCAAGCCTGCCGGGACTCCTCCAATCGCAAAATTCCGCGCGAGAAAACGGTTATCAAACATCAGCCCAAGAGCTAATCCTAATAGAACGCCGATAATGACCAGAGCCGTTACGCGATAAATGGCAAAATACAGACTGTCGGCATACTCACCTGTCCGCTCCGTTACCAGTGTGCGATCACCGATTTTGTTATATATTTTACCGAACGCCTGAGTAAGTCCTTGGGCATTAGCTACATTAGAATAAGTTCCGCCTGTCAGGTCAGCAATATTTTGCAATAAGGCTATACCATCCGACTCTGCCAGCTTCAGCCCGATCGTATTGATCGGAATCTGGCGGGCGATATAAGGAGCCAATGCCGTCTGGGTATCCAGCTCGCTAAAGCCGTCAGAGAGCATAATAACGAGAGAACCTTTTTCTGCATTGCCTTGGGTTTCAATCTCCTTGATCGTCTCATCCAAAGCAAGTCCGATCTCTGTACCGCCTGACATTATAGTCTGCATGCTATCGATTTTGGAATAAACCGCTTGCTTCTCTGCATCTGTGCGAATTGGAGTAAACGGCTGAACCAACTGGGCAGTAGAATCAAATGAAACAATGGCTACCCTCTTGTCTCCATCCATTTGGCCAATTAGACTCTTAGCAGCCGTTAGGCGTTCATTATCAGGATCTGTTTGCTGCATACTCCCGGAATTATCAATCACAAGCACGAGGTCCTGTACGCTCTTGCGCCCTTCAGGATTAACCTGATAGCCCAACTCCAATAGCAGACCTGCCACGAACAACATCACTAGCGTAGCAGGCACCAGTAACTTCCAGGATAACCCGGAGTAGCGCTGCCGCCATGAATGTCCATTTAACTGTGGCGAAATTAGTTCGCCGATCAGACAACCTAGGCCAATACACAGTGCCATGATGCCAAAATACAGCCCGATCACGACGATATGCGGCCAGTGCCCTATCAATTTGTGAAGAATAAGCTCTCCCAAGATGAAGCCTACTACAGCGCCCAGCAAGCCGAACAGCAATAGGAGAACGTTAAATTTACGCTGCTTCATAAGAATCGTTGCTTCCTTCCATCATTAAAGTAGGATTAATATGTGGCTACCGCAATTCCGGCAACCGGTCCACGTCGATTCCGTGAAACACGAAACCATTCGCAGTATATGTCTCATAATACGTTTTGCCGTTGCGGTAAACCATCAGATCCTCCAGATGGAAGCCGCCCATCAAATGCAGCTTTTCCACCCCGCTGCTGCGACGCTCATGTACAAAACCCAGCTTGTAAATACGCGAAGTAATGTCCACATCCATCGCATAAGGGAGAAATTCGCCTTCGTAGTCACCAAAGAAGTACTTTTCTTCATACCGATGCTCATGGGTATAGTCGAGCAAACGTACGTTAATTCCGCCATGTTCCTCTAACGTTTGATACAGTTTTTTAAACAGCTCATCCTTCGGAACGACCAGCCGATTTTCATATGCAGCAGCCACATTGGCACGCCGCAATAATTCTTCTTCGAAGGTCTGATTAAACGGCTGTGAACTGAGAATCAAGGTGCGACAGGTCTGCGTGAGTCGATCCACCAATGAGGACAGACCCCCGTCCAGCAATCCGGATACAGGCCCCATATGCCGGGTATCAAAAAATATAGATTTCCCCCGCTTGCTTTCCAGCTCACGCATGACATCCTCCGTCACACGCTCGTAATATTCGAACAGGTTTTGACCTGTGTAACTGTCGGCCTGCCGAATACTATCCGTTGCAGCTTGATGCAGTTCACGCTCCAGGCTGGAAAGCTGTACTGTAATATGCTGCGCCTGCGCATGCCATTTTTCTAGTGCCAGTTCATAGCGGCGGAGCAGCTCCAAATCGGCTTGAATTCGCAGCATGTGCAGTTTGTGCCCGTAAACCGTCTCGGTCAGGTAACGAATCAAGCTTCGAACATTATGCTTATCCATGAGTGGCAATCGTTGAAAAGGTTGGTCCTCCACTCGTCCGCTATACAGGGTGTCCAGTTCAGCGGCACTAATCTGCAAGTCATTGGACGTATCCCGAATCAGTCCACGAATGGCTGTAAGCACATTCCCTGTTTTATTTTCATCCGTCCAGTCTGTCAACTCGAATAAGCCGATTTCAGGATATTCCTTGGCAGCTGCATTCACAGCCGACTGTAGACCTGATTCCGCCTGAAAATCTCCCAACCGTTTGTGCACAATCCGTTCACAGTTATCGCGGAAAAAGGCTTCGCAGCCCTGACCAAACAAGGCTTCCTCCGCCTCACGTAATGTCATTCGCTTCAACGAGCCGTAGCTTGCTCCGCTGGTCATCAGTGCGCTCATATCCGTGATCGCTTCATTACCAGGAACGAGATCATTTCGCGTGCGACCGCGCTCAGCAGCATCTAACCCAAAATAATTCAGCTTATCGCGTATGTCCCACTCTTGCTCTGTTCTCATACGCTCTAACAGCTTCACATAAAAGTGATACAGCACAGTCAGTGCGATTGACTGGTTAGGGCGGTTGACTCGGGAAAATCCAGCCGACACATAACCCTGCCGCCCGGATTCCGTCATGATGTTGTTTTTAAACGATGTATTGTTGTATCCCCCATCCTGTGACCGATAGGAATCTCCTGCCTGATAGCGATTTTTAAGAAGCTGAATATGGCAAATGATGTCACAGCTTTCTCGCAGGCTATTCGGCACCGTTACGCCGCGTTCGTTCTTGTCGGACAGCACATAGACGAGGTCGAACAACGGTGATGGAGCATGGGTTACTGGAATGGTCAATTTGTCCTCGGTCATATGAAGCGGTGCCGTAAACGTATACTCTGGACTCTGGATATAGTCCAGCTCCCGCATGAAAGCAACGGACGTTGCACTACTGTAGCCGAATTGGACAGCCTGATCGCTTTCATTCACCAACACATACAGATCCATTTGTACCGATTTAAAAGACTGTGCAAAAATATACTCCGCCAACAGCGTAATTTCAGGGATTAATACGTTCATGGGGTCATCCGCTGTCGTCAAAATCGACAAATGGACACGCTCGAACGAAGAATACAACCGACCGTAATCTGCCAGATGTCCACTAGCCCGGCGCAACGCGGTGTTAAGCTCAATTAGCTGCGATTCATGTGTATAAAAAGCCTGGTGCAAGTCACGGCGTATCGTTTGGTGGCCACTTTCCTCCGGTACCGCTATGGTATGAACAATAGCATCCACCGAACGATCTACAGCCGCATGATCTTCCTGCGAGCGGATCTGAATATACGTTACTCCCGTGCTGTTATCCCACTTGGTGCGGTTGATATCTGCAATGGTGTTCATCACCGGGTTCATGCGATCACCGATAAAAAGAAACACGGACGGGAAATGGATGCTACTGCGTCCATCTCCGCTTCCGATTAATTGGTCCTCTGCGGCTGCATAGTCAGCCGCATAACGTAACAGCTGCTCTCTCATACTTTATTTCAACTTTCTGCGGATGTCGTTTAATTTTCCAGCCATTTGAGCATAAAATGCATATAGTTCCGCTCCGTTAGCCAGCTCCACCTTTTCATATTCCAATTGATTGCGGGCCTCTGTGTAAGTCGCAGCCAGTTCATCCAGCTTCGACAGCAGTGGTGTAATATCCTCCGATGAAGTCAATACAGCATCACGGCGATCCGCCTTGCGCATTAGAGCTGCGAATTTCTTTTCTTCCAAACCACGGAAGTTTGTAAACACTTCAAACTCCACATAATTACGGCTCTTCATGACATTGGCAAACGGCTCCCAAGCCTCTTCCTCTTCGTCACGATCATAGACGTACAAAGCGCCTTTTTTCGTAATCGTGTCTGTATAGAGAGCCTGAATGAACTGATCCAGCCATTTTTCTTCATCCTGATATTTGCCCAGCAAAGCTTCCAGTTCAGCTGCTTTCGCTTCAATTTGTGTATATTTCGCTAGTTCTTCACGAACCACCTGTGTTAACTCTGGTGAACGGATCAGGTTTTCCTTCGCCATCTCTTCATTGATGCTGCCAAAGATGTCCTTGCTTCCGGCCTGCTCCAGCCCTTCAGCCAGCAGACGTTTCAACTCAGACCATGCTCTTTTTACCTCACCCAAATTCGGCTTGGATTCCTGCAAGCGCATATCGTAGCCTGCCAGCATCGCATTCAGATCTAGCGCATGTGAACGGATTACAGTGAAGCGGCTGCTCGTATTTTGATCGACATCCTTTTCCCGAATCACGCCAAGTGACTTGGCACGGTCAAAATCATTACGAATGCGGGCATTGTAAGCTTGCACACGCGAATTGACGTAAGTTTCGCCCCATGACTTTTCAGGAATCGGCGACGGAAGATTAGTCCAGTTGTTCTGACCTGTTTGTACCAGATGGCGGCCAATACCTTCGCGGTCAAGAATCGTTTTTTCATAGCTTTCTTCATACACTTTGAGCGGCGTATATACAAACAGAGGAACACCATTACGCGTATTGAGCCAGAAAATCCGGTTACGAACTTCACTCTCTTTAATAGTAAAGTGTGATTTGCCAATTGCATTATTTTGATAATTGCGAACGCCTTTCAGGATATTAGGTGACTGTACAGGTACTGAAACGAATCCCCATGACGGGAAGTACAAGTTGCCAGAGCTATTACTCAGATGAAACACAGGTACAGCTTCCTCATCCAGTTTGCTCGCAATGTAGCGCTCCACAAATTTTTCAATGGCTTCATCTTGCCCGTATTTCATGACGAGGAAATCTTCCATGGAACGGGTAATGAGATCACCGAACTTATCAGTCAAGAAATTGGAGATTGAGCTGATGATGTCCATATCCTGATCCTTCACCCATTGATCTGAATTTTCGAGCAATTCTTGGGCAAAATCACGAATCAAATCATCACCGTTGCGGTTATCCAGCAGCTTGGTCACAACTTCAGAAATATCCGGTACACTTACCAGATTCCAATAGTACGTTTTGTTACCTTTGTGATCGGACTGTTCCTCGCCGTTAATCAGCAGATCGCCATTCTTCTCGAAAATTGCGCTCAGCGCGTTCAAAATTTCAGTAAATACATTATAAATGCGGCTATTTTCCTTGTTCAACAGGTCATACAGGTCTTCATAAAACTCAATGAGCTGCTCTGTACGTTCCACATCAGCCCGCAACCAATATTCATTAATCTTCGCTTCAATGTACGCATTTTTCTTTTTATCCTTAGACACAAACGCGCTCTTGGCATCGCTCAGCTTTTCGTTCGCCTGCTCACGCGCCCATTCAATGTCCGTTGGAATACGGTGCAATGATTCACGCAACGTCTCAACATATGAAAGCAGCATTTTCAGCAAGCTAAATCCTTTTTCAGTATAAATCATGCGGGATACATAAAACGGCCCTTGCTCAGGATGGAGAAACATCCGGCGAATTTGATCCGTAAACTGTCCTGTAATTTCCCCAGGAAGCTGCTTCTTCGCCTTGATATACTCTTCACGAGCACGCGTCAGGAACGTTTGCTCCAGCTCGGTGTCCATATTGACCACTTGCATTTTAACGACATTGCTATAACTTAACCGTTCACTGTTTTCAAAGCCCGGAAGTGGCTCAGGTACACGGGATTCAAAGTTTTTGATCATGCTATCCAGATCCACGCCCAGCTTGCGGGCAAACTTCTCTACATCCTCTTGATTTGGCGATTGCTCGAACATTTTGGACATTTTGCCAAACATTCGATAGGCCAGATATGTCGTCATTTCCTCCATTGGCAGTACCGCCGAGGAAGCCCCGATAATATTGTAATCGTAGTTTGCCGGATACGCCTTATTCATTTGTGCGATGTTGGTACGGATATTGCTGATATAGTCATGAATGGCAAACTCTTCGCCCGACTGTTTTTCCTCACTCGCCATAAAGTTAGTGATGTTCTCAGCGGTGACATTCATGCAGTAATCATAAGCATTTTCCAATAGCTTGCCTTCCGTATTCGTGGCCGAAATGAGGTGGCACAGATTAAACGGTGGAAGCGGCGAGTTCACGGTCAAAATGTTGCCGTACTGCTGCTTAAAACGTTCACCACGGCTATCTACATTCATCCAATAGTCCAGTTCTTTCAGTGCAGCATAGCCGTTCTTTTTAATATATTCACGGGTATGCTCGCTCAGGCTTTTGTTCGCCAAATTAATATCCGGTGTAAACAGATAACCTAATGTATTTACACGGTCTACGCCTGCAGAGCCATAGTCGCGCTCAATAATTCCTCGGACGATATATGAAATATCTAGGAAAGTACCGCTTCCTGTACCACCGGACAAACCGGACAGCAGGAACACCATAAGCTTCTTGTTGGTGCCTTCAGACAGGGTTTTGATTTTTTTGTCAATGCTTTGTACGACCTGATTGATTTTGGTGAACAGCAGCAATCGTCCTGCCTGCCGCACCCCTGCCGCACCATTCATACCATCGGTAATGCTTAGTTCGGGAGACAGCCAATCGGTAATGTACGGCTCTAGAATGCTGCGGTTTTGCAGCAATCCGCCGATTTCCGCATTGGACAGCAATACAAACTCATTGATGGGGTCCAAACCAATCCCCTTGTATTTTTTGTTGCGGTCTTGTTCATTCGTTTCAAAAGCGAGAAATTCCACATTGTCCGGTTTATCGCTCTTTTTCTTGGAAATCGGATCTGCTGGAAGCTTGAATCTACGGTTAATTTGATATTTCAAGCGGAGAAGGGCATCAATCCCCGTACCTCCGAGTCCGATAATTAAAATAGGATTATCAATTGTATCAACTCTGATCTTATCGCTTACGATCCCTCCGCCGAGTGATACGTCTAATTGTTGGATATGCTCTCTAACTACTGGTTTCATAGATATGACCTCCTAAGGGTTCGTTTAGCTGTTTACTGAAATAAACTCCAGTAAAATGGTTTTGTCCACACTGGCTAACGGAATCGTCAGACGATCACCGTTTTTGAGTTCAAGACCGTTGCCTGTGTCAACAGCCCGTCCGGATTTTTCAATCGTAATCTCGGGGGTACTGCGCACAATGATACGATCCTGATTGGCTGGTGTGAACACGACCTTGTCGGTTCCAGCAAATTCCGGTGCCAGTTGCAGCAACTGGTGCAGATTAAATTTGCCCCGGAAGGTGTTCAGCTTCTTGTATTGCGGATATGTTTTTTCGCCGGTGTTCTCATCCCGGATTTCCAGTACGATTTGACCGACAAAGCCACGGTTGGCCTTTTTGACAGCCTTCCAGATGAAATACGCGGCAACCAGCAGAACGAGCAGTCCCAGCCCTAAAAGAATGAGTGGCATTAGCTTGGACTTTTCAGCAGGTGTTGTTGGCTGCGTCGTGCCCGTATTCGTACCGCTCGTCGCCCCTGCTTTAGCACTGATGGTTACAGGCTGTGTTTCACGGTAAAAGCTCTTCTCCTCTGCTCTAACGGTTAGTTCGTAGTCATGCTCATCTGGAATCGTATAGGAACCGGTAAAAGAATCCCCTGCATTAGTTAACGGCACCTCATTCGTTGTACCGGAATCCAGATCCTTGACCTTCAGAACAGCATTCATATTCGCATACAATTCCTGATCCTGGAGCTGCTGGCTATTGCTCGTCAGGTAGGAACGAATTTGAACTGCATCGCCTTTTTTGTATGATTTGGCTGACGGTGCGTCCATTTTCAGCTCCAGATCATAGTTAAACACCAGATTAATATCAATCTGATCCTGCTGGACTCCCTTGACTTGGAGCTTCCAGTCACCAGCCACAGGCTTAAGCAGTTTAATCAGCGAGTAGCTTTTGGACTTGGACAGCAGCACATCGCTCGAAGGAATTGGCTTGGTGTTGCCCGACGGGTCTATCAGTCTCGCATCCACCGGTTTTGAGGACATGATCGAAATGTTAGCCTCCAGCACACTATCGTTCGGTACGGTTACCGTTACATCCTGATAGTCACCGTTTGCCGTAATGGACTGCAAAGGCACCACTTTCAACTTCAAATTGCTGGCGAAAATTTCACTCAAAATGTTCGGCAGGTCATCCGCTGAGCTTGTAATAAAAGATTTGCCGCCCGTTTGCTGCGCTATGTCGGCGAGCTTGTTTTTATTCAGCTTTCCATTTGCATTCAAACCGATGGTGTAGATTGGAACGCCGTTATTTTTAGCCTCGGCTACAGCCTGTGCCATATCCTGATCGGATTGGCTTTCGGTTCTGCCTGTCGTCTTATTAAAATCGTTGTTACCGTCGGCCAGCATGACGATCATAGGCGCATGTCCAGCTGTTTTACCATCTTGCAAAATGCGGATCGCTTCCTTGACACCCACGGAGGTGTCAGTATACGCCCCCCGGTTCAGTCCGTCAATAAACGTCTTCAGTTCCTGCTTATCCGCTTCGGATGTAATATTAAGCAAGGCTTTCTCGCGCTGTACGACATCCGTATATGCTACAATCCCGACTTTGTCATTTTGGGTCGACAGCATATCAATGAACATTTTCATGGCTTCATTGCCAATTTTCCCAGGATCACTGGTGTTCATCGAATTACTTACATCGACGACCAGCACCGCATCCACCTTAGAAGCAGAGGGTGAAGCGGCATTCGCCATCTGTGGCTGCCATGCCAAAATCGAGGTCATGATCATTGTACATATGATTCCGATGACCAAAAACCATTTTCTGTCTCTACTAAACATCGCTTGTACCCCTTTGCCAGTTAATTCTCATTCTAAATTACAGTTGTACTCCCCTACTATTAAATTATAATGAGTTTTACATGAGCGCCAGCTGAAAATACTGCCCGAATGGTCTGAATCCAACCAAAAAGCCTGTTATACCGCGTGATTTTACCAATATCCTGCAGTAATGATATAATTATACCCCAACAAGGGCAATCGGGCACCAGCCTTCTCCTTTATACGACAAAAATGACAGTAGCGAAACCCGCCCATGTAAAATATTGAAATAAAAATCCAAGTAGAAAGAGGAAGTACACTATGATCTCATACGGATGTCTGGCGATTATGTTTCTTTTTGTCGCCATCAAATCACTAATTTACTATATACATAAAAAACGGGCCCCGTCGATTACACAAATCGACACCGAGCTTCTAGCACTGCTGAACCGGAGAAGTGAACGCAATGAATAGTTCCAAACAAGCTGTACAATTTCGCCCATTTACCCGCACAGAGCACGCCTTCCAAAAGCTAAGAGTCTGCAAGCGTTGTGGGCAATTTACCGCCCTTTGGGAAGAAAAGTGCACATCATGTGGTCGGGATACACTAGTTCCTGTAGAGCAATATGCCAGACTCAGAGCCAAACGTTATTTTCGTAAAGACCTTGCTGTCAGTGTCATATTGCTGGCCGCTACTGTCTTTTTCGGCCACTCACCGCAACAAATGCTTTTGTGCGGTATCGTCGGTGCGCTTCTTCTGCTGCCCTTAGTGCTTCTACAGCAGGGTATTAATCCTTATGAACAGCGTAGGCAGCTTATACGTCTGTTCAGAGGTCGTATAGAGCATATCCAGGAAGGACTAAACATTAATCATAAAAACGCGGTTGCCCTGCGGCAACTCAGTGAGCGTGTCTCCTATGAAATGCTGCGTGAGATGGCTGTACTCATTCACAATGATCGGATAAGGCTCCAGCAGGTCGCCCTGCTGCAATCTTTCGTTCTCCGCAAAGACATGGAATTAACGCTCGATCCCCTCCTGATCAAGAGCTTCGAGCCGCTTATGGTCAGATATATCGGAGAGATTGCCAGACTCAATCGTGAGCTGATCAAGGACCGGACATTCCGATACGTAGTCTTTTATGAGCGCCGTATTCTGGAATTGGCAGGGGGCGAAGATATTCTCGTCCGCGTAGCCAGTGCAGCTGTCCGTAAAAAGCGCTACGTAGTCACCCATGCCGCTTTCATTTCCAGATATGTACGCAAACTGCCAAAGGAACGAGTCCAGCGTTTATATCATATCATTCAAGAGAATCCGTTAGAACCCTTTGGAGATTTGGCCGATGAAGTAAAGATCATGTACCTGATGGAGCAGTATAAAAACTGATCTGTCCTAACACCCTTCTATATATGACGTCATCTCGATCACAAATCACTGCAATGAACCAGCAAAAAACCGTCAGGATCGCCAACGTGCCTCCAGACGGTTTTTTTAATTATGGATTATTATAACATTGTTATCTTTTTTATTGGCCTTGCAGTTTCTGCTGCGCATGTCGAATGGAAGTAAAGTTAAAAGCACGCACTCCCTTGCTATCATACACAATAATCTCTTTATTCAAATATGGGTGTAGACCATTAAAATATCCAGGCATAATGAGTCTGCGCATAAATAGGTTTTTACCCAGCATACGGGGTGAATTGGTCGCTACGACAAGCATTTGCTGGTACGCAGACCATGGGCTAGGTTGAATATATGACAGACAATACTCGCCTGCCGTAAAATCGTCGCCCAATGTATACCCTTCCTCCGTACATGTAATTTGCAGATCGGCTTGGTGCTTCTGAAGCAGCTCATGTCTGGACAAGCCCGAAGTGATACAAATCACGTTGCTATCAGCCAGTGCTTCCTCCGTAATATCATTAGAAGACACCACGGGATAATGAACACCGATATACGGATTCCAAGTTGCTGTTCGTGGGCTAGCCAAGGCGTTCGCCGTCCGTCTCACCGCCTGCTCTTCCTCCGGTGTAGCATAGCTGGATGGAAGGACAATGTGAAGACGATCCATATAAACGTCAAGCACACCCATACCGTGGCTCAAAACGTTTCTTCCCACGCTTTTCGAATCCACCGTTTTCATTTTGGCATCCGATTCTTTTGTAAAGCATCCACTGCTTTCTTCCTCCCGTTCGGCAATCAAACGGTATTCAGGTGAGGGGCGTTTATGTGACTGTGTTTTAACAAAGCGAAAGCGGCTGTATTCCCGCAAGTCCAACACGAAAATACGGGCTCCGATACGAACCTGGGCCAGCTCCAAGGGCATGACCTCTTGAGAAAGATGAATGATAAATTCTTCGGCGTGAACTGCCTCGATATCCAACTCACCTGTGGCACTCATTTCACCGTACAACTCGGCATATTCCTCATTTTCATCCATTCGCGTCAGTTCCAGCCAGTAAGCCCGGTTATGTCTCCCCCGTTCCGTCCGATAGGCAATACGCTGAGGTACGACATCTCTTTTCCATTGCATAAGCCATCCCAGCACGCCGTCCAGAAGTCTCAGCTCATGCGTATCCCAGTGATTAGAATGACGTTCTACTACACCTTTAAAATGATCAGATAGAAGCTCTGTTACAGGGGCTGTGTATGCTTGTGCAAATAAGTAATCCTGATCTCCGCATACATTCAATATTGGCATATTCAACAGATTTATCAGATGCTTAGGATGTGGCGCTCCAGAGATAACCGCAATAGCCGCAAACCGAGAAGGATAAGCCTGTGCCATCGCCCAGGCCGCATAGGCTCCGTTCGAATAACCCGTCAGGTAGATCCGCTCTTCGTCCACTCGGTATGCTTGCAGTATGACATCCAGCGCCTCCAAAAAAGCAGCTTCTCCAATATAACTACCCAACGTTACACCACGACATGAAAAAGTAACAAATATAGCTTCCTCTTCCCAGCCTTGCCCAAAACCTCGATTCTGAAAATCCGGCAAACCCAGCTCATATCGCTTGCCTGGCATCAGGACGATCAGAGGATACTGTCGGTCAGTCGAGTAGCTTCTAGGAAGCTGAATGGTATAGCGTTGCAAACTATTGTCCAAACGGGAGACAAAAAATCCTTCCCCAATTCCGTCATTAGACAAAAAAATGTGTTCTTCTTGAAGTAAGGATGGGGGCTGTGACTGTCCGGTATGTCCATTTGTGAAGATCTGTTTTAATAGCTTGATATATTCACGCACAATCCGGTAATCCCAGATTTCAAAAGGATCTTCCGGCAAATCCGTTAACCTTTTTAATTCTTCAAGCAGGCCCTCTATTTGTATTTTCTGCGTAGAAGGAAGAATATCTATAGCGCGGGCTTGAATGTACCGGTCATACTCTTCCTGCAAGCCCTCCACGACGACTGACAAAGGCCGCACAAGTGCCGAATACACAAAATGATGCTCCACAGCCTCATGATCCCGATATGTAACGGTGAAGTGCAGCATTCCCGTATTCCTGGCCTTTTCCTCATCCCAGTCATAGCTTTGCTCCTGCTCCCAATGTGCTGGAAAGCGATCCAGCTTTATGCCTTCATCATTCGTTACCTCGACCCATAACGTTTGATCTAAGGGAAGATCTATCCGATCCTTACGCAGTAAATAAAATAAGATCGGGCTGTCTTCACCCTCCCTGCCAGCACTTTTCTCAACCTCTAGCCATGCCATATGAAAACGTATATTACGGTCTACAAATTCACGATGCAGTTCTGCCACATCTGGTTCGTTGCATACCTGATTTCCACTGATACGAATAGAGCGGGCCTCCTCAGGAATAAACGCAGCAATGATAACTACCGTGTGATCGCCTTCCTCCAGATACAAGCGAAAAGGACCGGATTCCGCATATACCAGTGTGCCATCTATCCAAATTTGTCCCGTTCCTTCAAAGGGTCTGAAAATCACTTCCTGTGCAACCATACAACGAAGATTTGAAACCAGCAAAAGCCTTTCTTGTTCGGCCAAAGGCGGAAAAACACCTAGATTCAGTTCCGCAGTCCGAGGGTCTAGCTCGGTCAGTAATCGGCACGCTGCCTTTCCTCCGGCTGAAAGCTCTATTCCTTCTTCACCACAAGCCTTTTCCAAATTCCAATCCTCATGGGCAAAATAATTGGACCATTCCCTGCCCACACCGCAATTTTCCGGGAGCATGACCGGACCGACTGCATAAGCAGACCTCAGACGTACCGGATGATCCGACAGCACAGTTGTTGCTTTTTCCAGATGTGTGAACCTCATAACATTCCCCCTCCAGGTTTTTGTTTCCTCAGAGACGTAGTCGCGGTTATATCCCGTTTAACATTCAATTGAACTATATAAAACTATTCGTTATTACCTCTACGTACTCCTCTGTTCTTCTCAAAAAAGTAGCTATGATAAAAAACAAAAAAAGAGGCAGCCTCAGCTGCCTCTCTTGATCATTACGATTATTTTCTTACAATGCAGCCTGTAAGTCTTCGATCAAATCTTCCAGATCTTCGATCCCAACCGAAATCCGCACCAAACCTTCGGTAATGCCTAACTCTGCACGACGTTCTACCGGAATAGAGGCGTGCGTCATACGTGCCGGAACGCTAATCAGACTTTCAACCGCTCCCAAGCTTTCAGCTAGTGTAAAATATTTCACCTTTTTCAGAAGTGCAACCGCGTTAGCGTCACTACCTACATCAAAGGAAATGATGCCGCCAAAGCCTTCGGCCTGGGTTTTGGACAGTTCATGTTGTGCATGGCTTTCCAGTCCAGGATAGTACACTTTGCTAACCTTCGGATGTTTTTCCAAAAAGGCTGCAATCTCCTTCGCATTTTGCTCAATCGCTTCCATACGCAGACCCAATGTTTTAATACCGCGGATCAATAACCAAGAATCCTGCGGGCCGAGAATAGCACCGATGGCGTTTTGCAGAAAATGAAGTTGTTCTCCCAGCTCGTCGCTGTTCACAACAGCCAGACCGGCTACAACATCGCTGTGGCCGCCCAAATACTTGGTAGCAGAGTGAATGACGATATCAGCCCCAAGTGTAATTGGCGTCTGCCAATAAGGGGTAGCAAATGTGTTGTCGACGATCAGTAAAAGATCATGTTTTTTTACAAGCTCCGAAACAGCACGGATATCAGTAACCTTCAAAAGCGGGTTCGTTGGCGTTTCGACATACAATGCCTTCGTATTCGGACGAATTGCTTTGGAGATGGCTTCCAGGTCAGTCGTATCCACAAATGTGGATTCAATTCCGATACGGCTGAGCACTTTGCTTACAATACGGTAGGTGCCTCCGTATACATCATCGGTCAGCAAAATATGATCCCCTGCGTTAAAAAGTGAAAATACCGCATGAATGGCTGCCATACCCGAACCGAAAGCAAAACCACGCTTTCCTTCCTCCAGATCCTTGATCAGCTCCTCCAGAGCAAACCGGGTCGGATTGCCTGTACGCGAATATTCGTATCCCTTATGGACGCCAATTTCCTCTTGTTCATAAGTGCTTACCTGATAAATAGGAACGTTAACCGCGCCTGTATGGGGATCGGTAGGAAGCCCGCCGTGAATCAGTTTTGTTTTGCGTTTCATTTTATATCCCGCCTTCATATATTTTTTTGCTCAGATAACGTTCGCTGCTATCCGGGAAAATGGTAACAATATGTGCGCCATCCGGTGCATTTTCTGCTTCCAGTAAAGCGGCATGTAAAGCAGACCCTGAAGAACTACCAACAAGAAGGCCTTCACGTGCAGCCAGTTCCTTGACACGGTCAAAAGCATCGACATCGCTAATGGTGTGAATGGCATTGAAATATCCTTTATCCACAAATTCAGGGATTAATTCCATGCCAATTCCTTCTGTTTTATGTGGGCCTGACTCGCCGCCATTCAAAATGGACCCTTCCGGCTCCACGATGACCGTTTTAAGGGCTGCATTTTGTTCCTTAAGATAACGCGAGGTTCCCATAAATGTTCCCCCCGAGCCTGCACCTGCCACAAATACGTCCACTTTGCCGTCCAGATCGTTCCATATTTCAGGTCCCATTGTCGTATAGTATGCCTCGGGATTATCCGGATTACTGAATTGCCGTGGCAAGTATGCATCTTTTATTTCAGCAGCTAATTCTTTTGTTTTTTCGATAGCTCCTTTCATCCCCTCACTTGTCGGGGTATGAACGATGCGTGCTCCCAATGCCTTCATCAGGTCCTGCTTCTCTTGGCTGAACTTCTCAGGCACAGCAAAAATAACCGAGATATTATAATGAAGCGCTGCCATCGCAAGACCAATACCTGCGTTGCCTGCTGTTGCTTCAATTAATGTCCCCCCTGGCTTCAACTGACCTGTATTTAATGCTTTTTCAATTAGAGCCTTACCTACCCGATCCTTAACGCTGCCGCCTGGATTCATAAACTCCAGCTTCGCAAACAGGCGAATTCCCCTCGGTAGAGAATAGCTGTTCAGCTCCACTAATGGCGTGCGTCCGATGAGTTCAAGGGTATTTTGATATACATTCATAATTTCAAGCTCCTTTTAATGGCGAATCCAAAATAAACCAATGGTCAAAAATTAACGCCTATTGTCGGAGAAGTTCGCTATCATCTCCGAGAAAACATAGTAATACGGTAAGTATTGATGCAATAAGATTTTATGTGTATTTGAAGCTTTTGTCAAATGGACCAGTCACAATACCCACACCCCCTGCCCGCTTACTCGATATGATAGAGAAGATGTCACAAAATACCCCCGTGCAACATAAGGAGGAGTTCATATATGGGAAAGCAATTTCTGAAGATAGCTGCCGTATATTTTGCCCTCAGTGTGCTGCTTAGTGTAATTATTGGCTTGTCGGGTGATCACAGCCTATCCAATGTTCAGTCTCATACCCATTTGCTGGGTTGGATTGCACTTGGAATTATAGGTCTGATCTATGTGACCTTTCCTGCACTTTCAGTTACTATTCTGGCACATATCCATCTTTGGATGCATAATATCGGTCTGCCCGTGTTGATATTGGCGATTATAGGTGAAAATTACAAGGTTCCAGAGGCTGGAGTTTGGATCGTCATAGGATGGGTGTTACTCGCGGGGGGGACTATGCTGTTTATGGTGAATGTGTGGGATAGACTGCGCTAAAGCAAATAAGTTCTCTTCAATGGCCATAAAAATAAGGAGCCTGATCATGTCAGGACTCCTTGATATCTTCATTATATGTTTGCTATATACCAGCTTTGCTAGCTAAGTGTTCTATACTATTACTTCACTGTTTCATCCTGTACATGTTCTTTACAGAAGGTCTCAACAGCTTGCAACTCATCATCTTCAAGTTCAAGATCAATGTAACGATTCGTTACTTTTTCAATTAATTCATACTTTAGCAGTCCCGTCTTTTCTTCGTCTACTAAATAAAGACAACGGATATACAGTCCGTTTTCAGTGTATAGCTCGTCGTCCTCCTCTACCTCTACATCAATGATAAATTCATAACGCTGTCCAGTCAAAATACCAAAAGCATCTTTAATCTGATCTACTGTGTACGTTGTAAAGTTTAACATGTTTTTATTCCCCCCGGGTTTCCTTCAATTACGGTGCATTCTACGCCCGCAGGCAGTAGTTGTTCAACTTGTGTACGTACTTCTTGACGACTCAAATCCTGACCCATGATGGATATCCAGCCCCGATCATTACGCGAGCGAATTAAACGCCCTATGCCTTGTCTGAGTCTAAGTGCCATGTGAGGCATATCTATCTGAATAAACGGATCTGCTGCATCCTTGCGCAGAGCCATAAAAACCGGATCATTCGGAGGAAATGGCAGTGACCAGATAATGACGTGCGACAGAGAAGGTCCAGGAATATCCAATCCTTCCCATAATGTAACAGCGCACAACACACTTTCCTCATCATTCTGAAAAGCTGAGATCAGATGGCTGATTTCAGCCGAACCTTCGTACAGAAAACGATAGGCAGACGCCTCCGGGTAGTCAACGAGACCCGCCTGGAATGCAGCCAGTTCTTCCTGTGAAGGAAACAGGATAAGCGCTCTTCCCTGTGACTTCTCCAGCAGTGCCAGTGCTCTCGGGATTGGATCATCCCCCGCTTGCAACGGGTACAGTGCAGCTTGCATCTGATCGCTGTAGTCATAAGGTGAAGCAACAGAAAACGTTAACGGATTTTCAATACCAAGGCTCTGCGCCATATAGTCAAATGAGCCCTCTACGGAAAGTGTAGCTGAAGAGAATACGATCGGTATATGCTGCGCAAATACTCGTTCTTTGAGAATCTCTTTGACCATCTTCGGCATAACCACAAGCGTTAATCCATCCTGATCCTCCATCACCCACGAAATGAGAAGTTCAGGACGCTTAAACAAAGCCAACGCGGTTTGAATCATTTCCAAATGTTCTTCCACAATTTTGACTTGATACTCATCCAAAGAGAATAGCCCGCTTTCAAATACAAGCTCTTCTTCGATCGTGCCGATCAGTTCACCAAAGCGGTTTACCTCTCGAATCAGTGACTCATTCAGAATGAACTCCTTGCGATTAGAACCCTGTACAGGCTGACTGTTCTTATCAAGCGCAGCGAACAAAGCCTCACTTTGGGAGATCGCATCTTCGATCGTCATTGCCAAAGATTCCCGTACTTCTCCCTCCAGCAATCGGGTAATTATAGATTCAAACTGAGCGTGCTTAAGCTTGTAGGTAAGCGCATTTTGTGCCGCTGTCTCCAGCAAATGCCCTTCGTCAAAGACAACAGAGCTGTGCTCCGGCAGCAACGGCAGCTGACCCTCGCGCTTTCTCGCTTCGTAGGTCCATACATGCTCCATGTAAAAGTCATGAGAGCAGATGACCAGATCTGCCGCTTTACGGTAATGATCACGAGACAACGTCTGACCGCAACGATGCCGCTGATGGCAAACGAGACAGTCTTGAAATACATCCCATCCGAGTCTGCTCCACTGTCCATCTGTTAGCTCGGGATATTCCTTTCGGTTCCCGTAAGGAGTAAAGGATTGTAACGTATCTGGAAAATGAACAAAATCCGGCAGTTCCTGATAAATATCACGGAAAACATCTGCGTCCTCATCCAGTCCGCCTCGTACCTCATCCAGCTTATTCAGACAAATATACTGATCCGGCGACTTCCCCAATCTGGCATCAATCGTCAGATTCAAATGCTGTGCCAGCTTGGCAATATCCCCTTCCGGCTTTACCAATTGTTCAATTAACGATTCGTCCGCACAGGCGATAATCGCTGGTTTTCTCATGTATCGGGCATATGCAATAGCGTACAGCAGGTATACGAGCGTTTTACCAGTGCCCACACCCGCTTCTGCAAAAATGGTCTTTTTTTCCTTATAGGCACGTTCTAGCTGGAATGCCATATAAATTTGTTCATCCCGAACCTCAAAGCCGACTTCAGGCAAAACTTCATAAAATACATCCGCAATCCAGTCACTTGCCTGCTCAATAAACGGCTTGGACGGATCAAAGGCAAAAGGGTAAGTAGTCAATCGGGCTGTGCCTCCAATTCGTTCATAATGTGCATCCTTTCATTATAACGCAAAACAAGCTAAAAAGAACATGAAAACTGTAAGAACAGCTTACATTTTTTATTTCGCTATAAGAATCCCTTTAAAATAAAGGGACATACTTTTGTCTGAGTGAGACGCTACGTGTAGCATTTGATCCTACGATCGCTGTTGCCCCGGGATTCTCAGATTTTCATAAACCTTTAAAAGGTAAGAATCCCATGGCAAAGGCGAACGCTACGCTTCTCCATATTCAAATCCTCCACTACGCTGCACACCACCGTAGTATCGTTATTTTATAAATGAAAAATGTCTTGCTTTCCTGACAAAAAAAGTAAAACACCTTAACAAAATGAAAAAACAAATAACCACCTAATGTATTGCAAGCATTAGCTGGTTTCTTGTTAATTGAAAAATATGCATTAAACAGAAGCTTTGGTGATCTCCTATAATACTTACAGAAAAGACGATTGCTGGTCATATCGCTGCAATTCTTTTTTATGTACAACAAAGGTGTTGGTACAAAGATCGTGGAGTCCCTGTTTTTTGGCAGTAAAAGCAACCACAATATAAATAATATAAGCAATTACAAAAGAAATAGCTTTAATCCAATAACGCCCTGAGGCGTGTAAAAATCCAAGGCGTTTTCCTTCCTTGTCCACGACAACTAAAGAGAACGCAAGCTTACCCGGTGTAGCCTGAACTTTCGACGACTCCCATAAACCACAATACAGCCATGGTAGCAGGAGCCAAAGAATCAGCGGCCACAACATAAGCAGTACTTGTATGAAACCCGTCTCCTTTATGCCCAGAAGATCTGGGATAATGTAAATTGCGCCCCCTATTAAAAGGACTATGGCAGTAAGGATGATCAGATCAATCAAAAACGCTGCTGTTCTTATCCAAAATCCTCCGTATATTCTTTTTGTACTATCGCTTATTGCTGTCATGATATGTATAACTCCTTTTGCAAATGAGATTTAAAATCCAGTTTATTCCTTTACACAAGATGATATCATACGGTTACCTACCTATATTGTCAATTTACGAGCAAATGCTCTTAAACAAGTAAAAGGACCTATTTCCATGCATCAAAATGAAAATTTTCATAGGAATTAAGAGCTTATATATATTCATTTTTCTCTGATTGAGTACAATTTAAGCGCAGCTACAATCTTTTAACCCCCTATAAGTAGTACTTTGGCATCGAAATAAATCCAGCCTTTTCATGCATAAAAAAACAGCGTATATGTAATAAAATTACACACACGCTGTCTCACAATTCATTCCGTAAATCTGACAAATTATAGGACGATTAAATATGAGTTCGTTCTTGCACGCTTATACACTATATTTTTTTGCATTCAACACTAAACAAACCTTCTTCACCGCGCAGCTTTGCCAATGCCTCGACAAAGAAATAATCGCCATAGATAATGGGAACGTTGATGTATTTTTGCTCAGGATAATGTACGGTCCCGTTCATCAGCAATCCCTCATACTCCTCGCCCCATGCTGTACACGTATGATGCAAGCCCTCGAGGATAGATTCTGCTGCTTCTGTAAAATGCTCCGCACGCGTCGAATATTTTGCCAGCTCCAGCAAACCACTGGCCGCAATTGCCGCAGCCGATGAATCCCATGCCCCGCGGTGCTCTTCTTCTGCTCTAAAATCCCACACAGGCAGGCAAGCATCACCCAACTGGGATAGGAAAAAATCAGCTGTGTTCTCGGCCACCTTCAAGTAACGCGAATCCCGCGTGTACCCATACGAAAGCGTAAAACCATACAAAGCCCAAGCCGTGCCACGTGCCCAAGCAGAACCGGGAGCAAATCCCTGTCCGCCATGCTCGGCGACCTTTTTTCCAATCTCCGGATCGAATTCGACCACATGTGTGATAGAGCCGTCCGAACGGACAAATTCACGTGCTACGGTATCTGCATGCTGCACAGCGAGAGCGGCAAAACGCGGATCTCCGCTTTCCTCCGAAGCCCAATAAAGCAAGGGTAGATTCATCATACTGTCTATAATCGCAACGCCCCGTGTATCCATGTCCTTCGAGGGGAAGTTCCACGCGCGAATAAAACGGCCATTCACGTTAAAACGGGCAGCCAGCAGATTGGCAGCCAACAGCCCACGTCTTCTGGACTCTAAATCTCCGTTCAGCCGATAGGCGGCCACACCGCTGAGCAGCCAAATAAAGCCAAGATCATGGTCTACAGCTTCGCTATTATAGAGTATTTTTTCCAAACGACCCTCGCACCGCTGTGCAACCCCGGCAGCCACACTGTCAGGACGCGTCCGATTGACTAGCCACAGCAGCCCCGGATAAAAACCTGCTGTCCACCACGCTTCTTCACGATTATCATAACGTCCACCCTCAGCAACATGTGGAAAAGCGTCTCCCAGTCTTGCCGCCAAGGCAAGCGTCTTATCCAAAGCCAGCTCCCACGATTGCTCCAGCCACGCTTCTGCTTTCGTCATTTCTTTTTCCTCTCCTTTTTCCACATGTTAAATCATATTTATGGCTCTAGCTCTATCTATTCAGGTAACCGAATTATAAAGGAAATGCAATTACTTTCACATTCCAGACGCGCTCCCTTAAGTAACCCATTCCGACAGGCCACGGAAGCTAATTCTTCCGGCCATACCACGTTCGTTCCTTCCGTCGTCGGAATGACTTCGAGGCTTGCACCTGCGTATTCTACTCGAATGCTTTCCGTTTCTTCCCCGGCTGACATGACATGATGAATAACGCTGCGCTCCCGACCGTCATACGCCATTAAGGGAATAAGCGCCCCTACATTCTGAATATTGCCTTGAAGCTCATACGCCACTTCAATTTTGCCGGGTACCTGACAATAATGCGTTCGGATTTCCCTCACTCCCGGAAATGGGCCTTTCCACAGGAGTGTAAAATCCGTTGCTCCGTCAGACGCTGAGCTTTGTTCCATCTGTACGGTTCCTCCACCATCCTGCGGGTCAATCCCTCCATCCCGGTCGAACTCCAGCGTACCAGGAATACCTTCCGACAAGCTGTGCCACTTTCCGTCCTCCGTTTGCCAGGCCGGGGTATAGCTTAGCGGGAAAATATCTCCCTCCGCGAAGCCTGTAAAGCCGCGGTCTGCATGACCTGCTGAGGACGGACCGATCAGCGACGGCAGCGCAGACTGCTGAATACGCACGATGCCCGGAACATTGTACGGATCGTTGACCGATGTTTGCACAAGCATTTGCTGCCCCTCTACGGCTGCAATGACAGTCTGGAACCAACCGTCCGTTGCCAACACCCGGCTGCCGATCTCCGCCGGGATGAAGGTTGGGGAAATGCGATTCATCTCCTCACCATGTAGAAGGGTGTGGGCCAGCACAGCCGCCGTCCACAGACTGTAGCAGGTATGATTCGAGTACACCTCAAAGCCATGCCGTGCCTCGGACGAATAATGGTTGCGGACGATATGCAGCTTGCCGTCATCGGTCTGCCAACGGCTAATGGCTTGCCAGCATAGATCTGCTGCCCGTCGGAACGCACCTGCAAGCCCATGCTCTCCTGCTGTAAAAGCCTGCTGAGCATGTGTTGTAAAGACAAAGGCCGCCGCCGCTTCGTTCCACTGATGCTGCGCGCTTCTTCCACGCGGCGGAATTTCCCCGTGCGGGGATAGCGCCAGCAATGTGCTGAGCGCTCCCCTGCGAAGGTGGTCACGCAGTTCGAGTGCGCAGCTGCCATCATATCCGTTCTCCAGCATTACGCCCAAATGAAAACGTGTAACAATATCGTAGGCAAATGGACTATTGGGCCGATCCAGCGGTCCATCCTGGTACAGGCCCAAGCCGGTAAAACGAGGCAGGTGGTAGCTGCGGATATACGTCTCCATCCATTCCGAATCGGCTGCAATTCCTTCCGCTGCACGCAAAAACTCGCCGGAAATCATAATCGCATTCCAGTTGATCATCCGGTTCGGATTTTTCATTTTGCTCATCGTAAAAATGTAGGTCTGCTCCGGCTGAATTCTGCTCAGTTGCTGCTTCCAAGCCGTGGCTTGCTCTGGCAGCAGATTTTTAAGGAGCCGATACGCGCCCATCATCATAATTGGAAAAAAGTCTGGGTGGTGATCTGGAGCTTTTTCCTCCACTACACAAGCTATGCTATGCGTCAAGGCCGCAGCAGCAGATTCCAGTAAATCATGCCGACCTTCTTTGACCAACACCGCCGCTGCCAACGCATAGGACGGGGTGGAGTAGTACCGTTCACTTTCAGAATGGGGGTCAATGATAGCTCCGGTATCATCCTGATGCAGGGCATATGCGCGAACCAGCTTTTCCAGCACGGCCAGCTTACGTTGGTGAGTCCATCCGTCATTCATTCGATTTGGCGCGCTTTCCACCTGTTCTATAAATCTCTCCAGCTCCGTCTGCCAAGGGTACACGCTGCCTGTCTGCAGCTTATTCATCCTGTCTGCCTCCCATTCAAAATGAAAATTAATGTATGGTAAAAAACAGATTGCAATCTACGCTTGCAGAATCGCTCCAGTGATTGGAGTCTAGTTGCAGCGATGTTTTATAAAACACAAAGGGAGCTCCGTCATGATCTATGTGCTTCACAGCCTCAAGCCCCGGCCGCAGCACGCCGGCATCATAATCTAGCCTGACGACTGCATTCGCCCCCGTCCATTCTACGAAGCCTGCTCCCAGATTAGGCTGAATACAGCTGATGAAAAACTCCTCCACATCCCATGACTTCATGCTCACGCCAGACGTTTCAAACTCAAAATGATCGGTGACGGTAAGCCTTGCCCCCTCATTTTCCTCTAGCACATTCCATATAAAGGAGCGGGTGAAGACTGCCAATTCTTCTACGGGATAAGCAGATGTCAAATCAAGCTTAAGCCTTGTGCCCGTCTGTACCTCCTCCTGCTCATCCAAAGCAATATCCAGTACAACCGCCTTTGCCTTTGCGCCCGATTGCTGCATAGTCCCATTGATGACAGGCACGGAATGACCACTAGAGGAGATATTAATAATCGACTCTCGTCCCGGTGAAAAATAGGCTTTCGTGTACAAGCCTGCTCCCAGATCACACAATATATTTTCGCCACCGCCATGAAGGATGAAATGTCCAAGATCGTTATGATTGTGCGGTTCATTGTTATGCCCAGCCTTCGCTGAAAATGCAAGCATGACACCTGGTTCACCCTTTTGGCTTCCGGGTCCACTATGGCTGGAACTGCGGCTGCGGCACATCAGCCAACCGAGTTGCGGTAAATAATTGGTAACGGTCTCACCGCTCCCGAATGCCAGAGGATTCGTCCAGACCAAGTTGCGCAATACATGAGCCCAGCGGCGACAGGGGTCTTCCAACAGACCAGGTACGCGGAAAGGGAGTGTAGATGGTCGTTCTTGCAATGAATTCAAATGAGAGATGAGTCCGGAAGGCAATCGTTCAGTTTCACTACTGTCCGAATAATTAGCGAAAATTCCATTCGACAGATGAACCTGCTCTCCAAAGGCTGCAATTTGCCTAACCTTTTTCGAGTTCAGAATATCCACAGCTCCCTCGGTAAATTCACGCAGCATATCGGCAAAATAAATGAAATAACCAAAGCCGTACACCCAGTATCCTACGCCTTCGGGGCATCCCCCGTCCTCACTATAGCCTGCCAAAAAACAATCCAGCGCGCCCAGCATACTCTCGATGGCTACCGCTCTGGAAGAGTCATCTTCTACCAGCAGCAGTGCTGCAATTCCGCAACCGGAAGCACATACTGCCGACCAGTTATGATCTGCAGTTTTCCATCCAAAATGACGAGGCTTCCAAAAAACGGGTTCCAGTACACGACGTTCGATCTCTTCGTGCACCTGAGCGACCACATGGCTAGCCAGTTGTTCTCCTAGCAGCAATAAAATTTCAACCAGCGTTTGTGCTGTTTCGGACACGAATAAATCCACCTGCTGCCAAGGCGGTGTTACGGTGTCCTCTTCATTGACATGTGCAGGAAGCGCCCATGTGTACTCACTGCATATGTCCAGCAGACCGCTTTCCACCTCTTTCATCTTTCGAGGCTCCGGCTTGACAACAGCTTCCAGCACTATAGCAACCAGTCGTCCACGCCGTTCAAAGTACACATCCTCATACGGCTTGCGCTCTCCTGTATTAGCAAATTGCCGAAACAGAGACAACGGCAGTTCAGGCCATGATGCTTCCCGATTATCTTTACAGACACGCTCAATATCCATCCAAAGCTCGGCGTATATCGGCTCAGAAACAGTCGCCCGTAGCCTTTTTGTCCAATTACTCCTTAACCGTTGCCTTGCTGAATCCTGCATGCCGCCAGCCAGCGCCTTAACGAGCCGCGAAGCAGGCCAAGCCTCCCTCAGAAGACTCATCTGCATTTCCTCCTCATGAGAAGCATTTGTTTCACCTTCTTTTTTGTTAACGCTTTCATTGTATCTAACAATCATTGTAAATTCAAAGGGGTAGCAAAACAATTGAGAAAAAATAAAAGAACCTCTATGCCCCGTTGCCGTGGTCATGGAAGTTCTTGTTTTACACTAGTGCCAATCTCCGTCCAGATTCGCTTTGATCATGTTTTCTAAACTGTGGGTTTCTCTTGTTTCCACTTTCTAATCCCGTCATCCTCCAGAATACCCAGTGCTGCATCTGAGATATTAGGATCACGCAGCAAAGCGTCCTCGACTCTAAATTTAATATCGTCAGCATCTGCCAGCGTCATGCCCGGCGTAAGCTCAATCAACCCTTCCACGTGATAATAGCGTCCCTCCTGCAAAATACGCATTTGATAAATATCCGTAACATGCGTATCTGCGAGAATAATGGAAGCCACACGTTCTTCGATATCAGGAGGAGCAGATACACCGATCAAACCTACCATGTTGTCGTAACCGACCCGGAAAGCAACACCGACCATCAGACAACCGATGAGAATACTTGAAATGCCGTCCAGCAGTTTAAAATCTGTCAGCGATGTGACCACCACTGCTAGCAAAGCGAGTACTCCACCCGTTGTTGCTACCAAATCTTCATAAAACACCAGCCGGGTTGGCGGTGCAGCACGCCCCACATGGCGGAACGCAGAGGTGAAAATGCCTAACCCCTTCGCTTCTACTCTGGATTCATGCAGCACTTCTTTCATCGCTTTGCTCCATACAAATCCGTCCACCACTAGTGACAAAATCAGTACTATAACATTAATCCAAAATCCATGTGTAGATTCAGCCGGATGCTGCAGCAAATGAATGCCTTCCAATGCGGTTTCATAGGCCATAATCGTTACGACAATAACGGCAACCATACAGAACAGGTTAATCACTCGTCCAAAGCCGGTAGGAAAGCGTTTTGTCGGTTTTTTCTCTGCCAGTACACTGCCCGCGAATACAAACATTTGATTCACTGCATCCGCAATGGAATGCATCATCGTAGCAAACATAGAACCGCTGCCTGTCAAGGCAAAAGCAATTCCCTTAATCAGAGCAATGCCGGTATTCCCTAACGCCGCCGAGCCCGAGGATTTGTTTCCTTTTTTGACCATACTCCAAAAGGAGTCCTCTTTCTGTTTCACTTCCATCTTGTAGCTCCTCCTGAGGTATACATAATCTGATATATCATCGTTTGTTATGTATTATTTTTAACCCGTCCATATTCTACCTAACCATCTGAGGAGAATCAATACAAACGATAATATTTTCCATGGAAAAGGAATGCCCCATGTCCCCTACGACATGAAGCATTCCCGTTACAACCTTCTATCAGACATACGCTCAGGTTAACAACACAGATAATCTCCATGCGCTGACGATTGACATAAGTGCCTATTTACCAGCTTGATTTCGTTATTCCTGGAATTTGGCCTTTATGTGCCAACTCGCGGAACGCGATTCGAGACAGCTTGAATTTGCGCAAGTATCCTCTAGGTCTGCCTGTCAGCTCGCAACGGCTTTTCAAGCGGGTTGGAGATGAGTCACGCGGAAGCTTTTGCAAAGCTTCGTAGTCCCCTTTTGCTTTCAATTCACGTCTCAGATCCGCATATTTAGCTACAATTTCCTGGCGTTTCTTCTCTTTTGCGACTTTTGACTTCTTGGCCATGTAAAGCTCCTCCTTGTGATATATGCCAATCATGAAGGTTCACCATCACTACCGCGGGATGGATGAATACGGATATGGACATAATTTTACACCTTAAATAGTAATCGTTACGATTACTATTTAATATAACGTGCTCCAGGTAGGTTGTCAACCCAAGCGGTTTGAATCACAACATTAAAAAGCCGTTGAAACAGTAGAACCGATTCATTGTGGTGAACGGTCTGCCGTTTCAACGGCTTTAAAATTTGTTGACTAGCTTTGTTCATTCAGCCAAATGGCAAGCTACCCAGTGATCTGGACGAGCCTCACGATAGAGTGGAATCTCTTTGGAGCAACGATCGATTGCAAAGGGGCAGCGAGTATGGAACTTGCAGCCCGAAGGCGGGTTAACCGGACTAGGGATATCCCCCTTGAGCAAAATCCGTTCTCTTTTCAGCTTCGGCACTGGAATAGGTACAGCCGACAGCAACGCCTTCGTATACGGATGCAACGGATTCCCAAATAGCTCGTCACGCGAAGCCGTTTCGACCATGGAGCCTAAATACATCACGCCAATACGGGAACACAAATGTTCTACCACGCTCAAATCATGCGAGATGAACAAATATGTCAGACCCCGTTCGGCCTGCAATTTGGCGAATAGGTTAATAATCTGCGCCTGTATGGACACATCCAGCGCTGATACCGGCTCATCAGCGATAATTAGATCCGGCTGAAGCGCCAGCGCCCGGGCAATGCCGATCCGTTGACGTTGCCCTCCCGAAAATTCATGGGGAAAACGGTCGATATGATACTCTGACAATCCACATAGCTTGAGCACATCCAGCACAATCTGCCGGACCTCCTCCTTCGTTGCTATACCGTGATCCAGTAGAGCCTCACCAATGGCATCACCAATCCGTACACGCGGATTCAGCGAGCTATAGGGGTCTTGAAAGATCAGCTGAATTTTAGGACGAAGCTCCTGCATCCCTTTGGCAGACAGGCTGTGCACATCTACCCCTTTGTATTTTACGGTACCGTCCGTTTTATCCGTCAATCTAACAATCGTGCGGCCCACCGTGCTTTTACCGCTCCCCGATTCCCCTACCAATCCAAAGGTTTCACCCTGACGGATCGTAAAGCTAATATCGTCTACCGCCCGCACATGTCCTGAAGTACGGTTCATAAATCCGGACTTCACCGGAAAGTACGTTTTTAAGCGGTCTATTTCCAACAACGGCTCAGCCATGAACAACCGCCCCCTCATATAACCAGCAGGATGCTTTCTGCTGAGCTGAAACTTCTTTTAACGTAGGCTCTTTTATCCGACAAATGTCCATGCAATGCCCACAGCGGTCGTGAAAATAACAGGAAGTCGTTAGCTCCAGCGGATTAGGGACCTGCCCGGGGATGGAATACAGCTCCTCTTGGCGCTGATTAAGCACCGGTTTGGATTTTAGTAACCCCTGTGTATATGGATGCTTAGGATGATTGAATAGCTGTACCACTTCGCCTTCCTCGACGATCTTGCCTGCATACATCACTATGACGTAATCAGCCATTTCGGCGACAACACCCAGATCATGAGTGATTAGCATGAGCGACATATTGGATTGAGCTTTAAACTCACGCAGCATATCCAGAATTTGCGCCTGAATCGTTACATCCAGCGCCGTGGTTGGCTCATCCGCGATAAGCAGCTTGGGACCGCAAGAAACAGCAATGGCAATCATAATTCGCTGTAGCATCCCCCCGCTCAGCTCATGCGGATAGCTTTTTAAAATCTGCTCCGGCCGGGATATACCGACCTGTTCGATCAGTTCCAGTGCCCGCTTACGAGCTTCCTTACGGCCCATTTTCAAATGCTCAATCAGTGGTTCGGATAGCTGTTCGCCAATGGTCATGACTGGATTCAATGAAGACATCGGCTCCTGAAAGATCATGGAGATTTCATGTCCGCGAATCGTGCGCATCTCATTTCTGCTAAGCTCTAGCAGGCTGGTTTCCTCAAAGCGGATGCTTCCGCCTGCCACTTTACCACCAGGACTCTGGATCAGACCCATGATCGACATCGCGGTAATACTTTTGCCGCAGCCCGATTCACCGACAATGCATACCGTTTCCCCCGGCTTCACACGGAAGCTGATATCATCCACCGCTTTAATCGTTCCTTCTTCTGTATAAAAATGAGTGCTTAAATGTTCAATGGAAAGTAAATTGTCCATGGTGATAATCACCTACCTCTTATGTTTCGGGTCAAGTACATCCCGCAGCCCGTCACCAAAAATATTAATAGCGATGACAGTAGCAAAAATAGACAGGCCTGGCGGTATCCACAACCAAGGTCGTTGCTGAAAATCCAGCACATTGTTGGCGGCATCAATCATATTGCCCCAAGTCGGTGTCGTGGGCAGCACACCAAGACCAAAGAAGCTGAGTACAGATTCACTCAGGATGGCTCCGCCAATATTCAATGTAGCAATAACGATCAACAACGGCAAAATATTCGGCAGCAGATGCTTGAACAGCTTTCGGCGATTCGATAGTCCCAGTACTGTCGCGGCCTGCATAAATTCACGTTCCCGTAAACTAAGCATCTGGCCCCTCACCATTCGTGCAATCCCCGGCCAGTTGACCAGACTAAGCATCAGCATGACAATATACATCCGTTGATCGGGTGGAACCTTCCAGTCCGATAGCAGCGCGCCCATAATAAATAGCAGCGGCAAACTGGGAATCGTCAGCAGCAAATCAGCAACGCGCATAATGATCTGATCCGCAATCCCGCGAAAATATGCGGATATGACCCCCAGCGTAGCCCCCAAAAAGACTGACAATACCATTGAAGCCAAACCCACGGTAAGAGAAATTTGACCTGCCTGCATCACACGTGTCAGCACATCCCGCCCCAGTTTGTCTGTTCCTAACCAGTGATGGATATTGGGCGCCTTGTTCATCATTAATATATTTGTTTTATTATCGGAATAAGGAGAACATAACGGACCGATAAAACAGAGCAAAAACATAAATACCACGACGAGCAGACCAGCCATAGCAAGCTTGTTTCTGAACAGCTGCCGGAGCGCTTGCTGCCACATTGAAGATTTAACAGTTGTTCGCAGTCTGCCGTTGCTCTTGCTCAAGTTACTGCTCACGGATGACATTCCTTAGCCCCCTTCTTACACTTTCACACGCGGGTCCGCGATGCGATACAAAATATCGGACAACAGTGTCCCGATCACGCTCAATATGGCAATTAGCATCGTAAAGCCCATAAGTAGCGGATAATCCCGGAGCGAAAAGGATTGCATGTACAACTGACCGATTCCCGGCCAATTAAAAATCTTTTCAATAATCAGGGACCCGCCAAACAGCGCAGGTAATTCGAAGCCAACGAGCGTAATGGCAGGCAGTAATGCATTTCTCAATGCGTGCGTAAAAAGTACCTTTCTTTCCTTTAAGCCCTTTGCACGGGCTGTGCGTATATAATCCTGCTGGATCACGTCGATCATATTGCTACGGAAGTAGCGGGTCAACGAACCCAGTCCCAGCAGCGTCATAACGATCACTGGCAAGGTCATATGCTGGAGAACCTCCTTCACATACTCCATACCTATAGCGTTACTGCCCGTATTGAGCATGCCACCGGGTGGCAACCACTTCAGGTCAACCGCTGCGATTTTAATCAGATACAACCCGATAAAAAAAGAGGGCACAGACATGGCAGCGAAAATCACCACCATTACCAGAGTATCAAACCATGAATACTGCTTATAAGCAGCAATCACACCGATAATGACCGCGATAAACCAGGTCAGGAAGGTCGATACAACGGCCAGCAAAAACGAGTTCCAGATGTACTCATTAAATAAGGTCAGCACCGGCTTCTGCTGGGCAAGCGAATAACCAAAATTGCCGTGCAGCGCATTGCCTAGCCAATTTCCATAGCGTTCAAGAATAGGCTTATTCAGGCCGTAAATTTCCCTCAGCTCCGCTTTTCTCTCCGGCGACAGCTTCAGATTGCCGCTAATGAAATCTCCCGGTGTCATGGCATACAGGAAAAAAATCATCATCGAAGCGGCCAACAAAATAATAACCATATATGTCAGTCTTTTCGTTAAAAACGAGCTCATGACAGACTCCTTTCAATTCAAGGTCAGGCTACTCATTACGTTTCCCCCATTTGCGAGGCCCCTTGATCCGAACCTGGTGTTCTTCACAAGGGGCCCGCAAATGTGGCTTATTTAAGGGACCATTCGAACAGATTACTAGACAAGCCAATGAACGGACTGACCTTTACATGTTCCATCCGACCATTGTAGGCATACACCGTCTTCTTATAGTTGGTAAAAATAACGGGCAGTTCATCGTTTAGCAGCACATATAATTCTTGATATATTTTCTTCCGTTCTTCCATATTCGTCGTAGACAAGCCTTTTTCATATAGCTCTTTTACCTTTGGATTGTTATATCCCTTGACTTCTCCATTGACGAATTGCTCGATTCCATCTGATGGATCTGTCAGCATGCCTGTCGAGAAGGCGGCAAGATCATAATCTTTACCTTCTACTTTGGCGACCATTGCATTAAAGTCTGCAAAGATTTCCGGCTGAAGGTCAACACCAATCGCTTTGTAATTTTCAGCCGCAAGCGCAATAAAGGTGTCTGTTTCTGGACGTTTAGAGGTCAGCAGGTGAATGGTCAGCTTCTGTCCGTTTTTCTCACGCATACCGTCACTACCTTCTACCCAACCCGCTTCATCCAGTAGCTTTTTCGCTTGCTCCGGGTCATAGTTGTATGGATTGATTCCATCGGTCGTGTAAGACCAGAATATTGGGGAAGCTGGAATGTTTGCGACCGCCCCTGCTCCCTGAGCTGCGTCGACATAAATGCTTTTCCGATCCAGTCCATAGGTCAATGCTTGACGAACCTTTTTATCCTTAAGCTTTTCATTTTCCAGATTGACTTGCAAATATCCGTAAGTGCTAGGGGTATACGGCAAAATGTTTAAAAAGCCAAGCCCTTTTAGTTTGTCGATATTTTCCTGCGTTGCGGTGAATTGAGCAAAATCGGTATCGCCTGTTTCTATGAATTGCCAAGCGTCGCCTTCTGCTGTTTTGTAAATGAAATGCTGTGTTTTCGGTTTGCCTTTGAAAAAGTAATCATTCGCCTCCAGACGAACTTCTTGCCCCGGAATGAATTTTTCTAACTTATAAGCCCCATTTCCCAGAGGGCTACTATGTAAATTTTTAAAATAATCCAGCTCTCCGAACTTGTAATCCTTGCCGTAGTAGGCTTTGGACAGTACATACTCACCCAGAATCGGCAAAGCAAGCGCGTTTGGTTTTTCCAACGTCGCAGAAATGGTCTGCTCATCAATCACCTTGATTCCTGCAATTTGTTTTGCCTTGCCTTCCGTATAGTCTTTGCCGCCTTTAATGTTCAGCTTTCGGATTTGGCTGTCACCAGGATAGGCTTTGTCATAGATCAACGTCCAGGTAAAAGCGACATCCTCAGCTGTCAAAGGAGAGCCATCACTGAATTTTGTACCGGGAACCAGATGAAACGTATACGTTAGATTATCCTTGGAAATATCCCAGCTCTTAGCCAAATTGGGCACCGGAAGCCCCTTCTCGTCTACCGTGACCAGCGGAGTCCACAACTGCGAAATCACGTTGCCGTCATAGCCGCTTTGGTTAAAATACGGAGTAAACACCCCAGCTGGGTCAGTCAGACCAACAATAATCGTGTCGCTTCTCTTTTGGGACACTTCCGGCAATTTGGTTAAATCAGAAGCTTGTACCAGACTTGTTAATGGCTGCGCTGTAGTGGCTGTCTGTGCGGCATCACTATTTTGCGAAGTAGCATCGCTAGCGCTATCTGATCCACCACTAGAGCAAGCTGCTAATAAGGTAGAACTTGCCAGAAGTAGACTGCTGAGTAGAATGATTCCCTTTTTCAAAATAATCCCCCCAAGTTAATTTAGTAAATTCCGATCGAACAAGTTGTAATTAATAAGATAAATCTCATTATAGGAATCTATTCCGGTTCTGTAAAGAGAGAACTCCATTTTTATGTAAAAAAATAGACGTCCACTCATCTGGATTCCAAATGGTCGGCGTCTATTTGTTTAAAGTGTTAAAGTCTAACTGGTGCGTGCAGCCTAATTTCGCTCCATATAGCCAGTAATGCTCCGATGCATTTCATCCACAGCCGAAAGCCGTGCGCTATAGCCGAGCAATGTTTCACCATCAAAATGTGCATGGATGAAGCCAGAGGCACGAAGCTTAAAAATATGGTCGTGCGTGATTCCCTTGGACAGCTTGAGATAACGGACAATCTCAATAAAGGTGCGTGGAGACTGGCTTTGGTACAAATATTTTAAAATCTTGAGCCTGCTCTTCTCCCCCAAACTTCGGATCATTCGATATTCCTGTGGGGATAAAAAATCGTCCTCCTGAACATAAATTCCTGCCGAGTAATGGCACAACAGGAGCGACCCAAATCGATAAATAATATTTATCGGCTGAAAATGATATTGCGGTACCAGCAACACCTGCGTTAACCCTTCGGAAGGCTCGAATCGGAAGCCATTAGTTGTACGATCCACCCACTCCATAAAGCTATATGCGCCCTTCTCCAGATTTCTGCGTTCCGCTTCCTGTTTCAGCCCGCTTAGAATCCTTGTATCCACATGACGAAAATACTCTTTATCCCAACCGGATAGCAGCTGCAAAGCAAGTTTGCGAAGCTTCTCCATGTCGTCAGGCAGCGGTATCCCATAGGCTGATGCCTGTTCGTTTAATTCCTGTACAGTTCGGTTCTCCAGACGGTCTACGACCTCTTCAACGTTCCCCTGATCAGAAAGCATACAGACGAGTCCATAAATAACCTTCCAATCTGCATTGATTTCCATGGACTCCAGCAATTCAGACAAACCTGGAGACAGCGTTCCACGCACTTGCTCCGCCCACTTGGCTGATAAATCGGTCTTCTTGTAAGCCTTGCGGCAAATAAAGGTGTGTAAGCTGCTGAGCAACTCAAACACCGGTCCATATGCTACATGTACATCGTAAGGAGCATTCACGTCGTGACTCATCGCTCTTTCTGTCCTCTTTTCTTTCATATCTGATGTCCATTATACATACTATCGTACACCCGTTCATTCTTAGTGATCCATTCATACGAGAATTTAGCAAAACACAGATACAAATATGAACGTAACAAGCATCATAATCAAGGCGCAAAAAAAGCCTGATCTCATCAGACTCTAACTGTTCAGCTATGAATTCCTGCTTGACATTAGACCAGCTACGACCATTCCAATACTTAATCTTGTAAGATTTAGGAACATCAACGCCAGCGCCATCTTGGAACCAATAGACATCCGTTTGGGATAACGTATATTCTTGATCAAAATCATATTGGACCCATTGTGTACCCGTCTCAGGCCAGTTACCATACACGGCATGACTTCGATCATTAGAGCTGGTTGGGTCAAATCCATCATTAAGCGCGCTCACATTTTCCCAAGGCGAAGTATAAGAAGTGCTGACCGTTGCAGCTGGCGCAATGTTTACGTTTTCATCAGGTGATGGATCGATGGGACTCTCATCGCCGCCGTTAGTCACGCTTGGGAAACGAGACATCTAAAAGGACAACGCCTACTCTCTTATTACACCCACTCTTGATTTTTAATAAAATCACAAAATTATACTATAATTGGAATGATACAGCGTCAAACAAAAATATCCCCTCTACAAGGAGGGGATCAGTATCCATAGACTAGGCTCGCACTCCTACTCTATGGATATCAATGCCGAATCTGCCAGTGAAGCCAGTAGCTTCGCTGTTCCGGGCAACGCGCGTTCGTCCAGATCAAAGGCAGGATGATGCCATTCCTGGCTTCCCGCAGTGCCAACAAAGACAAATACACCGGGGATGTTCTTCTGATAAAACCCAAAATCCTCGCTCGCCGAGGATGGTATGGGACGAACTACGTCCAGACCGACCGCTTCTGCCGTCTCCTCCGCGATGACGGCCAACTTACCGTCGTTCAGCACAGGCGGCGGACCCTCGATCCAGCGGATGGTCGCTTTCGTGCCGAAAGCATCGGCAACGCCTTTTACGACCTGCTCGAAGCGCTCAGTCACCTGGGCGCGAACATTCTCGTCAAATGTGCGAATGGTTCCGTCCAAATGGGCGCGGTCTGGAATGATGTTCCAGGCGTTGCCGCTGTGCAGCTTCGTGACGCTAATGACCGCGCTATCCAGCGGATTAACGCTCCGACTCACAATAGATTGCAGCGCCGTAATGATATGTGACGATACCACGATGGGGTCAATCCCTGCATGTGGCACTGCCGCATGTGTGCTCAGACCCTCAACCTCGATGTAAAAACCATCCGCCGCTGCCATTAGCGGACCTTCTTTGATGCCGACCGTGCCTACGGGCAGGTCCGGCTTGTTATGCAGGCCAAATATGGCCTGCACCCCTGCCAACGCACCGCTGTCCAGCACTTGGGCAGCGCCTTTGGCCTTTTCCTCGGCTGGCTGGAACACCAGCCGAACCGTGCCTTTCAGCTCCTGCTCCCGCTGCTTCAGGAGTATGGCTGCTCCTAACAGGGATGCGGTATGAAAGTCATGCCCACAGGCATGCATCTTGCCGGGGTGCACCGAAGCATAAGGCAATCCCGTCTCCTCCTGAATGGGCAACGCATCAATGTCTGCACGAAGCGCGACAGTTGGTCCCTCCTGCTGTCCGCCGATTTCCGCAACTAATCCGGTACGCAGCGGCACATCCAGAATGGTTATGTTCTGTTCTTCCAGCAGACGGCGGATAAAGGCGGTAGTTTCAACCTCCTCGTTAGATAACTCGGGATTTCGATGCAGATGGCGGCGAATGTCCACCAGCTTCTGCTCCAAAACCTGCTCCTTCGTCCTGGTTGATCCACTCATCCCTATTCCTCCTTCGTGAACCCAAAATAGTTACAATTCTCTCAGACCAACAACATCTAGGACTGCACAGGCAATCCGGCAAAAGCTTCATGCAACAACTCGAACGAGCGCACACGCTTGTGTATATCTCTTATTCCTGTCGTAACGATCAGCTCATCGGCCTGATACTTCGCTTGAATTTCCGTCAGCACAGCATAGATTTCGTCTTTATTCCCTTTGTTAATTTGCGCTTGTGTAGCTTCAATTGTATATTCTTCACCCGATTGCTTGCCAAACTCTTCTGCACTTTCCAGCGTGCCCACCGTAGCGGTCTTGCCACTGGCCAGATGAATTTTGTACAGCTTGTGCTCACCTGCTAACTCTGCAGCTTCCTCGGAAGTATCCGCTACGATGACTGAAAGCGCAAAAAGAGCTTTCGGCTCACGTCCATAACTATAATCGAAAGACGCCCGATACGTACGGAATGATTCCAATGCAACCTGCTCATTACTATTGATAAATTGCGAGAAAACGTAGGGCAACCCCAAACGCGCAGCAATTCCAGCACTGTCTGTACTTGTACCCAAAACGTAAATATCTGCTGGTATTTCTGGAATCGGATTCGCCTGTAACCCGGCTAACGGTCCTTCTTCAGACGGAATATTATGAATATAGCGACTTACTTCATCAATTTTTTCTTCGAGAGAAGGCGCATCATGAATGTTTCGTTGTAACGCCTGTGTGGATTTCGGCAACCCGCCCGGTGCGCGTCCGATTCCCAAATCTACGCGACCCGGTGCAAGAGAGGACAGCACATTAAAGTTTTCAGCTACTTTATAAGGGCTGTAATGCTGAAGCATCACTCCACCAGAACCGACTTTAATACGTTCAGTGCGTGCCAGCAAATGGGAAATGAGTACCTCTGGCGAAGAGCCCGCAACCTGCTCGGAATCGTGATGCTCTGATACCCAGAAGCGCGTAAATCCCAATTCCTCTACACGCTGTGCTAGCTTAATCGTATTACGAAGGGCCTGCGCTGCCGTTTCCCCCTCGTGTATAGGGCTTTGATCCAATACTCCGATTTTAATACTCATATCTCCCTCTCCCGTCTAAATTGAATAGTTATATTCCGGTGTAATTCGTTTCAGAAATTGTTTGGTACGTTCCTCTTTGGGGTGGTTAAAAATGTCGTCCGGTGTGCCTTCCTCGATAATATGACCGCCATCCATAAATACCACATGATTTGAAACATCGCGCGCAAAGCCCATTTCATGTGTAACGACAATCATCGTAATGCCTTCCTTCGCAATCTTGCGGATCACCGACAGCACCTCACCCACCAATTCAGGGTCCAGCGCCGAAGTCGGCTCATCGAACAAAATCACTTCCGGGTTCAGCGCCAAAGCACGCGCTATGCCGACACGCTGCTGCTGCCCGCCAGACAGCTGGCTTGGATAATGATTCAGCTTTTCACCCAGACCGACCTTTTCCAGCACCTCAATGCTGATTTTTTTCGCTTCCTCCTGCTTGACCTTGCGGACAACGACAAGTCCTTCCATGACATTTTCCAGTGCTGTTTTATGCTTGAACAAATTGTATTGCTGGAAAACCATAGCCGTCTTTTGACGTAGAGCCAAAACATCCTTCTTCGCAGGTCGCTTGCAGTTCACTGTAAAATCGCCAATGCTAACTTCCCCATCATTCGGCTTTTCCAGATAATTAATGCAGCGTAGCAGAGTCGTTTTACCTGAACCGCTCGGGCCTAAAATAACGACGACCTCGCCTTTGTTCACGGTCAAATCAATGCCTTTGAGCACTTCATGTTTGCCGAACGACTTCGTAATATTTTGCAGACGGATCATGATGCTCGACCTCCATTAAACACATTGATTTTTTTCTCCACCAAGCCGGATATTCGTTCAATCAATACCGTCAAGCCCCAAAATAGCAGTGCAGCTGCAATATATACCTCTAAATATTTCCAGTTGGTAGATGCCAGAATCTCAGCCTGTGCCTGGATTTCTGTGACCGAAACCGTGAAGGCCAAGGTAGAGCCATGAAGCATCCCAATAACGGAATTCGTCAGGTTTGGCAAACTCACCACGAACGCCTGCGGAAATACAATCCGTCTCAGCACTTGCCACGTCGTCATACCGACGGCATAAGCCGCCTCGATTTGTCCCTTGTTGACCGATTGAATTCCAGAACGGACGACCTCAGACATATACGCGCCACTGGTAATGGAAAACGAAATGAGTGCAAATACCATATAAGGAACATCTTTGGATTGCAGCGGCCAGCCGAAATGCTTCGCTCCCGCATCAATCAACAAAGGTAAACTGAAATAAATAAGCAGCAAATGCATCAGCATCGGTGTGCCACGGATAAAGGTGACGTAACCGTGAGAAATCTGGGACAACACAGGAACCTTATAGATTCGCGCCAGCGCCGTTATAATACCGATGACCAACCCTGCCAGTACGGAAACCACCGTAATAATTAAGGTGTTGGGCAACGCGGAGAACAACCCTAAAAAGGCAGTATATATAAAGCCAAAATCCAGACTCATATGCCTTTACCTCCTTTACTAAGACGGGGACTTCTCAGGTAACGCACCACAAAGCTTTTTCGTTTTTCGGGTTCTTTCTGTACTGCATCCCGATGCTCATGCCGGAGAAGCGTATTTTCCAGCACCTTGAACAATTTTTGTAAAATCAGACTGATCACCAAATAGATAAGGGATAACGCGATATAGGTTTCAACAAAATGTTGGGTAGCCGCCCCTAATGTCTGTGATTTCCCTGTCATCTCCATCGCTCCGATCGTAAACGCCAGCGAAGTATCCTTCAGATTGCCAATCACCAGATTGGAAAATACCGGAACCACGACAGCCAGCGCTTGCGGCATAATGATACGTGTAAAGGTCTGATAGCCTGACATGCCGACGGACTGTGCAGCCTCGATTTGTCCCCGATCTACAGCTTCTACTCCTGACCTGATAATTTCGGAAATAAAGGCTCCACTATTGAGCGCGTAGGTTGCTACGGCAAACCACAGCACATCCCATCTGGAAGAATTGATATCCACCAGCTTTAGTAGCTCCGGCAGGCCGTAATATACCAGAAACAATTGGATTAGAATAGGTGTTCCGCGAAAAAAGGAAACATACACTTGAGAAACACGTTTGAGAAATGGAATGTTATACATGCGAGGCAGCGCAACCAACAGACCAATGATAAGCCCCAATACAAGCGAGCTTGCCACAATAAACAAGGTGATGTGTAAGTAAGACAGCATTTTCGGGATAAAGCTAAAAACATAGTCAATATTGAACTCTCTGCTCATATGCCTGCCTCCTTTCTATACATCAGCGGCCAGAATACATAGAGTACCCTGACCGCTGAAAAGTCCACGTCTATCCTTACTTCTTACTGCTGCTACCTTCTTTTTTCACATCTTCCAGTGACTTAGTGAAATCCTCTCCAAGCCATTTAATGCTCAGCTTCGACAGCGTACCGTCGTCCTTCACTTCCTGAATGGCTTTGTCGAGGTCATCCGCCAACCCTTGCTCATTTTTGTTCAGTACATACAGTACATCCGATTGAGTCAAAGGATCACCTACGGTTTTCAGAGCTACTTCTCCTTTTTCATCGGTGTTAAAACGGTTCGCAAAGTCTGTCGTAACGGTAGCATCTATACGACCGCTCGTAATTTGTTGCACCGTATCATTGGCTGCACCACTCGTATAAACGATATTCAGGGCATCTCCGTGGGTTTTGTTATACTCTTTCAGCACATACGCCGCATTACTGGTTGGACTGGTGAGTACCTTTTTCCCTTTCAAATCATCAATTGAATGAATGGTATTGTTATCCTTCGCTACAGCGACTCTGTTCAGAAAAATGCTATACGGATTTTTGTTGAACAGATACTTGGCCTCGCGCTCCGGGTTTTTTTCCATTTGATGCGATACCAGATCAATCTTGCCGGCATCGAGACTTAGCAGCAAATTTCCAAAGTCCATCGTTTTGAATTCAAATTCGTATTGAGGCAGGCGCTTGTCCAGCTCCTTAATCAGCTCCACATCAAAACCTGTTAAATTTCCGTTTTCGTCAATAAAGCATACATTTTTGAATTGAGTACCTGTGCCTACGATAATTTTCTTCACGTCTCCGCTTGAACCTGACGCGCTAGACGCGTTATCTGAGGAACCGCAGCCTGCCAACACCAGGATAATTGCCATAACAGACAATATTGCAAACCACTTTTTCATATGAATCCCCCTCATCTCTTTGTATATCAGCAGTTTGCGACATACATGGTAGCTACAACATCCAATAATTAATAATTCCTATAAGTTTAATCGGTTTTAGGATGTGATTAATTTAACACCTGGAAACCTATACGTCAATCCATTAAGCCATAGAACTTTTCTATAACAAAACAGCACCCCGGAAACCTTCTGTCAGTGCATCTGCAAAATCCGAGGTCACTGCACAGTCTTCTTTGGTCGCTATTATGCTAATCTGCATCGACACACCAGCTACCTCTGGAACATGGATACGGAACAGTTTCTGATCTTTTACTTCACGGTTCACACAGACATCTGGCAAAAAGGCAATACCCGCTTCCTCCAATACCAGCTTTTTGGCCGTGACCACATTGTCTACCTGAAAAGCAATGTCCGGTGGTTGCTCCAGTGATTCAAAAGCGCGATGAATTCTCATCCAATCTAGTGATCCGCATTCGAAAAACACCAGTGTTTCACGTTGAATATCCTGTATGCTGGCCTTTCCTGTCTTCATAAACGGATGGCCGTCGTATACATACAGGGAAATCGGATCTTCATAAAAAGCAAGCGTACGGATAGCCGGATGCATCACTTTACGGACAAAACTAATATCTACCTCACGGTTCAACAGTTTATGTACCAGTTGATCCGTCGTAGCCGTCACAATTTTGTAGTTAACCTCTGGATAACGGGCACGAAGCTGCTTTAATATTTCAGGAATGATGTAGTTCGACACCGATATCGTGCAACCAATTCGAATTTGCTGAGGGGCTTTCTTACGCTTTTGGAGCTTTTGTTTCCCTTTTTGCAGCACCTGAAGCATCTGCTCCGCATAAGGAAGAAACTTTCGTCCATCCTCCGTCAGAACCGTTTGCTTGCTTTGGCGGTCGAACAACTTGCATTCTAGCTCGCGCTCTAGCGTCTGAATCCGGGCTGTAACAGAGGGCTGGGACAAGAACAAGGCTTCTGCAGCCTTATTAAAGCTCCCATAATGATTCACGTATACAAAGGCTTCCATATTCTCGATATTCATACGCAAGTCCCCCAGTAAGTTTTATATACATTTATCCAATAAGTTAACTTGGTTTTTTGTATCATAAAACTCACTGAACGACCTGTCAATGGAAATATTGAAAATATCTATAATTTTAATAGCTCATTTAGTTCTTTAACAGAACGTTCCAACCGTGCAACCAATTCTTCCGACAACCCGTATGCTCCATCTGGCAGACGTTCGACCCACTGATCCACTGCATACACCCCGCCAAGAATATGTCTTCCGCCCAGTGCATTAATAACCGGCTTCAAGGCATAGTCAATGACCAGCAGGTGAGCCAGTGTACCTCCGATAAATAAAGGCAAGACTGGTTTCCCTCTTAGCCCCTCCTGCGGAACCAAATCCAGGAATATTTTCAATAGCCCTGAATAGGACGCCTTATAGACTGGAGAAGCCACAATAACGGCATCCGCTGCTGCAATCAATGCAAGTGATGCTGTGACGTCGGGGCTGTTAAAGTTAGCTGTGACCAGATCCTCCGCTGGCAAGTCGACCACATTCAGTAATGTGACCTCCGCTCCAGCCTGCTGCAACTGCTCCGTTGTATAGTTAATCAAGCCGTATAAACGGGATTGTGTAGACGGACTGCCTGATAGGATGACAACCTTGGACATATTTTTCCCTCCTTCTGTTATGCGTCAACCTTCACTTTGGATCTGGCTGCTGTATAGCGGTTCTCAGGAATAGGCACGCCCAGGTTTTCACGCAGTGTGCTAAATTCATAATCCTGACGGTAAATACCGCGTTCCTGCAAAATAGGCACAACCAGATTGACGAAGTCATGCAGACCCGATGGCACATCAGAACCAATAATGAATCCGTCTGCCCCTTTTCTTTCGAACCACTCCTGCACTTGATCCGCTACTTGCTCAGCGGTTCCGATAAAAGAGGTTCTCGGTGTAGCTGAACGCAATGCAACCTCGCGTAAGGTCAAATTTTGTTCCTTGGCTACTCGTTTAATTTTATCTGTACCGCTGCGGAACGCATTGCTGCCAATACCATCAAGCTCAGGGAATGGCTCATCCAGCGGATATTGTGAGAAATCATGATGATCGAAGAAACGTCCCAAATATTTTAACGCAGCCTCAATCGTCACCAGATTCGTGATCTCTTCATACTTACGTTCCGCTTCCTCCGTCGTGCTGCCAATAATCGGCGAAATGCCCGGCAAAATGACAATATCCTCTTCGGATCTACCATAACGTACCGCACGTTCTTTCACATCACGATAAAACTGCTGCGCTTCCTCTAACGTTTCATGTCCTGTAAATACAGCATCCGCTTCCTTGGCGGCCAGGTTTTTGCCATCCTCCGAGGAACCTGCCTGGAAAATAACCGGCTGTCCCTGCTTGGATCGTCCAATGTTCAGCGGACCCTGCACAGAGAAAAACTCGCCTTTATGGTTCAATGTATGCAGCTTTTCAGGATCAAAGAATACGCCGGCTTCCTTATCACGAACGAACGCATCCTCTTCCCACGAGTCCCACAGTCCTTTGGTAACCTGCAAATATTCCTCTGCAATTTTATAGCGCTGCGGATGCGACGGGTGCTCGCCTTTGCTAAAGTTAAGGGCAGAGCCTTCCAGCGGGGAAGTCACCACATTCCAGCCTGCACGACCTCCGCTAATATGATCAATGGAAGAAAACTGGCGTGCTACCGTGAACGGTTCGCTATAGGAAGTCGACAGTGTGCCGACCAGTCCGATATGCTTCGTCACCCCAGCCAAAGCGGACAAAATCGTAATTGGTTCAAAACGGTTCAGAAAGTGGGGAATGGATTTTTCGTTAATGAACAGGCCATCTGCGATAAATACGAGGTCAAACTTCCCTTCCTCTGCCTTTTGCGCCTGCGTTTTATAAAATTCAAAGTTAACACTCGCATCCGCAGGTACTTCAGGGTGACGCCAAGTCGTCATGCTTCCCCCAACACCGTGGATAATCGCACCAAATTTAATTTGTCTATTCTTAGCCATAACTCTTCCACCTCTCTTGAAAATAATGATTTCCCGTCGGCTTATACCACTTGATTGTAACTTTCCAGCACTTTACCCAACTCTTCCAGATCCGGGTTGAGCAGTGCTTCATATTTATTATCCCCGCCTACCTCGACGACAGGGACATAACGAATACCATATTTGGTCTCCAGCACGTCACGCAGCACATCATTTCCGTCCACTTGGATATTTTCATACGGCTGATTTTGGGATTCCAGGTACGATTTGATCTCTCCACAAAAATGACAGCCGGTTTTACTCCACAATACAACTTTAGGTTTGGACGACATATACATACCTCCGTGAGCTTAATGTTTATAATCCCGATGAATTAAATAAGAATTATATTTATAATGTATCCTGCTGCCCCTTTTCCGTCAATCGCTTGTGTAATAGACATTGCTAATTCAACGATAGAAAATTTTAATTTTATATCGTAATTAATCGGTTAATTGGTAGTCAAGTTATCTAAATTCAGATAATTTGAAGTTTAAATGGACCCTGGTGCGGACATCCTTGGAATAATAGCGCCCTTGTGGTGAAATGAAATGAGGTTGAACAAATGCAGGAATGGTCCATTGTAGCTTTACGTACGTTATTAGCTATCGTTATTCTTTTTGTGATTACCAAGATTCTTGGAAAAAGACAGGTATCGCAGCTTTCCTTGTTCGAATATATAACTGGAATCACCATCGGTAACTTGGCGGCTTCAATTCCTTTGGAACGTGAATCCTCCTGGTACTTGGGGACTGTGTCGTTAGCCGTATGGGTACTTACAACACTTGGTATTGAATTTTTACAAATTAAAAGCAAGAAAGTCAGAGATTTATCAGATGGAAAGACGACAATCCTGATCAAAGACGGCAAAATTTTAGAGGATAATATGAAAAAGGAAAGGCTAACGCTAGATGAGCTCATGGAGCAGCTGCGGAGTAAAAATGTATTCAAGGTGGCAGACGTGGAATTTGCCATTATGGAGACCAGTGGTGCGATCAACGTGCTGCTGACCAAAGACAAGCAGGCCGTGACGCTTAAGGATCTGAATATACAGCAATTACCGGAGAAGGAACCCACAGCCGTCATTATGGATGGGCAACTTATGGAGCAACAAATGGCATATATGGGGATCACTCAACAATGGCTGGATGCAAAGCTAAAGGAAAAGAGCCTAACGGTCAAAGATGTGTTTTTCGCACAGGTGGACCCGCAAGGAGAACTATACATCGATCAATATAGTGATAATGTACAGCTAAGCAAGGTGCAGGATTCGAATCAAGCCGTGCTGACTTTGCTGGAACAATGCACAACGGAGTTGCAAAAACTCGCATCTGGTTCCAGCGAGCAACAAAGAAAACAGCTATATGAGCAATGCTCACAAAGCTTGAAAGAAGCTATACAGGAGATGCAGCCGCTAAATACATCTAAGTCCTAAGCACATACGCATATGCCATAAGAGTAGAAGCATGGGAACTAAAAAGGAGCGTCCTTCAGCCGTTTATGGCTTTGAAGACGCTCCTTTTTAACTTACTGTGCCGGTGTACATTTCACAGTTGCTGCTGCCTTCCATTACTTTCTGGCGCAGCGGCAGCATAACTGTAAATACCGTTCCTTCTCCCACCTTGCTGGATACAGAGATAGAGCCAGTATGCATCTCTGTTATTTTATAAGCAATGGACAGTCCCAAGCCGCTGCCTCCTGCAGTTCGGGCCCGTGACTGGTCTGCTTTATAAAATCGTTCAAAAATTCGCTGCTGATCCTGGTCGTTGATGCCCTGTCCCGTATCCGCAATGCAGATAACCGCCTGATCACCGTTACTTGAAAGAGAAACAGATATGCTTCCACCCTGCGGTGTAAATTTAATGGCATTGTGAAGAAGATTCACCCAAACCTGGCCCATCAGATCCTCGTCTGCGTTGACCTCAACTATATCCACCTCAACAGTCATCTCGATTTTTTTAGCCTCCCATTGCGGTTCGCAGGCGAGAATAAGCGAAATCAGCTGCTTGTCCAGCCGATAAAGGGATGGACGAAACGGATGCCGCTCCGAATCCAGAATCGCCAACTTCATGAGATTATCGCTTAGCTTGGATAGACGAATACACTCCGTCTCGATGATCGTCAAATACCGATCTCGCTGCTCACGATTCAGATTCTCGTCCTTGAGCGCTTTGGCGAATCCGATTATCGAGGTCAGCGGTGAGCCGATTTCATGGGATACGTTCGATATAAACTCCTCCCGCAGCTTTTCCATAGCCTTCAGATTTGCAGCCATATCATTGATGCTGTCCACCAACTGTACATAAGGATGCGGCCTCCGATGTTTTCCGTTCCGCCCGCCGAGGTCCCAATCCAGGTTAATGTGAAAGTCTCCTTGCGAAATACGTTTTAATGCATCGATCATTTCGGTAAAAGCGTGCTGTTCTCTAGGCTGGAAGAAACGCCTTACCGTCATACTGATAATACCGAAGAAGAAAAAGCCTAGCGTCGTATTCATAAGAAAGACGAACAAACCATGGGGAGCCCATGACATGTGCGAATAGATCGCCTCCATAATAAAGTACGCGGCAGCCCAGCTAAGATATAGCACCAATACTACCAGCAGGACTCTCGCAAGAATATGGAGTAACCCCGGTTCCCTCTTCATTGCCGTACCTCCAGCCGATAACCCAATCCCCGGATCGTACTGATCCGGAAGGAGTGGCTTGCCTCCGGAAATCGTTCCCGAAGGCGTTTGATATGGACATCAACCGTTCTTTCGTCTCCCTCATAATCATAACCCCAGATCTGTTCGATCAGCTGGTCGCGGGTAAAGGTTTTGCCAGGATAGCTGGCCAACTTGAAGAGCAGCTCAAATTCTTTGAGCGGCAGGGTAATCTCCTTCTCTCCAGCCCGACACTCAAATGTATCGCTGCGCAGGACAAGATCTCCGACAGTTACTGATTTTGAAGCCATGATACGATAACGTTTTAATAAAGCCTTCACACGTGCGACAAGCACCATGGGGTCGAATGGCTTGACAAGATAGTCGTCCGTTCCGAGCGCGAAACCTTTCACGATCTGTGACGTCTCGCCTTTAGCTGTAAGCATAAGCAGCGGCAGGTCGGTTTGCTCTCGCAGCTTACGACACAGCTCCCAACCATCCATTCCCGGCATCATGATATCAAGAACAAGCAAATCGACCTTGATTTGATCAAAAATGCGCATCGCGTCCAAACCATCCACCGCCTCGACTACCTCCAGTCCTTCCATTCTCAAAAAGTGTCCGACCAGTTCACGAATATGCGGATCATCATCAACGACCAATACACGTGCCATTTCAATCCCCCCTAACTAACTCTGCCTTAAATCTCTCGTCCTCGTCAAGAAGACTGCCATCTTATGCTTTACGCATATAAGCACGCACCGTAAGCGGCGCGAAGATCGCCACAATGACTGTAGCGCCAAGTAGGGAGATCGCCAGTTCCCCGCCAATCGTTCCCGTATTCGCAAGCTCTCTGACTGCGTTCACAAGATGTGAAATCGGGTTGGCGTTCACAAACCACTGCAGCCAACCAGGCATTGTGCCGACAGGCACAAATGCGTTGGAAACAAAAGTGAGCGGAAACAGAACAATCATGGAGATGCCCTGTACACTAGAAGCAGTGCGGGCAATCACGCCAAAGAAGGCAAAAATCCAGCTGGCTGCCCAGGAACACACAATGACCAGAAGCGCGGCGATAGCTACACTCAGCAGTCCTCCCCCTGGCTGATACCCCAAAATATATCCCATGGCGAAGGTAAGTACAGTTGCAATAGTATACCGGATACTGTCAGCCAAAAGAGCTCCAGCCAAAGGCGCAATACGTGCGATTGGGAGTGACTTGAACCTGTCGAACACTCCTTTGTTCATATCCTCACGTAGTTGGACGCCGGTAACGACGGAGGTCGAGATCACAGTCTGCACGAGGATGCCTGGAATAATAACCGGCAAATAATGCTGCACGTCTCCTGAGATGGCGCCGCCAAAGATATAGGTAAACATAAGGGTAAAAATGATCGGCTGGAGCGTGACATCAAACAATTGTTCGGGAGTATGCCGGATCTTTAGAATGCCCCGGTAGGCCATCGTCATGGAATTGGAGAACGCCTGCCTGAAACTCACAGACTTCTTCAATGTGCGATCAGAACCTGTCATAGCAGTAATACTCTTCATGCTCTCGCCCCCTCCACAGCATGCGCTCCTTGGGACGTCTTGTTTACTTGTGCTCCATGACCAGTGATGGACAAAAACACCTCGTCAAGCGTCGGCTTTTGCACACTCATCTCTGCTAGGCGAATCTCTCCAGTACGGAGGGCAATCAGCAGGTCCGTTACCCGATCTGCATTGGCCATCGGAGAAATAATCTTTCCAGCTTCCACTGACACGCTGGACTTGACTGAAAGCACCTGTTCAACGATCTGAACAGCCCTCTCAATGTCCTGTTGATTTTGTACTTTGAGTTGCAGCGTCGACGCCCCTACTGCCGCTTTCAGTTCATCCACCGTACCCTCAGCGACTACCCGACCACGATCGATCACCGCGATTCGGTCAGCAAGTTGATCCGCCTCATCGAGATACTGGGTTGTGAGCAGTACGGTGGAACCGGTCTTGACCAGACGCCGGATCGTGTCCCACATCTGGACACGCGTGCGCGGGTCTAATCCGGTGGTCGGCTCATCCAGGAAGATTAGCGGCGGCTTGGCAATGAGACTTGCAGCCAAATCCAGCCGTCGGCGCATACCTCCAGAGAAATGCTTTAGCGGTCGTTTGGCCGCTTCGGCCAAGCCAAATTCCTCCAGCAGCTCCGCTGCCTTATGACGCGCCTCGGCACGTCCCAGTCCAAGTAGCCTGGAGAAGATGATCAGGTTCTCGGTAGCGCTAAGCGACTCATCGACCGATGCGTACTGGCCTGTCACCCCGATCAATTGACGCACAACCTGCGGTTCCTTTACTGCATCGTGCCCGAAAATACGGGCCGATCCCCTATCAGGCCGTAATAATGTTGACAGCATTCGGATGGTAGTCGTTTTGCCTGCTCCATTAGGACCGAGCACCCCGTAGATCGTGCCAGCACGTACATTCAAATCGACACCGTCAACTGCACACTTATCACCAAAAGCTTTAACGAGTCCCCTTGCTTCAATGGCCAAGGTCTCTTTTCTGTCTGTATAATCCACATTCATATCCTCCCTATACGGTTTCTATAGAGAGGATAACCCACGTTTATGAACTGAATATGAATAGAACCGTTTACGTTTTCCAAAATTCATGATAATTTCTTTCTGACAGAGAAGCCAAAGAAGTCCCTATATGGGACTTCTTTGGCTTTGTCCTTTTAATGAATAATGGAAAACCTTTATTTCCAGATTCGGCTTCATGCTAAGCACTAACTTGGATATTGAACCTATTTACACTGTAAAAAAATAATCTCGTTCTACCTTGCTCACTCTTAAACCAAATGTTTTATACCACTCGGATTTCCCTTTTTCCTGCGCTACCTTGTGCAGCTCGTTATGTTTCCAATTTTTTATAGCGTCCAGAGACTCCCAATAGGAAACTGTAATGCCTACTCCATTGTGGTCACGAACACTTTCCATACCTAGAAAACCTGGCTGTTGGGCAGCCAGTTCCACCATTTTGTCTCCCATCACTCCGTACCCGCCATCTCCTTCCGTACGTTCAGAAGTAAAGATAGCCGCATAATAGGGCGGACGAGGAGTTTTAGCAATTGAGTTCATATGCCCCTCCTAAAACAAAATTAAATAACCTTTCTTTAATTTGATTATAATCATAAATATTAAATAAAAAAAATGAATATATCTGATATGATACATGAATATATTTCATAAAAAAATAGGAGTGAACACGAATTTGTTTAAATATAAGATTTTTCTTTGCGTAGTTGAAATGGGAAGTTTCACAAAGGCCGGGGAAGTTTTAAATCTTACACAATCAGCAATCAGCCATGCGATCTCTGGATTGGAACATGAACTAGGGCTGACTCTTCTGATCCGAGGTCGTTCAGGCATCAAATTGACCAATAACGGGGAAAGATTGATGAAGCGATTTAGAGAGATTGTACAAATGGACGAAAAGCTCTACCAAGAGGTAGCTTTAATTAAAGGATTGGAAATCGGAACCGTAAAGATCGGCACATTTTCAAGCGTCTCTATTCATTGGCTGCCCCGTATTCTAAAAAAATTCAATGAGCAGTTTCCTCTTATTGAAATAAAACTGCTCGATGGGAACTACCATGAAATTGAGAGCTGGATAGTCAGTGGGGAAGCTGATTTCGGCTTTGTGAACCTACCCACGTTAGACGCATTAGAGGCGTTGCCATTAAAAGAAGAAAGCATGCTTTGTCTACTTCCTTCCGATCATATTCTTGGAAAGCAAGCCTCAATTCGAGTAGAACAGCTCAGAGATGAGCCTTTCATTATGCCTGTTGCAGGCTGTGACACGGATGTAAGAAATATTTTTTCACAGCATAATATGTCACCTAAAATCAAATATGAATTAGAAGATGACCATGCGATTATGGCTATGGTGCAGAATGGCCTAGGCGTGAGTATTCTTCCTGAAATGATCCTGTCTCACATTCCTTACGACATCTCTATTCGACCTTTGGACGAAAGGCATTCCCGTACTATCGGTATCGCTACCGCTTCCTTAAAAAATGTTTCTCCAGCCGCTAAAAAATGTATGGACTTTATTACTGAATGGATCAACTAGCTTCATCATGTCGGCCAAGGAAGCGGATTCTCAAAACTGGACCAGTCCATATCCATTTCGTTATCGTTCAGTAGGCATTCATCTAGCTCTTCTTCCAAGTCCGGTCGATTCATTCCGATACCTATCATGACGATTTCGTTCATGCGGTCGCCCCATTGTTCATCCCAATGGTCCAGAGCCTCAGGATCGGCTGCCACGATCTCCTGCCGTTCTTCTTCAGATAACGCAGCAAGCCAGCTTCCCGCAGGGCCAAATTGAATAGATGGTCCTGCCTGGCTAATACTCGCTGCCCAATCCTGCGGGGTTGCAATCCAAGCCAAACCTTTGGCGCGAACGACCTCCTCCGGCCAGTAGCTCATAAATTCAGCCAATCTCGCAGGATGAAATGGCCTTCTACGGCGATATACAAAGGAATTGATCCCATATTCGTCTGTTTCCGGTGTATGGCTTTCAAGCTCCAGCTCCCGAATCCATCCAGCGGATTGACTAGCTTTGTCAAAATTGAACAGCCCTGTATTCAAAATATCCGAAGGAGCGACCTTTCCCTTGGAAGTTCGAATGATTCGGGCTTCAGGCTGTAATCTCCGCAGCACACCCTCCAGCTTGTCTAGCTCCACAGGCTGAACCAGATCGCACTTATTCAAAATCAATACATCACAGGTTTCAATCTGGTCAATCAGCAAGTCCGAGATATCACGCGTGTCGTCTTCACCAGTAGCCTGCCTACGATCCAGTAGCGTTTCTCCTGATTCAAAATCATGCCAGAAACGGTTCGCATCAACAACGGTCACCATGCAATCCAGTTTTGCCAGCGAAGCCAAATCAATGCCAGTTCCTTCATCGGCGTACGTAAAGGTTTGAGCGATTGGCACGGGCTCACTGATACCTGTAGATTCGATTAAAATATAATCAAACTCGCCTTGTTCCGTCAGCTTCTTGACCTCCAGTAATAAATCTTCACGCAATGTGCAGCAAATACAACCATTAGACAACTGGACCAGTTTTTCTTCTGTTCTGGACAAGCCGCCCTCTTTTTTAACGAGCTCGGCATCTATATTCACTTCACTCATGTCATTGACGATAACTGCCACTTTCATTCCGTCCCGATTGTTTAATACATGATTCAAAATCGTTGTTTTTCCTGCACCCAAATATCCGCTCAACACGGTTACCGGTATTGGTTTCTTATTCATCGCTGGTACGCTCCCTTGAATATTAACTTTTCATTCTTTTAAATCGTAATAATTACTATTAACATTAACTTTCAGTAATATACAGCATCCCTTTTGCCTTGTCAACTGTGAAGAAACTCTTGAAATGAATAATCTATCCATTAGGTAATCGCAAAATGATGGAAGTCTGTGCGGGGCGGTTAGATGCCTATCAGCGTGTGCTCGGGATGACTTTAGCCAGTTTGCCCTTCTGGTTATTGCTTTCGTTATATGGAGTTTTCAGCGCGGGAATGCCAAGTAAGGATCAGACGATTCAGTCTGCTTTGGTAGCTGTGTTTTCAGGGGTGGTCGCTACGGTTTTATTTTTTAAAGCTACAAATCAGGTTCGTGGAAATATGCAAAAGCTGGTGACGTGTAGAAGCGACACAATCTCTGGAAGTGCTTTTTGCATTAATGGGAGAATTAATCTTTCTGTCTATTCTAATTCCATCTCCTTTATCATGGATCTGTATGTTCATCGTCATCTTCGGCATGATTCTACACAGTTATGTTACAGATGCTAAAAGCTTTATGTAACTTCAGGCATTAAAAAAGACCGCAAAATAGATGCGGTCTTTTCAAATTTCTTGAATCGAACAATCTTACTTTTCTACATTTTTTTTGAATTCGCTTATAAAGTCTTTAGGATCTGATTCTACAGTATAAGGAAATACGCCTTGTTTCGTATGCAAATAAAGAACACCATGACCCTGCCCGATACTTTTAAACGATATATCATATACCTCATTGAGAGAAAACTCCCGGTACGCTGATACAATTTTAGTTGTATACAAGTGTAAAACTCGGCGATGAATGACTGTTTCCTGTTTTAACGGAGTTACGATCCTTTCCGCTTTGTAATACGGCTGGACTGAAATAATATTGTGCACATGATCCCTCCACATTTATTATCAATCCAGACGGATATGACGCAAATCCCGCACTATGGGTTGCTTTCATTTTGGTTGTTTTGAAGATGTATTTTGTTCCAATATCGGTGCCAGATCATCCTGAACACTGTTCCCCCATAAAGGGACTCCCGAACGGTAGGCAGCCCTTCCATTTAGATGTCCGGCTACGGGAGAAGTGATAAAGACAAACACAATGGCAAGCAGTAATTTGATGCTGACCACGTCTACATAAAACAAAAAATAAAGGAAGGCTCCTGTTAATACGCAAAGCACGCCAAGCGTTGCACTTTTGGTTGCGGCGTGAGAACGTAAATAAACATCTGGCAGCCGAATCAATCCAAACGCGCTCAATCCACAGAACAGAGCGCCGAATAAAACAAGGATCGCAATAAGCAACTCACCGATCAAGTTCATCCCCCCCAGTATCTATGACGGCGTCTCTTTCTATATATCTCGCCAACGCCGTTGTTCCTATAAACGTCAGGATTCCTATAACAAGAACAATCTCAATAAAATCCTGTGTCCTCAGCTGCATGCAGATCACAGCAATCATAGCTAGCAGATTTATACCTATCGTGTCCAGTGCGGCTACCCTATCTGGACGGGTCGGTCCTTTAATCAAACGGTACAAGCAACCTAATATGGCTAAGGAGAGAATAGCCAGTGATGCAGCCAAAAGTGCCGAAACTATCACTGTGTCACCTCCATGATCGCTTTTTCAAATGTCCCTCTAATTTGCTCAGAAAGCAGTGTCGCGTCCTGTATGTCCATGGCATGAATATACAGCATTTGACCTTCTTCGGATACTTCCAGAGTGAGCGTTCCTGGTGTTAGACAAATGAGGCACGATAAAATAGTGATCTCCCAATCTGACTTTAGGGCAGTCTCATAGACAAAAATGCCTGGGCGGATGGTCAGCTTCGGGCGGAGAATATGATGGATAACCGCAAAGCTGGAAACGATCAGCTCTCGCATAAACAGAAGTAGCAGCTTCAGGATGGCCCATATGCGCTTCAGGTAGAAAGGTTCTGGACGGAATTTACGCAAAACAAGCAATATGGCTATCCCTAGAAGAATGCCCATGGTGAACCGCGACCCTGACCAGTCGTTGTTAAGTAGCATCCACAGCAACGCAATCATCAGATTTAATAATATTTGAAAGACCATCTTCATCTACTCCTTTATTACAGCTTCGATGTATAGCGCGGGATGAGCCAGCACATCACCGGCTTGTGCAACATAGGAATAGACCCAATCCGCCCCGATGCCCATCAATATAACCAGGACGAGCAAACCGGCCGCCACAGCATTCACACTTTTTAGCCTTATCTTCGGCAGGTCGCCTTCGGGTTCATTCCCCCAAAATGCAAGCTTGAATACTTTGATCAGCGAATACAGCACAAGGAAGCTCGAGCCTAGCCCAATCAAGGATAATGTCAACATTCCGGCATCCAGTCCGCCCCGAGTGATCAACACTTTACCGGCAAACCCGCTAAGCGGTGGAATACCTACAAGTGCAAGGGCCAGTATAAAGAACATCCAGCCGATTAAGGGATAGCGTTTGATGAGGCCCCCCATATCTTTTAATTGGTCCGTTCCCGCTGCAGTGATAATGATGCCCCCAAGAATAAACATTAATCCTTTCGCCAACATATCGTGCAGCAAATAGAAAACCGCCCCATTCAATGCATCTGGTGTCGCTGCAGCCAGACCGAAGGCCACAAAACCTACACTGATAATGACGTTGTAATTAAAGATACGAGGAATATCGTTATAAGCTACCGCTCCCAGTCCTCCCAGAATCATCGTAGCCGCCGCCAGCCAGGCGATCCACGTATGAGTGAGTCCGGGATCATTCACAAAAATAAGAGTAAAGGTCCGAATGATTGCATACAGTCCCACTTTTGTCAGTAACGCACCGAACAAGGCCCTTATAGCAGACGGCGGCGCACTGTAAGAACCCGGCAGCCAGAAAAAGAGGAATAAACCCGCTTTCAATGCGAACACAATCAGGAATAGAACAGCGATCACATTGAGTACGCCGCCCTGCCCCGCTTCAGCAACCCGCTGAGACAAATGAGCCATATTCAGGGTGCCTACAGCCGCATATAGATAAGCAACTGCCGCCACAAAAAGTGTGGAAGACACAATGTTAATGAGCAAATATTTGGACGTTTCCCGAAGTTGGAGCTTCGTTCCCCCCAGAGAAATCAAGGCATAGGAGGAAATCAACATAACCTCAAAGAAAACGAACAAATTGAACATATCTCCTGTAAGAAATGATCCATAGACACCTACAAGCAGGAAGTGAAAAAAGGTATAGTAATAAAAACGTTCCCGTTCTGCCCCAATACTGCGGAAGGAGTAGAGAAGAATACCCAAGCTTACCACTGAAGCGGTCAGCACAAGTAGAGCCGCAAACATGTCCCCCACGAACACAATGCCATACGGCGGCACCCATCCTCCCATTTGCAAAGTTTGTATACCCTCGCTATGAACGCGGTAAATCAGCACAAGAGCAATCATAATATTCAAAATGGCGCTAACTGTACTAATGAACCGCTGAAGCAGAATCTTCTCCTTCAGAAAAATCAATATAACGGCGGTACATAAGGGAATTAAAATCGGTAGTGCCAAGAGATTGCTCATTGTTCTTCCCCCTTGACACTGTCGATTTCATCGGTGCCCAACGTCTGGTATGAGCGGTAAGCAAGCACGAAGAAAAAGGCAGTGACTCCAAAACTGATAACGATAGAGGTCAGAATTAACGCCTGCGGTAAAGGGTCCACATAAGTTTCCGCTTTACCTCCTAATACTGGAGCAGCTCCTGTCTTTAGTCCGGCCATCGTCAGTAGCAGCAGATGGACGCCATGTGTTAACAAGGAAGTACCCAAAACAATACGCAAAAGACCCTTAGATAGAATCAGGTACACTCCAATTGTAAATAAAATACCGACTGCTACAGCCATAATCAGTTCCATTTCACTCATCCCCCCCTATGGTAAAAATAATACTCATGGTCACACCTACTACAGCCAGGTATACCCCCAGATCAAAGAGGACTGCTGTAGCCAGCTCGGTATCCCCCATAATAGGCAGATCAAAGTGGCCAAAGGCATGGCTGAGAAAAGGGGCTCCGAAAACAAACGAGCCAGCCGCAGTCAGAATTGCAATGAGCAGCCCCACCGCCGTGATCATGCGGTAATTCACCGGAAGGACTTTACGAACCGTGTCCATTCCGAAGGAGATCGCCATCAAAATAAGCGCAGCTGAAGTCATCAGCGCTCCGATGAAGCCACCTCCCGGATTATTGTGTCCGGCAAAGAACAAATACATTGAGAAGGTGAGAATCACAATTATGATAACCTTGGACAGGGTTCGCAGGATCACATCATTACTCTGGGACGGAAAGGCAATTCTTCCTCCCTTCTTATTTTTGTTGGCGGGTGAAATGCCGGGCTCCATTTTCAAGTTAATCAAGGCATAAATGCCGAGGGATGCAATAGCGAGAACCATAATTTCGAACAAAGTATCGAATCCCCGGAAGTCAACGAGAATGACATTGACTACGTTTTTCCCTCCGGCCAAGGAATAGCTTTCTTTAAGGAAAAACTCCGAAATGGGAGCGAATGGACTGCTGCCCATGGCTGCCAGCGCAATGAGTGTTATCGTAATTCCTACACCCACAGCGATAATCAAATTCGGCAATCTAAAGCTCGGACGCTCCTTCTCCTTCTTTAACTTTGGAAGATACTTAAAGCACAGAAGGAACAGAATGACGGATACTGTCTCCACGATCATTTGTGTTAACGCAAGATCCGGTGCGCGGAAGATAACAAACAGCAGGGTCACCATGTACCCGACTGCACCGGTGAACAAAATCGCGTTGACCCGCGACTTAGCAAAGGGTACGGCAAACGCTGCTAGAAGCATTACAACAACAATGACAGCCTCATAAAAGGTTAACGGAGCATAGTGGATCATACCCAGCGATATCCCTTGCGTCCCAAGCATCACACTTCCCAAGGCAATTACGAAAAAGCCAAATATATAAAGCAAATAGTGTCTGTTTGATCCCGTCATATAGAGATTTGTGAAGCGGTTCGATCCACGTTCCAGCACTTGAAGAGATCCATCATACATGAGATTAAGAAAATTGCTACCGTTCCATTCCCGATCCAGAATCCGCAGTCGGCTGTATCTTCTATAGAGAAGTGTCCCGGCAGCGATAACACCCAGTGTCATGAATATCTCAGGTGTCCAACCATGCCAGAAATGTATGGAGACACCAAAGGTTTCCACTGGCGACAATAGCTCGTTATAGATCGAGCCCATAGCCGGCTCAATCAGAGAATAAGACAAGAGATCAGGAAATAAGCCGAATACCACAGCGAGTGAAACCAGCAGGACTGGGGAAATCAACAGACCCAGCGGCGCTTCATGCGGTATTTTATCGAGCTTCTCCGGCTGAAGTTTACCGGTAAAAGTCTTAAATACCAGAATCATACTATAAACAAAAGTGAATACACTGGCAATCCATGCAATCACCGGAATTAGAATCATCCACGACTGTGTATTCAGAACATCCAACTCCCGAATATTTAACACAGCGGTAAAGAACATTTCTTTACTCAGAAAACCGCTGAATGGTGGTAACCCTGCCATGGAGAAAGCCCCCATCAACGCCACAGAAAAGGTGACTGGCATTAAGGACATTAAACCGCCGAGCTTGCGCAGATCCCGAGTGTTCACCTCGTGGTCGACAATACCAACCACCATAAATAGAGAGCCTTTAAAGACGGCATGGTTGATCAGATGAAAGATGGCCGCCGCAGTAGCCGTCGTATAGAATAACGACTCCTCTGTACCAGAAAAAAAGGCAGAAGCCGATCCCAGCCCGAGCAAACACATAATCAGACCGAGCTGACTAATGGTGGAATAGGCAAGCAGAGCTTTAAGATCTGTTTGTTTAATCGCTTTAAACGATCCATAAAAAAGCGTGACCAGACCGGAAAGTGAGACCAACCAGAACCATTCGGACTGACCAGCGAATACGGGGCTAAGACGCGCCACAAGGTATAACCCCGCCTTAACCATTGTAGCTGAATGCAGATAAGTACTGACGGGTGTCGGTGCCTCCATGGCATCGGGCAGCCAGATGTGAAAAGGAAATTGTGCGGACTTAGTGAATGCCCCCAGTAGAATCAGCAGCATCGCCGGAATAAACAACGGGGACTCGGTCAATAAGCCGACTTGGGCTATAATCTCCCGAATGCTGTACGTTCCACTCATTACGTAGAGCAGATTGAACCCCGCGAACATCGCCAGCCCGCCAAAGACAGTGATTAGCATCGACTTCAGCGCTCCATAACGGGATCTTTCCCGTCGGTGCCAAAAGGCAATCAACAGGAATGAAGTAATACTGGTTAACTCCCAGAATCCATATAGAACCATCAAATTGTCGGACAAAACGACACCAAGCATTGCTCCCATAAACATGAGCAAATAGATGTAGAAATGGCGAATCGCTTCCGTCCGCTTATTAAGATAATAAATGGAATACAAGATCACCAGCGCGCCCATTCCCGTAATCAGCAGAGCAAACAGCAGGCTGAGTCCATCCAGATACAACGTAATATTAATCCCAAGCGATGGCATCCAAGATATAGTTGACATCGTATCATTTCCAGCCTGAATGTTCGATATCCTTGTCAGGAAATACAGGAAAAGAGCTGTGGGTAGGGGCAAGACTGTCCAACCTGTATGAAAGCGCGAAATGCCCTTGGTCAACGGGATTAGAACAGCCAGCAGAAATGGAATCAAAATTGCAGCATGCAACACAGTCGAGCACTCCCCCTATATAAACTTTTTTTTTTGTATATGAACTTCTAGGAATGCGGCTTTATCCATTCACTTTGTAGAATTCTCAAATACTGGGCTTCGCCATTTCTAACGATTTTGAATAGACCGCTGTTGAAATCAGTATCCAGCTCACGGAAAAATATCCCTTTTATCGTATCTTCTCCATCAGGCTCTTCACTCAGTACATAACTTCCATCCTGCTTCACCAAATAAGCGGAAAATCCCTTCTCATGTGAGTGCTCTAAAAGCTCGGGATAACGCTGTACAGCCACAATATGAAGATCAATAGGACCCAGTTGTTCAATCAAATCGTTGACAAAATTACCACGGGTAATCTCTTGCCATAGCGTTTGACTGGACTGGCCGATGATGATTTGAGTAACCTTTTTTTCCTGGGCTGTCTCCACAATCACCTCAGCTGTCTTTTTCCCATTGCATTTACGAATCAGAAACGCTCCTCCAGCATCTTTAGTCTGCTCTTCCCATCCCGAGAGGTATTGTTCCTTGTTTTGGTTGTATTCATGATCTGTGGTTGCATCCACTGTAAGCACATATAAAGGAGCCCCGAGAAACCGGGACAACTCGCTGCCTCTTTGAATTAACCGCTGTCCGTGCGGACCATAATGGACACACACCATAATGCTCTCATTGTTCATCTCCGCCATCATTTTCTCTGCCTCCTGTTTCCAATTTACGAAAAAAACACAAAAAGAGCCCGCTGTTGGCAGGCTCCTCCGGGTAAACCAATATACAATTAGTTTTAATTATATAGTTTACCGGGGAGATTGTAAAGGTAAATCCTTTTGCGTATAGCACCTAGTATAAATGGAGAATCTTCATACAAAGGAGTGGTTAACATGTTGATGCGCAAAGTGATGATCTGCACCAGTCTCTTTATCCTGTTGCTTGTCGTGGGTTGGAGACTTGAATATAATATCCATGCAAAAACAGTGAAGAGCAACCAAAAGTTATCAGCAAATGAAAGTTACAAATTCCGATCAGCCAATTTTGCTGAACCTGTTCTAATAAACATTCCCTTTCTCCCCCGGGAGTATGTACGGATCGTACGAAAGATTAGCGAATAGTTGTTAGCTTTTCCAATTAGCTTTAATATGAGCCCTTGACATAGCCGTTTTACCAACCACGATTTAGGATGAGAGACTAGGGCGTGTCTTCAAACTCAAGCAAGCCAGATCATAATGGAAGCCAACGTCAAAAAGGCCTTGAAGGTACACGCCAATTTATCATAGCGAGTCGCCAGGCGACGATAATGTTTTACTTTGTTAAAAAAGCATTCCACCAAATGCCGCTCTTTGTAGAGATCCCGATCATATTCCGGTCGAACATGGCGATTCTTCTTGCTCGGGATGACCGGAATCGCCTGCTGTTTATCTAATAGAGCCCGGATGGCGTTCGTGTCGTAAGCTCGGTCCGCTAAAACCTGTTTCTTTGTGAGCTTTAGGGTCCGAAGTAAGTCGTATCCTTTCACCGAGTCATGAGCTTGCCCACCCGTTAGCTCAAAACGAAGAGGGTTTCCCAAGGCATCGACTACGCCATGGATCTTGGTGCTGAGTCCGCCTCGAGAACGCCCGATTGCTTGCTTGGCTGCCCCCCTTTTGCTCCCGAGCCATGTTGGTGGACCCGTATAATGGTGGAATCGATCATGACGCTTTCATCGTCCTGCTCTTGCGAAACGTGCTTAAGAACCTGATCCCATATCCCAGCTTTTTGCCAGCGCCGGAAACGAGTATACACCGATTTCCAATGAGGATACCGGTCTGGCAAATCTCGCCATGGGGCGCCCGAACGTGCGACCCAAAGCATCGCATTTAGCATATGTCGATTGTCTATTGCCGACCGTCCTCCTTGGGGTTTTCGTTCAGGTGGGAACAAGTATCTTTTATCCGCTGCCATTCATCATCTTTGATTTCGTATCGTGTATTCATCTACTTTAATTAACCATCTGAAACGATATGAACCAATTTCTGGTTTGAAGACACACCCTAGTACAAAAACAGCAGATCAAGGAGACTATTCCCGATCTGCTGCTTTTTGCCGATTATTTCTCACAAAGAATGATGCTTTATAACGAGTACAAAGTATGATTACCAAGCGTAGGCTTCTGGCGCAGGTTTTCCCGGACCGGGGAAAATCTCATTCAGCTTGGCAAGCACATCTTCGCTCAATTTGACCTCAGGTACCCGTAGAGCATCCTCTAACTGTTCTAAGGTCCGTGGTCCGATAATTGGAGCCGTTACGGCCGGATGGGACAGTACCCAAGCCAGTGCAATCACGTCTTCCTTTTCACCCAGCTCGCGGGACAATGCTGCAAATTGCTCCAGCTTCGCACGATTCTGCTCCACCTTTTCTTTGGCGCGTGCGCTGCGAGAACCAGTACCTGCTAACGCATTCCGTCCCAGCAGTCCGCCCGCCAGCGGGCTCCATGGAATCACACCCAGACCCAGCTCCTGAGCTGCCGGTAACACTTCAAGCTCAGCGGAACGTTCGTTCAGGTTATACAAATGCTGCTCGGATACAAGCCCCAGAAAGCGTCGTGCCTTCGCTTCGGCCTGCGCCACCGCAATATGCCAGCCTGCAAAATTACTGGAACCGATATAATCAACCTGTCCCCGATCCACCACGGACTCGAATACGCCCCACAGTTCATCCCATGACACATTACGGTCAATGTGATGCATTTGATATAGCTCTACATGGTCGGTTTGAAGACGTTTCAGCGACGCGTCCAAATGACGGCGAATTTTGTAAGCAGACAAGCCTGATCCTGCATTGGGTCCGTCATGTTCATTTTTCATATCTCCGTATACCTTCGTTGCCAACACGACTTTCTCGCGTCTTCCGCTGCCCTGCTGGAACCAACGTCCGATAATTTCCTCTGTCCAACCTTTACGATCATGGCCATATACATTAGCTGTATCAAAAAAGTTAATGCCTGCATCCAGTGCGGCATCCATAATTTTAAACGCATCCTTTTCTTCGGTTTCCGGTCCGAAATTCATCGTGCCCAGACATAACCGACTAACCTTCAAGCCTGACTTTCCTAAGTATGAATACTCCATACTATCTCCCGCCTTTGCCTAAGGATTTTAAAATTCCGCAAAATGACATGCCAAAAAAGACCATACTCCGTTTATTCACCAAATCAAACTCCTTTGAAACACCTCAAAATCAATTTAAAGGGATAGCGCATGCAAAAAAGCCCCACGCACCGCCGAAGCAGCAAGCGCGAGGCCATCTCCCCTTATACTACCCGCCAAATATTAAAAGAAGTGACTTTACGGTGGTTACCAGCGGAGCGGAGAATTTGAATCTGGAGAAGCGAAGCGTTCGCCTTTGCCACGGGATTCTTACCTTTTCATGTCTATCTAATCCAAAGAATCCCGTGGCAACAGCGATCGTAAGATCAAATCCTTCGCGGAGCGGCTCACTTCAACCACCGTAACTCACTTTTTTTACAATCAAGGAATCAATTTCGTTTCTTTTGCTCGCTCGGCCATTTTTTTCGTATGCTTGCTGAGCGGCTTCTTAAACACCAATCCAAACAGGAAGCAAACACCGATAAATACAAACAGCATCACCACATCCCGTGTCACCGTTGAAGGCAACATCCCTCCTACTGTCTCTCGTAACAGACTAACCGCATAGGTGAATGGTACAAACGGATTCAGCGCCTGAAAGAACGGTGTACTCGTCGCAATCGGGAATGTCCCTCCTGAACTGGAGAATTGAAGCACCAGTAGGATGACTGCCAGTCCCTTGCCGATATTGCCGAACACAGAAACTAGTGTATAGGTCATCGCCGTAAACACCAGACTGATCAGCATAGAGGACAGTACAAAAGCTACTTTGGCATCCACATACGCCCCGAGCAGGAACAAGTCACCGAGAGATACGCTCAGCGCCTGAAAAATACCAATCGTGGAGAATGTCATAAGCCGTCCGAAATACACTTGGTAGCTTTTAAATTGTCCTTCCGGGTCATCCACATCTACCCTGAACATCGAGACCAGTAGCATCGCACCCACCCAAATCGACAATGTAGTGTAAAAAGGTGACATCGCCGAACCATAGTTGGGGATTGGGTATATCCGTTCCTGCTTCAACGATACTGGACTGCCGAGAAAATCACTTTCCTTTTTCACATCTCCCTTGAGCAATGCAATAGCGCGTCCGAGTGCATTTTCGCCCTTAAGCTTGCGAATTGTGTCTGCAGCCTGGCGTATGGAATCCTCGGCAGCTGGAAGATCGGTCCTTACAAAATTGGCTACTTGGTGTACCGCTTTTTCAGCTTCAGGAAATTTATTTTCAATTAAATCAGCCATTTTGACAAACTGTTGTTCCGCTTTGGGCAAATCATTACGCACAAAATCTGCTGCCTGATGAATTTTATTTTTAACCGCCGGCAAATCGTTATTTACGAAGTCTGCCGCTTTGTTCACAGCATTCGTAAACTCGCCCATACGTCCCTGAATCGTCGTCGCCGCTTCATGCAGTTTTTGACGGTATTGTGGCAGATCCTGCTGGAGACGTGTTAGCTCTTGCTGACCGAATTCTGCTGCAGCCTGTGCGTCATTTAATAGCTTTTCAATATTCGGTAGCTGCTCTTGAGCTGTAGTCAGCACATTGGCAGAATTGCGGGCAACGGATTTGATCTGATCCAGCGCCTTTTGAATGGCGGGTGCATACTCCGTATCATAATTGCCCAAAATGCTGTCAATTCCGCTACTGATTTCTCCTGCCAGGCGATCAGTGTCATCCAGCAGATTTTGCGCAGGCTTTTCGCCGCGCTGAATGGCATCCCCGATACTAGTTACTGTGCTATTCAGACGACGGAAACGATCCTCCACCCCGCTCACACGGGAAATAAGTGAATCCAGAGGTTGACTTGGCAAATATCCGTTCACACGGTTCAGCAATTGAGAAATATGATCCAGCACTCCCACGGCAGTTGTCAGCCTACCGCTGACACGTTTCACCGCAGCTTGTGCTGCTTTAGGATCAAAATCCACACCACGAATGATATCTGTAATCTGAGAAACTTCATTCGCGATTTGTTGTACCAGCTGTAAATCTTCTTTAACTACTGTACCAATCGAATCAAGCGCGCCCTCGTTTTTGTCCAGAAATTCAAGTAAACCGGTTGTAAAGTCCTTGCCTGTGTCCGCTATTTTCTGTACTTCTGGCAGTGCTTTCTGAGCAGCATTAATGACCTTAAGGGCCGTTTGCGTGTCCTCTAAAGCGGTAGCCAGTGCACTTTCTACCTTGCTGAAATTTTGATCCAGTTCAACAATTCGATCACCGGCCTTTTGAATATCAGGTAGTCTTTTTTGGATATCCAAAATAACAGTGGCTACCTTGTCCAGCTCAGGCATGTTTTTGTCAATTTTGAGCACCAGGTCACCGGCACGGTTAATTTCAGGAATTTTCTCCTTCAATGCAATGATCTTTTGTCCCTGTGCCTTTATTTTCGGCAAATTTTGCTCCAGTTCCAATGCCTGTTTGCCCAACCTTTCGATATCCGGCAATCGATTATTCAGCTCCAACACCCGGTTCTCAATGTTACGAATCGTCGGGAGCTCCTCCTCCAACTTGACTCCGGCTTCCTTCAACTTTGTCAATACGGCCTGGCTGGCAGTTTCAATAAAGTTTTGGCTAATCTGGTTCGTCAGAGAGGTTGCCCCCGAAGATGTAATTTTCGGAGCTACTGCATTAATTTTTTCATTTACGGCGTAATCAATTTCCGGCTTTTGCGGATTTTCCGTCAGCACACTCGTAATTTTCTCTGAAAAATCTTTCGGGATCAGCAGGCTGGCATAATAATCACCATTCAACACACCTTTTCGTGCTTCCGCTTCATTGACAAAAGTCCAACCCAGCTTCTTGTTATTTTGAAGGTTATGCAAAACCTCATCGCCGATATTAATCTTTTTACCATTCACTTCTGCACCTTGATCTTGGCTGGTTACTGCAATTTTAATCCCAGATGTATTCGCATACGGATCCCACATCGCTTTCAAATTCACCCATGCATAGACGGAAGGCAAAAGAATGATGCCAATGACTAATAAAGTCCCGGTCGATACTTTGAATACATTTCTCCAGTCTGTTAAGTAGATTTGCCATATCTTCCGCAACTTCATCACTCCTCGTATGTACATTAACCTGTCGTCCATTGTTGTATGCACACGTATTGTAAACGATTCGAGCGAATGAAGCTAATCCTGTTACAAAATATGTAAAAAGCCTATGACACTTATAGAGATCATGCGCTTTTCAATAAAATCAATCTGCTTAATTTCGAACTCCATTCGCGGGCATAGCCAAAGTACCGTTTACCGTCCAAGCGTCAAAAGAGGTGTCTGCACTTGTAAACTCTATCGTTTGTTTCCCCGCTAATATGTTCAGCACATCTGTTAAATGCTTAGTGGCGGTTGGGTCCAAGTTAACAGAAGTTTGTGCGTTTTGAGCTATGGCAACGGCGGGCTGCTGAGCCCATGCAACTGGAACTGGAGCCGTTCCCAAAAGCATGGATATTGCCGCAACTGTTGCAGTGACAGAGCTCCATTTATTCATGGGTCGATTCCTCCTGACATCTCAATTGAGATTTTTGTCCTAACTCAAAGAAGCCCCTCAAGCCTAATTTTTAGGCTCAAGGAGCTTCTCATTCACTACATTATCCATTCTTCAGCAGTCTGGCCGCCGAAAATGCTGCACCATGACGCAACTTCCGCTTTTCCAACCGTTTGTGCAGCGAACGATTATACAGAACCTGAATGACAAAATACGAGATAATGCCCAGCACCACACCGAAAATCGACATGCCGATCAGGATGTGCAAGCCCCCGTGCAGCAAGTCTCTGAATACAGACCAGTTGCCGTGAAACAGCTCCATAAAAGAATGCTCGTGGAGTCGTCCGCCCCTGACATGTACCGGATAATGAGATGGATAAATCCAAGCTCCCACTTGCTTGGCGAATGGCATCAGTACAATTGGCAAAAAGGTCAGCTTACCTACAACGTTACCCACAATGGCCGCAGGCAGCGAGCCGCCAGAGAGACGAACAATCGGATAAAAAACAAGGTATACCAGAGAAGCCGTGGAAATCACGATCATCTCCAACGCAAAGCCAATGGCGAAGCCCAAAGAAATCTTTTTAACTCCACCAGGGGCGCGTAACAGCTTGATGAAATTCAGCCGAATCGCACGCCATATATTTTGAAACATATTATATTTCTTCTTCGATTTATGAGGTTTGAGCCTTTTCGGATTGAGCTTTATCAATAGGAGGACTCCTTCAACAGTACTATTCAAGTTCAGGAATGAGTCAATACAGCTCCCATCCTTACTTATGTCTATACTGTCATTATAACCCTCAGCGTTCGAAAAGCAATGTTATTCCGCCTGTTTCGCCGTTTTAGGACAGAATTCACTTGTTGACATCGTTTTGGAGAGGTACAATGTCCCAAATCTCAGCCGCGTACTGCTGAATTGTACAATCACTAGAAAATTTCCCGGAATGGGCCATATTCACAATAGCACGCCGAGTCCACTCCGAGGGATTCCGATACACTTGTTCGATATAAACCTGTGTATCCACATAGGATGCGAAGTCCTTGAGCACAAAGTATTCATCATTATGATCAATCAGGGATTGATAAATGGCCTCAAATTCCCGTTCATGCCGAGTAAAAGGAGCATCGTTCACGAGTTGATCCAACACTTCACGCAGTCTTTCGTCACTGTTGGCTGTTTTGCGCGCCGAATACTGGCCGTCTCGGTAATATGCCTCAATCTGATCCACCTTTAATCCAAAAATGAACATGTTGGCATCGCCTACCATTTCATGCATTTCAACATTGGCTCCGTCCAATGTACCTATTGTGAGCGCACCGTTCATCATAAATTTCATGTTCCCTGTGCCTGAGGCTTCCTTGCCTGCCGTGGAAATCTGCTCACTGACATCCGCTGCAGGAATAATCAGCTCCGCTAGCGAGACCGAATAATTTTCAAGGAAAACGACTTTCAGCTTGTCCTTGACATCTACATCCCGATTGATCGTGTCCGCCACGTTGTTAATAAGCTTGATCGTCTGTTTGGCGAGAAAATAACCGGGGGCGGCTTTGGCTCCAAAAATAAACGTGCGTGGCGTCACATCCAGGCCCGGATTACTTTTAAGCTGACTGTATAAATGCATCACATGCAAAATGTTGAGCAGCTGTCGCTTATAACCATGCAACCGTTTGACCTGTACATCAAAAATGGAGGACGTATCCAGCCGCACGCCCTGTTTTGCAAAAACATGCTCAGCGAGCCTGACTTTATTATTTCGCTTAATCGTCTGTATCCGTTCTTTGAACGACTCGTCCCCACTGTAACAAAGCAGGTCGATGAGCTCCCTTGTTTGACGGGTCCTCCAACGTGTGCCGATGGTCTCATCGTACAAGCTTGCCAGCTCCGGGTTGGCATGTATTAGCCAGCGGCGATGGGCAATCCCGTTTGTTTTATTATTAAAACGGTCAGGGTACAGCTCGTGAAACGACTTCATCTCTCGTTCCTTTAATATTTGCGTATGCAGCGCAGCTACCCCATTAACGCTGTAGCTGCCGACGATTGCCAAGTGAGCCATACGGATTTGTTCACCGTGAATAATCGCCATTTCACCAATTTTGATGTCCTGACCCGGGTAACGCTCCAGTAGCATAGCGCAATAACGTTTGTTAATTTCTTCAATGATCAAGAAAATACGAGGAAGTAGCTCCCGTACCATATTGACAGGCCATTGTTCCAGCGCCTCACTTAATATCGTATGATTTGTATATGAAACGGTTCGCGTCGTAATATCCCATGCATCGTCCCAGCCCAAGCCCTTCACGTCTATCAGAATACGCATCAGTTCCGGTATAACCAGCGTCGGATGTGTATCGTTAATGTGCAGTGCTATTTTATCGGGCAACTGGCTATAAGGTAAACGAAGCTTCTCGAACGTACGCAAAATACTTTGCAATCCGGCCGAGCACAGGAAATACTGCTGCTTCAAGCGAAGCAGCTTTCCCTCATAATTGGAGTCATCCGGATATAGAAATGCCGAGATGGATTCCACCGATCGATTGTAGTCGAGAAAGCGGTAATAACCGCCCTCGCCTCGAATCGGTCCTCGAACGGGATCAAGCGCTGATTCCGCACTCCAAATCCGCAGCGTATTCACCTGCGCATGACCATAGCCCACCAGCGGAATATCGTAAGGGACAGCCCAGACTGTTTCGGCATCCTGTGTCTCGAATACAAGACGTCCCTCCTGTTCACGGGTTTCCACTCTTCCCCAAAAATGAACCTCGACCTTTTTGTCAGGACGGCGTTCCTCCCAGACATTCCCTTTCTGTAGCCAGTAATCCGGCAGTTCAACCTGATTACCATCCACAATACGCTGTTCAAACAGACCATATTTATATCGGATGCCGCAGCCATGTCCTGCATAGCCAAGGGATGCCAGCGAGTCCATGAAGCAAGCCGCCAGACGGCCGAGACCACCATTACCTAGCCCCGCGTCCGCCTCCTGTTCTTCAATTTCCTCCAGATCCCAGCCCAGTTCACCCAATGCCTGCCGAACCATATCCAGTACGCCCAAATTCAGCAGATTACTGCCCAGTAGACGACCTATCAAAAATTCCAGTGAGAAATAATAAATCTGCTTCTCTTGTCCTTCTTTGTAGGCTTGGTTCGTTTCTGCCCAATTCTTGCCGACTTGTTCACGAATCATGCCACCCAAAACCTTATATACGTCTTCCGACTGAGCCTCCTGCATCGGTTTGCCCAGCCTTCCGACCAGTTGCTCTCGAAAAGCCTGCTTAAAAGCTTCTTTATTGCTGAACAAAGTTGTACCTCCTGTTATTTCCGTTTTAATGGCTAAGTATATCCTTTAAATTACGCTATTCTTGGCAATGACATAGGGAACTCTAATGTCTCCAATCAGAGTTCGATCTGGTGAAAGCTGTACATCTTTATCTAAAACCACATTCTCCACAACTGCCCCTTTACGGATGACACATTTTTGCATAATAATCGAGTTGCTTACCCGCGCGCCCTCCTCCACCCGCACTCCACGGAAAAGAATACTGTTCTCGACCTTGCCCCCAATGGTGCAGCCATTAGCAACAAGCGAATGATCCACCTCGGCGCTGTGCGTATAACGAGTCGGGGCTTCATACTTGATTTTGGTATGCACCGGCTGATTCTGAAACAGTGCTTGATACTGCTGCTGATCCAGTAGCTTCATGCTATTTTTATAGTAGCTCTCGATAGAATTAATGACTGCATGATAACCTTCATAACGATACGCATAAATGCGCAGCCCACTTGGGTTTTTCTGGATGGCATCGCGAAAGAAATGATTATCCTGATGGGCTATGCAATGCTTCACCTGATCCAGATACAAGCCTTTGTCCATCACGAACATTTCCAGATAAATATTATGATGATCCTGCTCCTGATGAATACCAGTCACCCGTCCGTTCTCATCAATCTCCAGTCGTGCACAAGGAGCATGCTCAGATTCGAGCTGGTCTATGGGTTTATATACGAGGGTAACATCTGCATTTTTCTCCCGATGATAACGGTATACATCCTCGATATCAACCTTATTGACATGCTGAGTTCCTGCGTGAACAAGGGTTTGCCCCGATGAGCGATGAAAAAAATCCAGATTGTTGTGCACATGCTGCAAATCTCCACGTGATGCATCCGTCGGATCATTCCAGTCCGGTGGCAAAATAAACAACCCCCCCCGTCTGCGGTCTAAATCCCAAGGCCGACCTTCACCCAGATGATCCAGCAGCGAACGGTATTTGCGGCGGATAAACAGTGCAATATCATGCACCCCTGCATGCATCATGTTGGATAAGGTAAAATCAATGAGCCGATATCGACTGGCAAAGGGAACTGCGGCCCCGCACCGGAAATAGGTCAACTCCTTCAACTGATCCAGTTCGTGATCCAGGTTGATAACTCCAATGAGTCGGCTCATAGCAGACACCGTCCTTATCCGGGTTAAATTCGTGCATGAAGCTGGCTTTCCTGATCGAACAAAATAATCTCATCAGAACTATCTTCAGGTCCGATAAACGCGTTGTCTTCAATAACGATGTTCTCATTCACGATAGCCCGGTGGATACGTACATTGCGCCCAATTTTTACGTTCGGCATGATGACAGAATCGGTAATAACGCTTCCTTCACCTACTTCGACCCCATAAAATAGTACAGAATGCCTTACTTCTCCATCTACCATGCAGCCTTCATTTACAATACTGTTTTTGAGAATCGCCCGTTGGGTTATATACTGGGCCGGTTGATTGGGACTGCGGGTATAGATGCGCCAGGAAGGATCGTTCAGATCCAAAGGCGGATCCTGAACCAGAAGATCCATGTTGGACTCCCATAAGCTCTGAATGGTACCTACATCCTTCCAATACCCGGCAAACGGATACGCATACAACGACCGACCATGCTGAAGCAGCAACGGAATGATATCCTTGCCAAAATCATGTGAGGATTCAGAATCGCTTGCGCTTTCCAGTAAATAGCGACGCAACACCTCCCATTTGAACAAATAAATGCCCATGGAGGCCAATGTACTTTTCGGCTGTTCAGGCTTCTCCTCAAAGTCATATATTTTCAGATCATCATCGGCGTTCAGTACCCCAAATCGTTGGGCTTCCTGAATCGTGACATTGATGACAGAAATGGTGCAGTCTGCTTCCTTCTCCTTGTGATAGTGGAGCATTCGACTGTAGTCCATTTTATAAATGTGATCCCCTGACAGAATGAGTACATGCTCCGGGTCATACTGATCCAAGAAATGCAGGTTTCGATAAATTGCATCCGCCGTGCCCCTGTACCAGTTGTTTCCATTTTCTTTCTCGTGCGGAGGTAAAACGAACACTCCTCCATCCAGGCGATCCAAATCCCAGTCGCTGCCTACGCCGATATAGGAATGAAGCACCAACGGCTCGTATTGGGTCAACACGCCTACGGTGTCTATACCAGAATGAGTGCAATTACTGAGAGGGAAATCAATAATGCGGTAAGTCCCTCCAAAAAAAACTGCCGGTTTAGCTAGTGTACGGGTAAGTCCTTTGAGTCTTTTGCCTTGTCCGCCGGCGAGCAGCATGGCAACCACTTCCTTCTTTCTCATAACAAAGACCTCCCTGTCATGTGCGTCTGAAGCAATTGTGGCGGGATATTTGATAATATCCATTAAACATGAAAAGACAGTCGTAATCGTTTCATTGGCGAAGGAACGGGTAAGATGTGATGGAGAAGGGTAAAATCATAGTTATGCGGAACGAGTGCAAGGAATCACTAAATCGTAAAATCCCGTTCATCTTTTCACATTTTGGATACTTTTAAAGTATTCGTGTATGACAACATGATCATAAGGAGGCGTTATTCATGAAGAATAAAAAATGGGTGGTAGCAGCATTGGGAATGGGTGTTACGTATCTGATGAAAAATAAAGGGGCACGCGATAAGGTATTGAATAAAGTACAGACCATTGTCAATCGTGCGAAAACATCTGCAAAATCGTAGAATGTTAAAGGTAGAAAAAGCGAGCCTCTCTGAATCATGGTTCAGGGAGGCTTTGCTCTGACTTTTTTCTGCGTCTACGAACAAAATATGGTTCGAGGCTGTATCCGTAGACGGTCAGGCATTCTCCTTATGTTCTTCTACTTCCATGATATGTTCAACGGTAAAGGTTCGATGCGTCCATTCGGAAGAACGGTAAGCCTCTAGGAGACCAAAGGTATGAATTTTCTCCTTGTCCACCTTCTTAAAGGTATGAGTAATCCCTACCTTTCCCCTGAAAGGAAAAAAGGAAAGACCTACAGTCTGATCCGATAGCCACTCGGCCCAAACTCGCCCGCTTTCATGTCGAACAGCCGGGAAGCTTAAACCTTCAGCAAACCATTCATAATCTGCTGTAGGCGTACCCGGCTCTCGGCTGCACAAAAACAGACTCAATTCGTCGCAAAACAACATTCTCCGTACATCCGTCCGCACTTGATGGTCGAAGGTTACGCCACATGCCAGCTCCTGTTTGAGCCTCTGCCGACGCTGTTCCTCCGCCTCCTGATAAGCATGCGTAATCTGCTTGTCCTGAGCGTTTTGATGCTCGGTCCGTCCGACTAGCTCCTTGTACATCAAGCTACACAGTAACGCCGCATACATACTTCCTTGTTCGACTTCATCAATCCCAAGACGATAGAAAACAAAACGTGGACTGAGCGGAAAATCAATAAATGTATAAGGTGCAGACACATGATCATTCCAGAAAGGAGCAGCGTCTAACTGTATCCAACCCCGATCATGCTCCCTTGCTGCATATACAAAATCCTGCTTATGACGTCTATTCTTGAAGGCACTCTCTTCCCATTGCGAAGCCAACTCACCCGAAATATGGGCATGGTCATGCTGCGTCGTCATGATATAAGCTTGGTCCGTTTCATAAATAACCATATGCTCTCCCCTTCCGTTCGGCGATTCGTGTGATAGTGTACAAACTCTCTGATCGAAGGCCATGGTTATGCTTACGTTTATTATATCAGGATAAGGGTAAAAAGGCAGGCAAGTTTTCCGCCTCTTTATATCTAATTACCCTTTTGATTTTGCACTCGAAACTGCTGTGGGGTCATCCCCTCCAGCTCACGAAACACTTTGTTAAAATGCTTTGCATTGTCAAAACCCACGTTAGCCGCAATTTCATAAATCTTGCCCCCTTGACACTCCAGCAGCTTTTTGGCTTCTGCAATGCGCAGCCTTTTTACATATTGAACAAAGCTAAGGCCTGTATAGGCTTTGAAAGCCTGACTAAAATACGTATAATTCAAGGATACTGAATTGGATACTACTGCCATATTTAAATCATCGCTGTAATGAGCATGGATGTATTGGATAGCACGTGTCATGCTACCGTTTCTATCGGGGATGACACTCGCGCCAACCAGTCTATCTTTCTCTACGCTGACAACACTATCGTCTATGAGGTGGTTCCTCTCCTTCAATTCCTCATTCAAAACTGCCAGCGCACCAAACAACTCCTCCCTTACAATCGGCTTGAGCAAATACTCCCGTGCCCCGCAGCGAATCGCTTCGCGCGCATACTGGAACTCGTCATATCCACTGAGAATGATCACCAAAGGTCTGCGTTCCGGCTCCAGCTCGCGAATATGCTGCATCAGCATAATGCCATCCATAACAGGCATACGGATATCCGTTATCACCAACTCGGGCAAAAACTGCTTCACATGCTGCCAGGCTTCCCTTCCGTCCTTGACCAGTACACATTCATAGAGACCGGAAAATTCCCGTTCGATCATAGCTTGAAGTCCCATTCGAATATTTTTCTCGTCATCCGCAATCAACAGCTTGGTCGTCATGGTCCGTCCCCCTCATCATGTAACGTCTAGGCAAAATTAGGGTCACTGTCGTCGATTGTCCGGGGATGCTGTCCAGTCTTATGCCATACTCTTCGCCATACTGCATACTTAAACGGCGATGCACATTATACAAACCGATTCCCCCATTCATCCCGGGCTCGTGGGAATCCATATCCGTTCGCGCTAGACCAGCCATGATGGCGTTTCTTCTTTCTTCAGATATCCCCACTCCGTTATCCTGTATACGCAATTCTATGATATCCTGCTTAGAGCAGGCTTCAATCGTGATGCTGAATGGGCTTTGCAATGTACTCCAACCGTGCTTGATAGCATTTTCGACTACAGGCTGCAGCGACATTTTCAGCATCTCCAGTTCCATAAACGCCGACGATAGATGAATTTCCAATCCAATTTGGTTATCGTGGCGAATGTTCATGATGGCCACGTAATGCTGGATATGTCGGATTTCATCCCGCAACGCAACACATGACCCGGACCATTGGAGATTGTAACGCATCATCGACCCAAGGGAGGTAAGGGCATCCGACAGCGGATACTGCCGTTCTATCTCCGCCATCATTTTTAAATTTTCCAATGTATTATAGAGAAAATGGGAATCAATCTGATGCTTGAGCGCTAGCAGTTCAGCCTCCTGAGCAGCGGCCTGCTTGTGTACTGCCTCGGCAATGAGTCCGTTAATCCGACTTAGCAGACTGCGAAAATATAGAGCCAGCTCAGCCACTTCTCCCCGCCCATATACTGGAATTCTAAGCTGAAAGTCACCCTCCTGCTCTACTTTCTTCATGGATTCACGCAGTGTATGTAGCTGCTTGAGAATGAAGGCATGCAGGGTATAAGAAATGACGGACATAAACACAATCAGCATACTAATAATGAGCAGCATGGCATTGCGTTTCTGACGGAGATCACCCAGCGGACCGTCCAGCGCTACCACATTTAGCAAATAGGCGTCCAACCCTTCTATATAGCGATACATACCGAGATAAGGCTTATTCTCATAGGAAAAATCAAAAGCACCACCCGGTCCCTGAACCTGGGACTGAAACAGATGGTGCACATGGGACAGAGGGATGGAAATTGAATCTGATAGAGAGGAAGCTGTAGCTATATCGCTAGAAGACATTGGTTTGTCAGCGTTCCTTGCGCTGGAATCGCCGTCCAGAATGAACATTTGCCATGCACGATCACGTTGTGGGATTCCAAATACTCTAGGTGAAAATAGCTCCAGCCTCATGTTTGTTTCTACCAACCCTGCGTGTCTTCCTCCGGTAGACTGAATTTCACGCAGCAGTGCCATATACTGCACTGTCTCACTTTCCTGCCGGGATTGCCCCAGAAGTAAGCTTTTCGGCCCCTTGTACATTTCCCACCATATTTTCCCTTGTCGGAGTTGGGACGTTTTCAGCCAGGAAGCCTTAGGCAATCGTGATTCTTTGAAAATCATCGGCCATATTTCATGCGTCTGGGGATTATTGGTATACAGTCGAATGTTCTCTACATTGGGATTACTGTACAGCAAGTGCTGCAAATTTGGAAACACATTCAAGTTGAATTGGACTAGCTCATCGCTGCTTATTTCACGTTCCTCGGTCAGATAACGAAGTACGTTGCGATCTGAAATCGCAAGCTGTGCGGTTCGCTCCATAATTTCCATATTGCTATGAATATGGGCCAGCTCTGTATCCAACACATACTGATTTTGTACGGTGATGTCGTGCATGGTATTCTCGTACAGTTGGTGAAAGGTATATAGCGAGAATAATACCACCGGGATTAAAATGACTCCGATATACGCAACAATGAGCTTAACTTGAAGGGAGCAACCGCCAAGCCGATCGGCTGTACCCTTCATCCACTGCCATATAGTGCGGCGCAGCAGGCTCTTCATCTGTGAACGTGCACGGCCTGGCATGAAATCACATCCTTAGAGGTTCAATAGATTAAAGCATTGAATTAAATCATTTGGTGAACTGTTCAATTTTCTTAAGGTTTTCCTCATAGGCTTTTTGCTGATAGACCATAACTTTGTCATATCCTGCTTTTCTGCGGTCTTCCAAAAAGCGAGCAAACAGCTGGTCGAATTCCTCATCTGAGGAAGCCAGTAGCAGCTTCGGCAATGTCTTGCCCCAAATTTTATCTATCTGGCCTGACGCAATGCCCTCTGCCGAAGTTCCAGTCGGTTTAATATTGTCATATTGGGAGAAGCCTTTCGTCTTTCCTTTCGTCCAATCCTCTGGCTGCTTATACGGCTCGACGCTGGGCGGCGCCCACTGCAAATTCATATTCGTATCCATCAGCATCCAGAAGGTGAAGGAGGCGCCATATTTTTTATCAAAAGCAGAACGATCCTTGTTCAGCAGCTCCTGTACCTCCGGCTTGAAGGCTGGCTTACCGTTAACCATGTCCCATAGCTTGCCCTGCTCCCCCAGATACAGGTCACGATTTCCTTCCTCGCTAATCAGATAAGTCAGAAATTCAATAGCTCGCTCCTTGTCTTTGACATCCTTCGAAATAAGCGTCACCGTCCAGCCGGAAATACCCGGCCCGGCCAGCGTCGGCGGGTCCAGCTTACTGTTCGAAGGTCCATCCACCGCGATATAGACGGAGTTCGGGTCCTTCGCATATAACAGTACCTGTTGAGTGGCAAAGTCAGAACGCTGATATAGCATGGCAAAATATCGGCCCTGTGCCACCTTTTCCTCCATTTGCGGACGTTTGTCGATAAATACGTCCTTGGCGATCAGGCCCTGCTCATTTGCTTGACGGAATGTTTTGAGCCAGCGAATATACTCTTCGTCCGAACGACGATCGTATAGCTTGCCGTCCTTTTCATGAGGAATGGCTAGGAAATTGAGTAAATAGTCTTCAAAAGAATAATTTCCGTTATCTGTAAATTCGTGAAATCCTATCGGGATAAGAGGCTGACCGTTCACCTCCGGAAATTTCTCTTTCACTTTTTGAAGCGCTTTCAAAAATTCTTCTGGTGTCCTCATATCTGGTTTGCCGATCGCCTCGTACATATCCTTCCGAACCATAAACGTCTGGTTGGACACAAAATTTTGGCCGTATTTTTGATAATCCTGTGGCGAAGAAGAAGCGTTAGGATACCCGTATACATTCCCGTCCGTTTGGCGATACCAGGACATTTTCGCCGGATCAGCTATTTTAATCAGATACGGATCGTATTTCTCGGCCAGCTTGTTGAGCGGAAGCACCATCTTACCCTCGATCATTTTTTTGACCGCGTCCTCTCCCCAACCCAGCGTGACAAAATCAGGTAGCTTGCCGGAGGCCAACATGGTATTGAGCTTTTCATTTTCATTCCCTGCGGGTACGATAAAATTGACGCTGACCCCAGTCTTTTGCGTAACATACTTTGAGGTCATATCCGTCCCCCACTTGTTCGGGAACCAGGAAAAGTTCAAATACCAGTCAAACGTTATCGGCTCCTTATCCGCCTTCCATCCTGGTACATCTGCCGTAGCCTTGGTCTTCTCGTCCTTCAATTCCGTGACAGTACCGCCTCCACCGGACGTACATGCCGCGAGCAAACCCACCAGCAGAACAGAAGCCAACAGCCCCTTCTGCCATTTGCGAATGTTCATCATAAATCTCCCCCTTGGATGATGTGCTATCCCTTAATCGAGCCGATCATCAGACCCTTGACGAAATATTTTTGCAGAAAAGGATATACCAGTACAATGGGCAGTGTCGTCACAACCATCGTCGCCAGCTTGATCGATTGCGAAGTGACGGACTGGGCAACGACCCCCGGTGCAGCAGCCATCATCTGATTAGAGCTGGATTGGGCAACAACCCGGTACAAATACGTTTGAATCGGCTGAAGATCCGTATTATTAATATAGATCATTCCAGTAAAATAATCGTTCCACTGGTATACCCCATGAAACAACGCAATCGTCGCTACTACCGGCATAGATACAGGAAGCACGATCCGGCAAAAGATACCGAAATCGTTCGCACCGTCTATTTTCGCCGCCTCTTCCAATGCATCCGGCAGTTCTCGGAAAAAAGCCATAAAAATAATAAGGTCAAAAAAGCTGAACATCGCAGGAATGATGTACACCCAAAAGTTGTCCAGCAGTCCGAGATCACGAATCAGCAAATACGTTGGAATCAATCCTCCACCAAAAAACAGGGTAATGGTGCCAATCAGCATATACAGCTTGCGACCGATCAGCTCCTTACGGGAATATGCATATGCAATCATAGCGGTAAAAAACACATGAACAATCGTGCCGATTAATGTCTTGGCAATAGTCACTCCCATCGCAGTCATAATACCGTTGTTGGCAAACACAGCCTGATAGCTGCCCAGACTGAAGACCCTCGGCCACCAGTAAATGCCGCCCCTCATCGCGTCTGCTCCTTCGTTAAAGGAGTTCACCAGCACATACCACACGGGATACAACGTCACAAAACAAATGATCAGCATGAAGACGTTGTTCACGAAATCGAATATCGCTTCGCCTGCTGTTCTGCGTTGCAATAGCTGCATGCAGCCGTCCTCCTTCAAAATAGGGATGTATTATTCACCCGCTTGGTCACCGAATTGGCAATTAGCAGTAAAATGAGAGCAAGAACCGATTTTAGCAAACCCACTGCGGTAGAATACGAGAAACGGCCCTGCTGAATGCCCACCTGATATACATAAATATCAACTACATTACTTGCACTTTCATTCAGCGAGTTACGCAGGACGAGAATTTGATCGAAGTTGGAGTTCAATATGCCGCTGACCGCCAAAATAAACAAAATGGATATTGTCCCCTTGATAGCGGGAAGTGTGACGTACCACATTTTCTGAAAGCGTCCGGCCCCGTCAATGGTGGCCGCTTCGTACATGTCCGTAGATACCCCCGCCATTGCTGCCAAATAGATAATAGCTGACCATCCAAGCTCCTTCCAGATATCCGAGCTAACGACGATAGCCCAAAAATAGCTCGGCTCTGCCAAATAACTGATCGGCTGGTCAATCCACCCCCAGGCTAGCAACAGTTGATTAATCATCCCGGTATCTGCCAGCCACGTCGTTAAGATCCCACCAAGAATGACCCAAGATAAAAAGTGAGGAAGGTACGAAATGGTCTGAATAGATTTTTTGAACCGAGTAGATCGTATTTCATTCAGGAAGAGAGCAAATACAATGGGCAACGGGAATCCGATCGCCAGCTTGAGCAGGCTAATGCCCAGTGTGTTTTTGACAATGTACCAAAAGTTATCATCCTCCAAAAAGGCCCGAAAATGCTCTAACCCCGCCCATGGTGCGCTTGATATGGTTCCAATGATGTCAAAATGTTTGAACGCAATTAAAATACCGTACATCGGAATGTAATGAAAAATAATCATCCAAACCACCCCAAGCAGCGCCATGGTCTGCAAATGTCTTTGTTGAACCCATTTGCGCGCTAGTGATGATGCCCCTCTACCCGATCGAACCGGCGGCTGTGGCTGTGGCTGCGGATTTTTCCATCCTGTACTCATACAGAAGACCTCCCTTCTCTTTAATGTAAGCACTTACATTTATTATTTTAGAGGCTTCTGCTTCGAATGAGTAGTACTGGATTTTTTGATTTTGGTATCTAAATTTCAGGTGGGGATCTAACTATACGCACAAGTTTTCTTCCATCCTTTGGATTTTTACATCTATTAATTTACGAAGAAGACTATCAGATGGTACGATAAGACTATATGTAATTCCAATCATTACCTATATACCTAGATCAGGAGGATTAAGAATGGAAGAATTAGTTCGTTCGATTCAGAAACAGGTTCGAATTAAAAAGGTTGCCTGCTGGGCGGGGCTCATCATGTTTGGCCTGTGTACTTTAGTTGGCATTGCAGCTCAGGAATGGCTTATGACGCTCTTGGCGCTCGCGATGACAATTTTATCCGTCTATGGATTAACCATGATGCGTGGTATGACAAAGTTTACTAAAGAGTATCAACCGGGAAAGGGCTACGGTTATTATCGTCGTACGGTACAACAAAAGCTGCGCTATCTAACTTGGGGACAGTGGTTAGTAGGCGGCCTTATTGTCCTGATGTACTTTATATTTAACGTCCGACTTAGCGCTTTTCTCATTGCTATCTTGGGTATCCTAACCATTCAGTTCAGTATCAAAAAACGAATTAAAAATCACCAAGAGCCCGATATCACTGAGTTGGATGAGTTTGTACGAATGGGGATTGTTTCTCCGCATGAGCAGACTATTGGGGTATATAAAGATTTTCTACACCTGAGCCATACGTTTCGGGGGAACCAAATTGTTATCGTTACAAACAAACGCCTGATTTCTGTATTTGTGGAGGAACAGGGGCGTGCGGTGAAAACGGAAATGCTGCTCTCGGGTATAAACAAAATACGCGCAATCGGTACGGGTTTTCAAGGTCAAGGTATATTACTGTCTGTAAGCAACCGTGACCATAACGAGCTTCACATTCATATGGTCGGGAAAAGCATTTTCTTTTCTCCAGAGCAATTCATAGGCTCCTTGCTACGGGCACTGGATGCAGTGTTAAAAAGCAGATCATACAGTACGGAAGAACTATTCCCGAGCTACCAACAGACAAGAATTTCATTGCACCCCTCAGAACAAGGTTTGCTGCATAAACCTACGACAGCTTAAATAATTTTGGGACATGTACCACGTTATATATATGCGTTATGATCGATCTTCATAATACGCCAAATAGCAAGTAAGCCCTGATCTTAATGAGCTTACTTGCTATTGGGTGTACTTCCACATCATATTTTCAAATGAACTGCCTACCTGCTAAAACAACTAATTTTCTACTTTACTTCTGCCTTCTTAATGATTAGCTCCATGATAGAATACCGTGATGAGGTCATGACTTGTAACAAACACTAGCAAGCTAAACAGACTGAGCGACAGAGGGCGTGAAATCAATTTTTTCATCCTTTAACACTCCTTTTAAAATAGTTATATATTGGTCTTGCTGTGTTGCTGTAGCTTGGGATCTGAAAATTTCAAATATAGCGGTACATTTCCTAAACTCATGCTCATGTTCCATACCCAGGGTATCGGACAGCATGAGAGATTGCAGGATATAGCCCAACGCAACCGTAAACTGTTGTTGCTTGATATAATAAAGAGCCAGCTGATAGCAGAAGCGAAAATAATAAGATACATTCACAGGCTCTTCAAAATATTTAAAACCTTCCATTTGTTCGGCAAATGATTCAAGCACAGCCTCTAAAGGATAGTCATATCTCGACGCTCCCTCAACGATAGAAAGAAGCCCCGGTAACAGCTCTTCCGGATTGTTACGAAGAAATTGCATGTATTCCTGCAACACTTCGGCATGGCCTGACAAAATATCAAGGGCATACAAATTAGCTCTGGCAGCATAGCGGTAATATTCAACCTCTGCTTCCCCATATTTTGATCGAGATCATTAAACCAGCCCAATTCTGCATATTTTTCGATGCAATCGCGAGCGGCCTCATACTTGCCCTGTTTTTGGAAGGCCATGCCTTTCATAAGATGACTGTAGCCGTAGTAGTAGACTAGCGGCCGTTTGGTATGTATGGGTTGTATAGGTTTCTTGCGCGCTTTGTAGAGCTGTAATTCCTGATACTTTTGGTTGACATGGCTATACAACCGGTCGCATAAAGCAATCATATTGGCACCATCCGCAAATGAAAAAGACAGCTTAATCATGTTAACAAGTGTGTCTAGATCTGTGATGTCGGAGTGAACAAGATCATCCACCATTCCCGCCTCCTTATCCGACTTTTATATTCACCAAACAAAAGTAAGATCTAAATCCCAACTAAAAATAACTTAATTACGTAGTTATTACGTAATTAAGTTATATCATAAATTCAAACATATGACAAGTGCATTATGATAATATATTCCAGTTTTTAAAATACCGATGTAAGTGGATCGTTCACTTGTTCATTTCCATGTGAAGCAAAGGAAATGCCCTACCTGATCCATCCAGTGCAGATCGCCCCGTGTGTACAAAGCCGTAATGTCTGTAGAAAGCATACGCTTTCTCGTTCTGCTCATTCACGTCCACTTTGAGATGCCTCCCTTTTATTTTTTCAGCATACTGGATGAGTCGGCTACCTATGCCCTGCCCATGCCGTTCAGGGTCCACAAACAGCATCTCTATTTTCAATCCGTCCAGCCCGATAAAACCTGTTGGTTCTTGACTTGTATTCCATTCCATCCAAACTTCAAGTTCTCTTAAAACACCACTGCGTACGATATGATGATAAAATTGAATGTCCTCTTCCGACAAAAATGTGTGTGTCCGGCGTACAGCCCGCTGCCAAATATCAACGAGTTGATCATGATTTTCTTCACGATAAGCAACAATTTCATTTTGCACTTGTACTTCCCCCTTCATTTAAAAATCGATATTGCATGTTTTGCAGTAAGCCTAACATGCCTATTTTGAAGTATACAAACACAAAAAAGGAAGCGGAATAATTCCGCCTCCCTTACATTACAGCCTTTTACAACGTAACACCGTTTTTAAAAATAGCGAGCTCCCTGAAATTGTTTTTCTCATTGTTCACCCAGGTTCCGCTGGCTACAGCAACGATGTAATCAACAAAGTTGCGGAGCGCATCTTCCATACTGACATCCTCCACCAGTGAACCAGCGTTATAGTCGATCCAATGAGGTTTAGCTTTATACAACGGCGAGTTGGTTGAGACCTTCATCGTCGGAACAAAGGAGCCAAACGGCGTACCGCGTCCGGTTGTGAAAATAACGAGCTGGCAGCCCGCCGCGGCGAGAGCTGAAGATGCCACTAGATCGTTGCCCGGTGCGCTGAGCAGGTTGAGTCCCTTGGTCTTAAGACGTTCCCCGTACTGAATGACATCAGTGACCGTGGAAGACCCGGATTTTTGCGTACAGCCCAGTGATTTATCCTCCAGTGTCGTGATGCCCCCTGCTTTATTGCCCGGCGACGGATTTTCGTATACTGGCTGCTTGTAATCCAGAAAATATTGTTTGAAATCGTTAATCAGATGTACGATCTTATTAAATACTTGCTCATCGGCAGCGCGCTCCATTAAAATCGTCTCCGCCCCGAACATTTCAGGTACTTCTGTCAATACCGTTGTTCCACCTTGCGCGGCCATATAATCCGACAATCGTCCGAGTAATGGGTTGGCAGTAATACCCGATAAGCCATCAGATCCACCGCATTTCAAGCCGATGTTCAGCTCAGACAAAGGTACAGGTTCCCGTCGATCTTCTTGCACGGCCGCAAAAATTTCATGAAGCAACCTTACCCCTTCCTCTACTTCATCCGACACATCCTGGGAAAGCAAAAACTTTACCCGCTCCGAATCATATTCCCCGATGGCTTCCTTAAATTCTTTCATCTCATTGTTCTCACAGCCCAAACCCAGTACAAGTACGCCACCTGCGTTCGCATGTTTCACAGCATCGATCAAAATCGTGCGCGTATGTGCGTGATCGTCACCCAACTGAGAACAACCATAGTTATGCTTAAGCACAAGTGCATTTTCAAAAGGTGAAATATCTCCCGCTTCCTGCTTGAAACGGTTTAAAATAAGTTCAGCAATCCCGTTCACACAGCCGACCGTCGGCACAATCCACAACTCATTGCGAATCCCCACACGACCGTCCTTTCGCCGAAAACCTTGAAACGTACGACTCTCCTGTTCATATAAATGAGGAGCTGGCTTAGGCTTATAAGTGTACTCCTCCACGCCTGTCAGGTTCGTCTTCGTATTATGCGTATGCACATGCTGTCCTGCCTGAATGGGCTGAATGGCATGACCGATGGGATATCCGTATTTCAGAACATGCCCACCTTCAGCTATATCCTGCAAGGCGATTTTATGCCCGCGTGCTACATCCTCGGCTAGCTCCACTCGTTGTTCTTTTTGTGCTCCCCACGCCAGTGTTTCTCCCTGCTTGTAATCACGCAAGGCGACAGCCACGTTATCTTGATCATGAATTTGAATGAATTCCAGCATTCCGGTCTCCTCCTTGCTTATGCTCTGGGCACGCTGTTCCCGGTTAGAGAATCGAGCGTCTCCTTCATTCCTCTGCTTGTAATTTCATACACATGCTGTGCCGTTTGTGCAGCCAGCCCTTCGATCTGGTTCAGGTCTTGACCCCACCATGTCTGCTGGCCAAGTACCAGCGCAGTCAATTGCTTCGCCCCGGCGAGAGTACCGTCATATCGACTCCACAGTTCACCAAACGTACCCAACACTTCAGCTTCGTCTGCCAACGCAATCGACTCACCATTTCTGTCTCCCCGATAAAATACGATCAGGGACGCCAGTGAAAATACGATTCTGACAGGCAGAGCCTTACGTTGTGCCACATACTGGAGCAAGGATGGCAAGTTCCGTGTCTTGAACTTGGACACCGAATTTAGTGCGATACTCATAACATAATGACTTACATATGGATTACGGAATCGTTCAATAACATCGTCGGCATATACATTCAATTCCGCTTCTGACGAGTCCAGCGTCGGAATAATTTCTTCTCGGATCAGTGACTGGATAAAGTTGCCCATAATATCATGCTCGACCGCCTGCCCCACCGTGTCCAGGCCATATAAATAAGCTACAGGTGTAAGAGCCGTATGTGCTCCATTCAAAATGCGTACTTTCCGTGTACGGTAGGGTGCCATATCGTCGACAATCAGTACATTCAATCCGGCCAAATGAGCAGGTAATTCTTCTTTAAGCCATTGTGGCCCTTCAATGACCCATAAATGATACTGTTCGCCCACAACAACCAAATCGTCCTTGTAACCCAATTCTGCTTGAATTTCATGGATTCGGTCTTTGGGATAGCCAGGTACAATCCGATCGACCAAACTGTTGCAGAACGTATTCGATTCCTCCAACCATGCAATAAACTCGGCCCCAAGCTTCCATTGGTCCGCATATTTCAGTACGATTTCCTTGAGAGCGTCTCCATTACGGTCGATGAGCTCGCACGGAATGATCACCAGTCCCTTGCTCTGATCGCCCCCAAAAAATTGAAAGCGCTTGTACAGAAAGGCGGCCAATTTACCTGGAAAGCTCTTTTGCGGACGATCTTCCAATTGATCCTCTGGGGCATAAGCGATCCCCGCTTCCGTCGTGTTCGACACGACAAAACGCAGCTCCGGCTTTTGGGATAATGCTTCATACTCCACAAAGTCCGAACCGTACGGATTAATCCCACGAGTGACACACTCCACAACGGTATGCTCCTTCATGGCCTTCCCATCCTTAATCCCTTCAAGAATAACCGTATACAGGCCATCCTGCTCGTTAAGCTTCTCCACGAGGCCTCCTGGCTGCGGTTGTACAATCACAACTCCCGTATTCCATTCTGCTAGCTTATTCATTTTGTCAAATTGCCAGTCTACAAAAGCACGCAGGAAGTTCCCTTCCCCGAATTGTAGCACCCTCTCGGGATGTGGTTCATTAACGATAAAGCTTTTTCTGTTTAATTGGTCTAATTCATCTACTTGTTTCATCCGGAGTAACCTCCCACAATTACCATAATGATTTCATCGTTATTTTATCACAATGCACACGTTAACAAAATAGTTTTATCAACATTTTTAGTTTAAAAAATTAATAATGACAATAATATGAACACGTTAACATATACGTTTATATAAAAATCTGCAAATATATCGCCCTTTTTCTGTTGTTTCGCACCTGTTCTAAGACGGTTAAGGCTAACTTATCACCCTATCCCGAGACCTTGTTCTTATATACATTTCAGGAGAATAGACGCAAAAAAGCACGGGCAGGATAACACTACTTACTAGGCAGGAGGAACATCTATGAAGACAATCGCAGATACTATTGTACAAGTTTTGGTCAATGCAGGGGTCAAACGAATTTATGGCATTGTTGGAGATTCTCTAAATAATATGGTTGATTCCATTCGCAGCAACGGTCAAATTGAATGGATTCATGTAAGGCACGAAGAAGTGGCTGCCTTTGCAGCCGGAGCGGATGCTGACCTTAGTGGCAGCATTGCTGTATGTGCTGGAAGCAGTGGTCCCGGAAATTTGCATCTGATTAATGGTTTATATGATTGCCACCGCAATCGGGTGCCTGTACTGGCTATTGCCGCTCATATTCCAACCGACGAAATCGGAAGTGAATATTTTCAAGCTACGCATCCTGAGCATCTTTTCGGAGAATGCAGTCACTTTTGTGAGGTGATTACGACACCGCGTCAAATTCCCAGAACGGTGACCATGGCCATTCAACAGGCAATTTCACGTTCAGGTGTTTCCGTCATTGTTCTTCCCGGTGATGTAGCAGCTTTGGAGGCGGAAAAGGTACCCGTCCCTGAACATGTCTACCATCCCACTGCACCTGTAGTGCATCCGTCCGTTTCCGAAATTTCCCGACTGGCCGAATATTTGAATAAAGGCAAACGAATTACGTTACTATGCGGCGCTGGCTGTGCACAATCTCACGACTTGCTCATGCAGTTATGTGACAAGCTAAAGTCCCCCATGGTATCCGCTCTGCGAGGCAAGGAATATCTGGAGTATGACAACCCTTATTATGCTGGATTGACCGGACTGATCGGGTATTCTTCCGGGTACCATGCGATGATGGATTGTGACGTCCTGCTTATGCTCGGAACAGACTTCCCTTACAGACAATTTTACCCTGAAGATGCGATTGTCCTACAGGTAGATATAGAGCCAGCCCATCTCGGCAGACGTACTCCGTTGACGTATGGTTTGTGCGGGGATGTAAAAGCCACATTGGAAATGCTGCTACCGCATTTAACGTCAGAGCATGATTCCAAGCATCTAGTGAAAACCGTTTCCCACTATACCAAGGTACGCCAGGAGTTGGATGATCTTGCCGTCGGTAAACCAGGTCATACGCCGATCCATCCGCAATATCTCGCCAAGGTCATCAGTGACGCCGCGCAGGAAAATGCTATTTTCACTTGTGATGTCGGTACTCCCACTGTATGGGCGGCGCGTTATTTGCAGATGAACGGTCAGCGTCGGCTTCTCGGCTCGTTCAACCATGGCACGATGGCAAATGCCCTGCCGCAGGCGATCGGAGCGCAGGCCACTGAGCCTGACCGACAAGTGATTGCCCTCTCTGGCGATGGCGGACTCACGATGCTGATGGGCGACCTGCTCACCCTGAAGCAGCATCAGCTGCCTATTAAAGTCATTGTTTTCAATAATGGCGCTCTCGGTTTTGTCGAGCTGGAAATGAAAGCGGCCGGATTCCTGGAAAACGGCACTGAACTGGTGAATCCTGATTTTGGTGCTGTAGCGCAAGCCATGGGACTCAAGGGCATCCGGGTTGAAGATCCGACAATGCTGGAGGATGCCATTCAGCAAGCATTGGCTCATGATGGCCCTGTTGTGGTAGACGTGGTGGTGAACCGTCAAGAGCTATCCATGCCACCCAAAATTAATCTTAAACAAGCAGAAGGATTTACACTGTGGATGATGAAAGCGATGCTGAACGGACGCGGTGACGAGATTGTAGAACTAGCTAAAACCAATCTCTTTCGTTAAATACAGACGAAGCAGAGCACATTTCAACCTAAAAGAGGCAGAAACCATACATCTAGCATGGTTTCTGCCCCTTTGGCCTGCCTGTTAATCAAACGAGACTCAGCGTGGTCTGCCTGCCGTTGATTTCCGCTTCATGAGCGCGGTCTCCATAAATATAAGCTCACCCTCATTGGACGGTGACTGAATTCGTTCCAGAATGCAGGCGGCTCCGCGCTCACTTATCTGCTCAATCGGTCTTTTGACCGTTGTTAACGGTGGAGTCGTATACATTGAGAACCCGATATCGTCAAAACCAATGACAGAGATATCCTCTGGTACCTTCAAGCCATTTTCGAATACCGCATTCATTGCCCCAATAGCCATATCATCGTTAGAGCAAAATACCGCTGTCGGCGGCTCCTGCAGGGAAAGCAGTTGCTTCATTGCTTGGCTTCCGCTTTCAGTATCATAATGGCCTTGCACGATATATTCATGTCGAATCGGTTTACCACTATCAATCAACGCATTCATAAAACCCTCGCGGCGTTGCTGGGTAGACTTGAAGCCTTCTACCCCTTCAATGATCGCAATGCGTTCATGCCCACTCTCAACGAGAAAGGAAACCGCTTCATAGGACCCTTCCTTATCATTTGAAATCACATTTACAATCCCCGCCCCGGATACCTGCCGATTCAGTACAACAAGCGGAATGCCTTGACCGAGCACATGATAAATAAAAGGGTTGTCCGCCTCGCTCTGGCTCATCAGAATGATACCATCAAAACGCTTGCGGTGAATGGCCGAAAAATCGGCGTAATCGTCAATCCCTCGCACAAACAGATTGTAATCCACCCCGATGACATGATTAACTCCACGGATGGTATCCGCAAAAAAACTGGAGCTGGTGCCTTCTGAAATACTGGTGAAAAACAGGCCAATCGTATGCGAGCGCTGGAGAACCAGGCTTTTGGCATTAAAATTTGGAATGTAATTGAGTTGCTCTGCCAACTCCATAATTTTGCGTTTCGTATCTTCTTTAATCAGCGGGCTGTTATTGAGCGCCCGGGAGACGGTTGTATGGGAAACATTAGCCAATTTGGCAATGTCTTTAATGGTAGCTGCCATATACGTATCCTTTCCTTAGTGAGGCTCTAAAAAAATTATATACCCACCATACCACAGGAGCCGCCCGGAAAAGAAGACTTTCACAAATTATACGCGGTTATCCGCATGTCGACGTTGTAACTCTTGAACCATTTCTGCATGTCTGCTGTCAGTTAGCTTGTACATTTTACCGATGACCAGCATGGCCAAAGCCAGGGCAACAGCCGGATAGAGACAAAGCAATGCCTTGATCCCAAGCAGCGTTCCAGAGGACTGAACCACATTCGGAACATACCCGATGAGCGCTAGTCCAATACCCGATAGAAAGCCAGACAAGGATTGAGCCAACTTACGTGAAAAGTTAAATAACGAGTAAGTAATCCCTTCCTTACGCTCCCCGGATGACCATTCGCCATAATCTATGATATCGGACACGAATGCCCAGGTCACCCCGTTAGGAATACTAATACCAATGAACGAAATACTGGCGAGGATTGTAAAAATATATACATTGGAAGGCATAAAAAAGTTAATGGAGTCGGCAATGACACTAACCAGCATCCCCAGTATGGCTGTTTTTCGTTTACCGAAGCGCCGTACCAGCTTGGGCAGGAACAACACACCCAGTAGCGACGAACCGATAATAATAAAATTCATATAAGCCATTAATTCTACATGCCCCAAGTTATATTCGGCAAAATAGATCAGTAGTGCGGACTTGATATTGTACGCGGATATGGTGAAAATCGTCATCAAAACGAGTACCAGCAAAGGCTTGTTATTCGTAAAGGTATGCACGATAACGCCTATAGATAGCTTCTCTTTTGGCCCGGACTGGCTAATAATACGTTCTTTCGTTCCTCGGTAACATATGATGAAAGCGATCACACCAATGAGTGACATAATCCCCATCACAACCGGATAGCCAACATGATGGTTAGGAAACAGTAAAATAAGCGGCATGACAACGACACTGGTGACGAATAATGCGCCCAGAGATCCCGCCTGACGGAAAGATGACAATGAGGCACGCTGATGAGTATCCTGCGTAATAGCGGCACCCAGCGAGCCGTATGGAATGTTTACAATAGAGTAGCCAATTCCCCAGATCATATAGGACGCGTAAGCGTAAATGAGTTTGCCTGTGGGTGAAATATTCGGCGAAATAAAGGTAAGAATCGTAAGAATTGCAAGGATAACGCTTCCAACGATAAGAAAAGGTCTAAATTTTCCACGTGTACCGATATGTTTGCGATAATCAACAAAGGACCCGACAATGGGATCACAGACGGCGGCAAACAGCTTGCTGACCAGGAAAATGCCTGCGGCGGCTCCTGCAGAAACCCCAGCTACATCTGTAAAAAATTTCAGCAAATACAACTGCCCCAAATCAAACATGAATCCGTTTCCAAAGTCACCCATACCATACGAAATCTTTTCTTTCAGGCTAATATGCTCGCCTGTCTTGTTGTCAGTTTGGACGCTCTCCTGCACGATAGGCACTCCCATACCTACACACTCCTCTATGTTTGTAATTATTTTCACATAATTAGTTCAGGATTTTGCAAAATTCGATTCCAGTCGCTCCGAAGTGCAAGATACAGACGAACTAAACCATTTCGATCTATATCTTGTTCATTGGAAGTCGCTTATGGGATTTTTGCAAAATCCTCAGTTGATAACTATTTTGTTTTCAATTGCTCTTACCGGGAGTTTTGAAACAAGCTCCTGGCAAGAGCTCTTTTTATGAAGTTAGTGAGTTCTCACCTAGGCAATAACTTCACTTACTATGAACAACCGTTGGGAAATTAAAATATTGCTCGGCGTTATTGTAGCAAATATTTTGTACCATTGCTCCGAGCAGTTCCAGATCCTCAGGCGCCTTACCCTCCTGAACCCACGTTCCGATTAAGTCACAAAGTATACGGCGGAAATATTCATGGCGTGTGTAGGATAGGAAGCTACGGGAATCCGTCAGCATACCAATAAAGCGGGACAGCACCCCGTAGTTAGCCAGCAACTTCATCTGCTCCTGCATACCTTCGATGTGGTCGTTATACCACCATGCCGTGCCAAACTGGATTTTCCCTACAGTTCCACCGGATTGGAAGCAGCCCGCGAGACTTGCCAGTACTGGATAATCAACCGAATTAAGCGAATACAAAATCGTTCTCGGTAATCCTCCTGCCAGCTCCTGTGCGTCCAGCAATGCCGCCAATGGACGGGCGATCGAGCCATCATTTACGGCATCGTACCCTGTATCCGGTCCCAAATGACTGAACATAGACGTGTTATTGTTACGCAGCGCGTGAATGTGGTATTGCATAGCCCAGCCATGTTCTGCATACTGTTTGCCAAGAAAAACCAAAACGTACGATTTATATTTCGCCTCCTCTAAAGGAGTCACATGGCCTTCCTCCAGCCCCTTGCTGAATATGGCTGCTGCTTCCTCCAGTGTCGTTTCTTCATAGACAACAGTATCGAGCGCATGATCAGATACTCGACCTCCGGCAGCATGGAAATGGGACACCCGGCTTGCCAGCGCATTCAAAAACCCTTCCAGGCCAGAAACATCCAGTCCGCTGACTTCACCCAACCGAGCCACCCAAGGCTGGAAAGTTTCGCGATTAATTTCCAAAGCTTTGTCGGGGCGGAAGCTTGGCAGCACTGCCACTGGGAAATCGTTCAGTTTGCTGATTTGTTTGTGGTATTCGAGATGGTCCGTCGGATCATCCGTGGTGCACACCACAGTTACCTTCGAGTTCACAATCAGATCACGTGCGCCAAAGCCCTTTCCCTGCAGCTTTTGGTTTACCTTTTCCCAGATTACAGGTGCGCTCTGTTCATTCAGCAGCTCATAGACACCAAAAAAGCGTTGAAGCTCCAAATGCGTCCAATGGTACAGCGGATTGCCGATTAGTGTAGGTACGGTTTTGGCCCAAGCCAAAAACTTGTCATAATCCTCACCATCACCCGTAATCAGGCGTTCCTCAACCCCATTGGCCCGCATAAGTCTCCACTTGTAATGATCTCCGTACAACCAGGCTTCCGTAATATTTTTGAACTTTTTATTTTCATAAATTTCTTGTGGACTTAAATGGCAATGATAGTCAATAATCGGCATATCCTTGGCATACTGATGATATAAGGTTTCAGCCGTTGGATTGCTCAACAAAAAGTTTTCGTCTAAAAACGTTTTGGTCATTACTTTCTCATCCCTTCTATAATCGTGTTTCCTAGCAATTTGTTAACGTTAACAAAAACGTTCGAGATACTACTTGCCTTTTAACAATTACATTCCCCATAGCGGTAGGAAATCCATATGATTTGTACAGGACAATACAATTATAATATGATACCTGTACATCATGTCATACTGGTTTGCTTCACCTTAAATTTAATGTTTACGTTAACAACAATTACATTGTAACCGCTATCCTTTGTAGAGGAAAGTGATTTTTATCATGTGAGCGGATAAAAATGATCTGCCTCCATTTGGGACAGATCTGTTCTATATCTTCTCGGTGACCGACACCACAAGAAAATTCCACAATTTTAATTTTCCGTGATAGATCAAACTTTGAAAACGTTTTATATAGTTTTCTCTTTTTTTCTGAAAATTTCTTTCTTGAAAATACCAGTTATTGTATTATAATTGCAATATACATCCATTGATTTACATTAAAAGTATTTCATTAGTTATTTCACAGAGAAGAAGAAGAGGTGGTAGCATTGAGTACAAAAGTGCAAGCTGTTCAAACTAAAACTATATCCGATACAAAAGGAGCCGACCTTGTTGTCGATTGCTTGATCAAGCAAGGGGTTACCCATATTTTTGGCATTCCAGGTGCCAAGATCGATTCTGTTTTTGATGTTCTTCAAGATCGGGGGCCCGAATTGATCGTATGTCGTCATGAACAAAATGCCGCCTTTATGGCAGCGGCAGTCGGTCGATTAACCGGTAAACCGGGCGTATGTATTGTTACCTCAGGTCCAGGCGCATCTAACTTGGCGACAGGACTTGTCACCGCTAATGCGGAAAGTGATCCTGTCGTCGCCATTGCGGGTGCAGTCCCAAGATCCGAACGCTTGAAACGCACGCATCAATCCATGGATAACGCCGGACTATTCGAACCCATCACCAAATACAGTGTAGAAGTAGAACATCCTGATAATGTACCGGAAGCCATTGCTAATGCATTTCGAATTGCGACCTCAGCCCAGCCTGGAGCCACATTCGTCAGCCTGCCGCAGGACGTGTTGACTTCGTCATCTGAAGTAACCGTCATTGAGAAGGTCTCTCTTCCCCAACTCGGAACCGCACCCGCCGGACTCATCAAACAAGTCGCAGAGCAAATCAAAAAAGCCAAGCTGCCCGTACTTCTTCTCGGCATGAAAGCCAGCACGCCTGAAGCCACCGCAGCTATCCGTGCTCTCATCCGAGATACAGATCTGCCTGTTGTGGAAACCTTCCAGGCCGCTGGAGCCATCTCCCGTGAACTAGAAGACCACTATTTTGGAAGAGTGGGTCTGTTCCACAATCAACCGGGTGATATGCTTCTTGGAGCCGCAGATTTGGTACTGACGATTGGCTATGATCCTATCGAATACGATCCAAAAAACTGGAACATTCCGGCAAACCGAACACTCATTCATCTGGATGACCATCAAGCCGATATTGATCATGATTATCAACCGGACTACGAGCTAATCGGAAATATAGCCCTGATTGTGGGTAGCCTTGCAGAAGAATTACCTACCTTAAAGCTACCTAAATCCTCCTGCGACCAATTGAATCGTCTGCGCCATGATCTAAACGAGCAAGCGGCTGTTCCCGCACACAAGCATGATTTTCTGATTCATCCATTGCAATTTATTCGTACACTGCGCAGCCTGATTGATGATAACGTCACAGTCACCTGTGATGTCGGTTCACACTATATTTGGATGGCACGATATTTCCGTTCGTATGAACCGCGGCGCCTTCTATTCAGCAACGGAATGCAGACGCTAGGCGTAGCGCTGCCTTGGGGGATTGCTGCCACACTCGTCAATCCCGGTCACAAAGTCGTTTCTATTTCTGGAGACGGAGGATTTCTTTTTTCATCTATGGAGCTCGAAACCGCCGTACGTCTTAACTCACCGTTGGTGCATATCGTATGGAGAGATGGTTCCTACGACATGGTCGCTTTTCAACAACAGATTAAATACGGAAGAACGTCTGGTGTAAAATTTGGAGATGTTGATGTAGTGAAATATGCTGAAAGCTTCGGCGCCACTGGATTACGCGTGCACTCTCCTGAAGAACTAGAAAGTGTATTACAGCAGGCACTTCATACCGACGGTCCTGTGGTCGTTGATATTCCGATTGATTATCAAGATAACATCCAGTTGGGACGTAAACTGCTGCCTAACCAATTAAACTAACCTCAACCATGCCTCACTCGTGACGGCTTTATGACAATTATGGAGTATAACGTTTTTTTTATGATTTTTTTGAGTTATTCATGTTATTTACTGAAATTTTACGTTTATTATTGAAAAAGAAAGAAAATAAATGCATACAATTATAAAAGGAAGTGTATTGCCATGACCGTTGCGCAATTGGAAACCAAGCAAGAAGCTGATCATGATATTTACCAAACATCCACTATGCTTGCTCTATTAGATGGTCTTTATGACGGAGTTGTTGCCTTTGAGGAGTTGCAAAAGCACGGGGATTTCGGAATTGGTACCTTTGATCAACTGAATGGCGAGATGATCGCGTTCGATGGTGAATTTTATCACTTGCTTCCAGACGGTACGGCCCATCGCGTAAAACCGGAAGAAACCACACCTTTTTCCACCGTCACCTTTTTCCAGGAAGATTTCACATATACTATTGACCGCCCTATGCATCGTGAAGAATTGGAAGCTTTGCTGTTAACGTTATTTCCAAGCCGTAATCTGTTCTATGCCTTCCGTATGGATGGCACTTTTCATGAAGTAAAGACACGGACCGTGCCTCACCAAGTTAAACCATACAAACCTTTTATCGAAGCGACCAAGTCACAGCCTACCTTCACTTTTAATGAGGCTTCCGGCGTGATTACAGGTTTTTGGACACCTGCCTATGCTCAAGGTATTGGGGTAGCCGGATTTCATCTGCATTTTATTAACGATGAACGCACTGGTGGCGGGCATGTCTTTGATTTTATTGTCGAAAAGTGTACCATCCGCATTTGTCAAAAATCCAATCTGCATCTGGTCCTGCCCGATACCCCGGATTACTTGAAGGCCAACCTGTCCAGAGAAAACCTGGAGAAAGAAATTGCCGTTACTGAAGGTGCGCAGTAATCACAGTTATATAACTCATCAAGTTACGGACTCTATAGCTAAACAATAAACAGTAAAAGATCACAGTCAGGGAAGAGAATTACTGCTCTCTGACTGTGATTTTTTTATGTACGAGCATATATATACGTTACTGCTTATGCTCTCACTCCGGTTCACCTATGCCTCGATCTGATCCAGTTTATCTGCATAATATTGAATAGCACGTGAGTACTCCTGTGTAGATAAATCCGAGGTCGTCTCAGCCACCTCCATTAGCAGCTCCTGCATGGCTTTCCCATATTCCCCCAGATTGTATAACACCATCGCGTAAAATACCCGAAACGGTCTGTAATCCGGAAATTCGTTCATTCCTGTGTCCAACCACACTTTCGCCTTGGTGTAATCTCCCAATACACGATATGTACTGCTTAATCCCAGGATGGCTCCTTTCCTTGATTCTGCGGATAACGCCATACCTAGGCTTTTTTCATAATAGGCAACCGCTTCCCTCTCTAAGCCCAATGAATCATGTGTCCAAGCTGTCTGATACCACAATTCTGCATCATTTTGCTGCTGTTCTAATGCCTTTAAAAGAAGCTTACGTGCTTTCTCTGCTTGCCCTGTTCGTCTAAGCTCGTCAGCTTGCGCCATGATATCGTTCATATTCATCCTCCACTTCTGACTCATGCCTATCTTTGAGGTATATGTTACCCGACATTTGAATGCAATGTAAATGGAGTTTTCCCTAGGATTTGAAATCCAAAAAAACGACTCTCCCTTTAGGAGAGCCGCTATATATCCGAAGCTGAAGTTACGGTTTATTTAACCTTCAATGATCCTGTAGTGAGTATTCCAGCTACACGTTGTGCGTCGAAAATACGAGAAAGCTCCTCCACTGCCGTCAAGTACAGTAGACCGTTGCCCTCCAGCTTAGGAGAATTACCGAGTGGAATCGTGCGTTTGATGAGTTGTGCGTATAATTCCGGTTCTGTAAGATCACGCTCAAAGCTCGCATTCGCCAGCTGCTTAATCAACGCCAATGCACCTGCTACGTGCGGAGTAGCCATCGAAGTTCCGCTAAAGGTCGCATATTTGCCGCCCGGAACGGTGGACAAAATATCTTCTCCCGGTGCAACCAAATCCACCTCATTATTTGAATTACTGAATTCTGAGGCATGCCTATCAAAGTTGATAGCACCTACGCTAATCACTTCATTATAGCAGCCGGGGTAGCCGAGCTCGTCCGTTCTGTCGTCACCGTCTCCCTCATTTCCAGCTGCACAGATGACTAAGATTTGGCTAGCTACAGCCTTTTTTACTGCTTCATGAAGCTCTGGCACATCCTCAGGACCGCCAAGTGACATCGATATGATATCTGCCTTTTGCTCAATCGCATAATAGATGCCTTGAATAATCCAGTCATATTGACCGGAGCCCTGCTTGTTTAGCACTTTGATGATGAGCAGGTCTGCCTCTGGAGCAACACCCACGACACCATCCGCATTTTCTGCTGCCGCAATAGTTCCCGCCACATGCGTACCATGACCGTTGTAATCCTTGAAAATTTCCGGATTACCTTGATCATCATCCGTGAAATTCCGGCCGCCAATAATGCGCGCCTTCAAATCAGGATGGTCCGAATCACAGCCCGTGTCCAGCACCGCCACCTTCACGCCTCGGCCTCGAGTCTGGTTCCATACCGCAGGAGCCTGAATCAGCTCTACCCCTCGCGGTATTTCATTCACTTGTTGCTCCTGCTTGATCACTTGGTAAGGAATGATATGCACTTTACGTTCCATCCTATTCCCTCCTTCATGGATTCAATCGGAAACCATCCGTCTTTGAAACTTTGAAAACCTCTACTACGTTCGAGGTTACTATATTCTAGCAATTTTTGAAAAGTTTGAACATCCCCATTTTGCTTATTTTTGTAAAAAAACAGACATCCTCCAATTTGCTTGGAGAATGTCTGTTGTAGAATCTCTTTCAGCCTTAGACTGATTCCGCCTGAAGTTCAGCCTTAGATAACAGCGATTTGTGCTGCCATTTCCGACCCTTCCAGCGTAAATAGTGGAAAATGCCTCGTACCCACTCATCGCAGGCATGTGCAATCCACACACCCAGCACACCATATCCCATATGAATGCCCAGTACATATGCTAGCGGGATTTTAATCCCCCACATTGAAATAATGGCCATCATTAACGGGAACTGAACATCTCCCGCTGCTCGCAAGGAGTTAATGACAACATGATTAAACACACGGCCCGGCTCCAGCAGTATACAGAACAGCAAAATCGCTGCCCCTAATTGAATGATCGCCGGCTCATCTGTAAAGATCGCCATCACTTCATATCGGAAAAAGGATACTACCACGATCACAGCAATCGTAATGACCAAAGACCATTTCAGGCTCCGTAAAAGTTGATGATAGGCTTTTTCCTTGTCTCCTGCTCCAATTAGGCGGGCAACAATAATTTCCGTCCCCTCACCTACAGCCATTCCAAAAACCATAAAAAAGTACACAATTGTATTCGTATAAAAATGGGTTGCGATCGCTGTTGTACCCATAAAGCTGACAAACCGGGTCACCATCATTTGGCTAAGTTGATAAGACAACCATTCCAGCCCGGCAGGAATACCAATCTTCAGGATTGCTACCAGCTTACTCCATTGGAGCTGTACATAATACCGGATGCGAATCGGCGCACTCACACGCTTGTACAGCAGTAGAAAAATCCAGACACATGCTACAGCACGGCTAATAACCGTTGAAATCGCTGCACCCGCCACTCCCATCTGCGGCAGACCAAACCAACCATAAATGAGCAGCGCATTCCCCACAATATGCAATATATTCATACCAATGCCCACGATCATCGTATCTTTAGTAAAACCATGCGATCGAATAACCGGACCTGCGGTTAGCATAAGCGCTTCCAGAAACAGCGAACCCCCTGCTAGCATCATATAAATCTCTGCATTTTCCTTGATCGTCGGGGTAATATGGTAAAAGGATAGTAAAAAATCCCGGCTCACAATAAACATCAAGCTCAGCGCCAGACCAAACACCAGATTAAAGGTTAGTGCCGAAGCCGTAACACGGCTTGCATCCACATGCTTTTGCGCCCCCAATAGCTGAGCAATGATCACACCTACACCAAGACCAAGCAGATTGAAAAGTATAATCGTAAATTCAATCAACTGTCTTGACACACCCACAGCCGATACAACCTCATCAGAAACATGGCTTAGCATGAACGTATCCACGCTACCCATCAAAATGTGAAACAACATTTCTATAAAGATCGGCCAAGTGATTGCAAAAACCGTCATCGTTTTAACGACTTGTGCTTGCTTGGAACCGTTTTCCTGAGAAAGTGACATCCTTCCGTATTCCTCCTAAATGCGACCCAATTATTACTTAATAGCTACACGTCAATTAATCAATCATAAAAAGTCATATGCTTTTTATCTTTTTTATAATATTCCAAGCGGTCCTGCAATTGTCCTGTGTGGAATTCAAACTTATGTCCGTCTGGATCTGTAAAATAGACCGATCTTTTATCCTGTTCATTCCGCTCTCGTCCGTGCAAAATGGTAACATTAAAAGTTCTCAGCTTGTTGAGCATACTCTCAAAATCAGCTTCCGCTATCGAAAATGCAATATGCGTATAAGAATGATGAATTTCATTTCTCGGGATATCCTCTTCCACATTGAGAGCTAACCACATTCCCAAACAGTCCAGATAAGCCAACTTACGTCCTTTAACGAGCAGTTTTCCGTCTAGTACATTCTGATAGAAATATATAGACTTCTCCAAATCAGACACCGAAAAGCAAATATGATTCCACCCTTGTATGCTCATGTTCCCTATTCCTTTCAGCGTACCCTGTCTAGCCAGTAGGTCCATGCTTCTGTATATATATCGAGGTCTTTAGGATGATGGCGAATGCAGGTAGCTATACGAAAGTATAACCCCAGTAACACTTCCCTGTTCAGCTCGTATTCCCCTGTCATCTCCGGCTCAAGCTTCTCTAAGGCAGGCAAAATAGTATCGACAGTCAGCCTATCCGGTGAAGAACAAAAGGCGTATATCAGATCATACAGAGGTTCTCCTACCACTGGATCAGGGTCAATAATACCCGTCAATGTGCCGTTTTCGGTAAACACAAAATTATGTACCCCACAGTCACCATGAAGCAAATATTTAATATTACGTTGCGGCAATCCAGCCACAAGGGTATGAACGAACCGATGATTCTCTCGGGGTAAAACGCCTTGTATGATCATTCCAGATTCCTTCGTTCTGTGCAGCAGAAAATCTCTCCATTCCACAAACGGGTGATCCGAATATCCATAATGACGTTCCTCACCACAAGGCTTGTAGTACGAGATCACCTCCGTTGCCAGACGAAGCAACAAATCGCTTTTGTTTCTTCCATGATACTGTGTGAACCCTGACCTGAACGTGTATACCAAATAACGGTGCAACGGATCTACATAAACCAAACGCGATAGTTTCTCAATCTGTACATAGGTATGTAAGAATTCTGCCTCGGCTTCTACGACAGCGGGATTATTTTGCTTAATCACGTATCGCGGCTTAGTTCCGTCCATGACAACTACCACTTTGCTCGAAGTTCCGCCAGTCAGTGGTTTGAGATTTCGCATAGGGCTTTCAAGCACGCCCGTTTCGTGAAGCTCATTCAGGATCAGTTGAACATTCATCTCACGCCTCCCTCCATGCGTCTGATCCACAATACGGCTGGCGATTTGGATATTTCATTTAGCTCCCACACGTTCGCCAGCCACTCTTCTTTTAAAAATAAATCTTTTCATGCTCCGCATAGATTTCAAGCGCACGCTCCATCTTATGCACATAGGCCTCATCCTGACTAGAACATAGAAATGTAATGTGTCCCTCCTGCGATGGACCGGATTTTGGCGAAGGTTCCAGCAAATTACGCTCAGACAACACCTGTTTCAACCGCCTAACTGTTCCCTGGCTCCCGTCAATTAACTGAATATGAGAAGGTAGTAGTTCCCTTAGAATTTCCTTATAAAAAGGATAATGAGTACATCCCAATACCACCGTACCATATATGTCGAGATTGAACGAAGACAGCTCACGGTTAAAATATTCGAACATTTCTGCCCGGTCAAAATTCAACTGTTCGCAATAATGTACTAGCTCCGGCAGAGGTAGTGAGTCCACGCTCCCATGATCGTCAACCCTGGATACCAGCGCTGCATAACAGGATTGTTTCAACGTCAATGGTGTGGCTAACACCAGAACTCTTTTACCATTGGCTCGGTTCATCTCGACTGCTGGCTTCACAGCTGGCTCCATACCAATAATCGGAATAGGATATTCCTTTCTTAGCTCCGCAACTGCGATACTTGTAGCCGTATTGCAGGCAATGACCAATGCCTTAACATCTTCTTTAAGGATCGTTTCTACTGAAGCCTTGACATAACTAAGCACCTCTTGAGGAGTTTTCGTCCCGTAAGGCACATGAAGCGTATCCGCCATGTATACAAAATTTTCGTTTGGCAAACGTCTTAGCGCCTCGGACAATACTGTAATTCCACCCAATCCTGAATCAAAAAAACCTATCTTCAAGCTACTCACCTTTTTTCGTTCAACTATTGTGCCATATCTTACAGGCACCATGTTCATTTTCTTCTTCGCCTACTCAAACCATTCTCTTCATTAGACTTTACATTTAAATTTTACCGCAAAACTGATATTTTGCAAAAGAAACACGTAAAATTCACAGTGTAAAAAATAAAGTAGCTTTTCAAAGTAAATTTAATATAAAAGTGTTGACAGATATTATCTTTATATTGTAATATTACGTGGTAACTTACTAACTTAACTTACTTATTCAACTTACTTAGGGGGAAATAAATCATGTCTAAAGTATTATTTGTCAAAGCTAATGATCGTACAGCTGAAGAATCTGCAACAGTTAAATTGTATAACGCCTTCGTAGAAAGCTACAAGTCTTCCCACCCAACTGATGAAATCACTGAGCTGGACCTGTTCTCCGTCGAGCTTCCTTATTTGAACGCTAACATGATCAACGGCACGTTCAAATCCGCTAGAGGCATGGAGCTGAACGCAGAAGAAGCTCGCCTGGCAAACATCGCTAATGGCTACCTGGATCAATTTCTGGCAGCAGACAAAGTCGTATTTGCTTTCCCGCTCTGGAACATGACGATTCCAGCTGTACTGCATACGTACATTGACTACCTGAACCAAGCTGGTAAAACATTCAAATACACTGCTGAAGGTCCAGTTGGTCTCGTAACTGAAACTAAAGTAGCCCTGTTGAATGCAAGAGGCGGCGTTTATTCCGAAGGACCAGCTGCTGCAGCTGAAATGTCTTTGAACTACATGAACAACATCTTATCCTTCTTCGGAGTGAAAGACATCGTGAAAGTTGTTCTGGAAGGACATAACCAAGCTCCAGATCAAGCACAAGAAATCGTTGCTTCTGCCGTACAACGTGCAGTGGACACAGCAAAATCGTTCTAATCATATATTATGAAGAGAAGAGGATATCCGCGCCCTACATGGGCTGGATATCCTCTTTTTTGTTATAAAGTATAAAAAACACGTGCTCCCCTGATCTATAATCAAGTGAAAGCACGTGTTTGTGAAATGAGATTACTTCTATTTTAAGGAATGAATTGCTGCACGATTTTTACAACTTTACCCTCACGAAGCGTAACATGGTATGGAAATTGACTGAGGTCCAGAACGTCCTTTTTAGCAAAATCTTTCTCAAACTGTGCCAGAGGAATCGATTCATTCCATTGCACGTCTGTATCTTCTATGTTACCCGTGTGATCATAAATCTGCACCTCTACCGAAGCATCTGGTGCAACCTGATACACGTCATTTTGCACGGAATTGTTTACGATGTAGTAGCCATCTGGAGCTCCATCCAATCCTGTATTTCCTTCATGCTCCAATAATGCTTTGTCAGCTGCCGCGCCTTCATACCATTCAATCGGGTCTGCCGACAAATAAATTTGTCCGTCACGAATCTCCATTTGGTTTATATATACGGTCTCCTGATTTTCAGCAGCTGCTACAGGCGTGTAGCCTTGCGCTGTTGCCCCTGCCGTCGTAATCAGCATCATCATTAAAGCCAATACGGTCCATTTCGAAGCTAGTTTCATCATGTCTGATCTCTCCTTGCCGTTTGGGTATGTACACGGTGTCTGTAAGCTTCATTACCCTTGTGTACTTATCATAAACGTTGCACGGTTAAAAAGTGTATCAGATACATAAAAAAGAAGTTACGATTTTTTAAGACTTGGTCTTAAAACTTGATAACATGTCTTATTTATCTTTGCTATCTTAATAACCCGACCTGACGTGCCTGTTCTTCGGTGAGAATAAACTCTTCATTTTGCCATACTTCGTCCTCTTTGGTTACAGCAAACATCCCCATGATCTCTGTCCATATTCCTTTGTCGACGGCTTCCTGTTGTGTAATGATAATTTTCATTTCGTCTCCTCCTCCTGTAAAATATGTACAATCCAAGGCTGTCGATTTGTGTAACCCACTTCGCGATCGGATGGTTTCTCCGATCGCTGTTGGAGCCTGATTTTTTGAATATATTTTAATGGTTAAAATCAGGTTCCAAAGGCGAACGCTATCGCTTCTCCGAAATCCATCTGCCCGCTTCGTTACTCAGCTTATCTCTACCATTCTCATTTTTCATAATATCGTCACTATAAAAATAATGGGCTAAGATGATACTTAGGCCAAATATAATACTTTTATTTAGAGCCTCTAACCCTTATATGGAACTCACAATGCTTGTCCTAGATTTGCATTATCGGAGTACTTGAGGGGTTCTTGTCCCTCTTATAACATATGTACCCTTTTCCTACCGAGATTATTCGTATCTTATTTGTAACCATAAAATTTTATATTATTTTTGTAGGTAGTGACTTCTTTAGAAATAGTTAAGTGTAAAAGTAAAACAGCTGTAGATTAGCCTACAGCCGTTTTCTTTAAGCATTTTCTATGCTTGGTTAATTCTATTGAAACCATCACATATACTGATTCTTTTATTTTTGTATAAGAGTATGGTTGCCAAAAATACTAAAGCAGCGGAGAGGACGGAATTGTTCTGAAGAAGCGGAGCGTTCGCCTTTGCCCCCGGATTTCTACCCTTGAACATACAAACAAGAAATCTAGGGGCAACAGCGATCGGAAGAATGATCCGTCCTCGTAGCGGTCACAAGCCGCATACCGTTACTTTGTCACTCTGCATGATATAAATGTAACGCTCCTTTTACACAGAAAAGTAAAAAGGCTGTACGCATACTGGCTTGGATACGGTTACTTGTTGCCCGGTGTAGGTCAAGCGTCCACTTGCCTTGTCCACTTTGAACGTAACGATGTTGTTGGTGTCGCGGTTGGCCACAAGCATATGGTCACCATTTGGAGTCAAAGCAAAATGGCGTGGATGCTCTCCTTCAGCAGATACATGCTCGACTAGGCTCAGCTTGCCAGTTGCTCCGTCTACAGCGTATACGACAATGCTGTCATGCCCACGGTTGGAACCGTACAGATAAGCTCCATCCCCCGAAATCGCAATTTCAGCAGTTGTGTTTTCACCTGTAAAGTCAGACGGCAATGTCGGTACGCTCTCAAGCTCAGTGAGCTTGCCAGCCTCTGCATCATATGCAAAAGAAGTAATGGAAGAATCCACTTCGTTAATGACAAAAGCAAATTTACCATTCGGGTGGAACGTCAAATGACGTGGACCTGCACCTGCATGGGTTTTCGTTTCACCATGAAACACCAGTTGTCCTTTGCTGTCATCAATAGTGTAAACGCGGATCAGATCCAGACCGAGATCTTGTACGAACAGGAAGCGGCCGTCCGGACTAAAGAAACTGGAATGTGGATGTGGACGATCCTGACGTTCAGGATGCGCTCCTTTGCCCTCATGCTGTTTAACATCCAGCAACTCACCGATACGTCCGTCCTCAGTCAGGGACACCAGTCCCACCATGCCACCGTGGTAGCTGACTACAATAAGGTAACGATCAGATGCATCACGCTGAATGTGGCAAGTTGTTGCACCCACGTTTTCCGCACGATTCAGCAATGTAAATGTTCCTTTAACTGGGTCAATTTCGAAAGCAGAGGCTTCGCCTACTTTCGCTCCTGCAGCAGAAGTCGTCTCTCCAATGGAATACAGCTTCCGATTTTTGACGTCCACATTCAGGAATGTAGGATTTTTCAAGCCGGAGAACTCATCCTGTAGTGTAAGTGCTCCTGTCTGTTCATTAAAAGTGTACGAATAAACTCCGTTACCTTCCAATTCGGCGTAAGAGCCTGCAAATACGAGCAATTTTTGTTGTGCTGTCATGGTTGTGTCCTCCTTGGATTAAAAAAATGATGGGCAATTGGAATGATTGCTCCTGTTACAAACATCGCTTTAAGAGGCGCGCTCCACCACGGGCTCTGTGGACAACGCCACATTTCCCGCTACGGCACGCGAGATCATGCATGAGGTTTCTGCCTGCTCTGCCAGTCGCAATGCTTGTTCGATCTGCGATTCTGTTGCATCGGCGGCCAATTGAACCTGCGGACGATGCACAATTCGGCGATATGTAAAAATATTATTCGTTACATCGACAATCCCTTCGGATTCCAGCGCCAGTGATGCCACCGGGAGACTCGCGCGCTCCATCATCGCCGCCAACGTAATCAAATAGCAGGTAGCAGCGGCACCGAGCAGCATTTCATCTGGATTGGTGCCCACACCAGGGCCTCCCATCTCAGCCGGGATCGAAATTGCAGTCCGCAACTGTCCAGCCTCAATATAGCCGTCGCTGTTGCGCCCCCCGTTCCAGTCTGCCTTGAGCAGAAATGTATGCTCCATTTCAGGTCACTCCTCTCTCTTATATTATGAATCTTTACACAGGTGAATGTAAAGGTTAGTCAATCTCCTGATTTTTGGTTTCCGTACCCAGCAACCATACAGCCGCAGCTCCGATCAAGATAGCTACGAAGAAAATCACAAAGATAGATGGTAGCGCTACGCCCTGTCCTACGAGTATACCGACCGCAAAAGGTCCGATAACGCCTCCAATACGGCCAAACGCAGCCGCCATACCCACACCAGTTGAACGTACAGCTGTCGGGTACAATTCTGGAGTATAGGCGTACATAGCTCCCCATGCACCAAGATTAAAAAATGACAAGCAGATACCAGCAGCCAACAGCATTCCCGCCGTTTCCGAGGTGCCAAACCAAATGGCGGACACTGCTGTGAGCACCAAGTAGATGATCAGTACGAATTTGCGGCCCAGCTTTTCAATTAGATAAGCGGCGGTAAAGTAACCCGGTAGTTGCGCAAGCGTCATGATCAGCACATACTCAAAGCTTTTAACCAGTTCGAAACCTTTCATAAACATCATGCTCGGTAGCCACAGGAACATGCCGTAGTATGAAAATACAACTGTGAACCATAAAATCCACAGCATCAGCGTAGACTTGCGATGGGGGCCCGACCAAATCAAAGCCAATCGTGCACGCAGCGGAAGTTTGACGCTTTGCTGCTTATAACGCGGTGAATCATCAATAGCTCTGCGCAGATAAAGAGCGTACAGCGCAGGTACTGCGCCGAGAATAAACGCCATTTGCCAACCATACTTTGGAATAACAAAATAAGCAATAAGAGCCGAAAGGATCCAGCCTGCCGCCCAGAAGCTTTCAAGCAGCACAACCGCTCTTCCTCGTTCTTTCACAGGCACTGATTCTGACACCAGCGTCGAAGCAACAGGCAATTCCCCACCCAAGCCTGCACCAGCAATAAAACGCAATACCAGCAGCATTCCGAGACCTGTCGCCAAAGCGGATAATCCACTGGCAATGGAAAAGATCAACAATGTCCACACTAATATGGCACGTCTGCCGTAACGATCAGCCAAAATTCCCGCCAAAGCGGCTCCGAACACCATTCCTATCGAATTCATTGCAGTTAGCAGTCCAATTTGCTCAGATCCCAGATGCCACTCCTTTGCCAACGCTGCGACTATAAATGAAAGCAGCCCCACATCCATAGCATCAAACAACCAGCTGAGCCCTGCGCTAAACAGCAATTTTCTTTTTTTGGCTGGTGGTAATGAAGTTAATTCACTCATGATTTGCTCTCCCTTAAAAATATATCGTATGTAGACGTATATTCAGGTGTCTTGTCACCTGTATCCTAGCATCTATTGTACCGTAAGCTTCCTTAATCTGCGAGCTTTTTAACACAAAAAAAACGGAAGATTGCCTACGGCAATTCTCCCGCCTTCTGGAACCTGCCACTTACCGGTTTTGGACCAGACCAATGATCGTCACCATGAGCACCAGCAGCTGGATGAGTGTATCGTTACTCATTCCAATCGCCTCCATCCCATATGAGATACTCCTTCGGCCGTTTCCCCTCTCCCCGGATCATGACGCTTGTTCCCCAATACATACCTATGCAGGCGGCGGGAAGCTTATGATCAATCATGGATGAAAATCTCCATACGTTTAAGGTTTAATCCAGGACCACTGCAAATCCATTTCCTGAATGCATTCACGGTTATCATGTTCATCATTGGCCACCAGTGGGGTCACCGGATAGATGCTCATGTCTCCTTGCTCATACGTGCGTAGTAGAGGTAGCAGCTCATCTATGTTCTGTACGGACGGATTCAGCCATGAATCTATATGGTCAGCTTCCAAAATAGCCGGCATACGGGTATCGAATTCACGTATATCCGTATTGGCCTGAACTGTCATCATCGTACAGGTGCGTAAAGGCTCCTTACGACTATCCTGCCATACTTCATATAGCCCCGCGACCGCAAACATCTTCTGTTCCGGCAATACCACTCGTACAGCACACATGCGTTTACCCAATTTTCGCCAATAATAAAATCCATTGCATGGAATGATACAGCGCCGGGTTTCCGCCATCTTGCGATAACTTGGATTTACCCGAACCGTATTCAAGTCTGCATTGACACAATCCTTGCCCCAGTAGGGAATAAATCCCCAGCGGAATTCATCAAGTACTCGTTCTCCATCCTGATGCAGCACAATTGGAACATGCTGGGTGGGACTCATGTTATAGCGTGTTTTGTAATAATACATCACCCGTTGTATACCAAAATGATCCCTAACCTCATCCAAATCAGCCGATAACGAAAACCTCTTGCACATTTGCTATTCATCCTTCCGCCTTTTTCACCTATTGTGCGGATATACAAGGAAAAATATGCAAATGCAGGTTTTGCAAAAATCCAATAAACGACAAAACATATAGCAATATCCCCGCAGTTGTGAAGCTACGGGGATAGATACTAACTTATATTGTTATTACTTCTTTTCTACCGCGTGACCGCCAAATTCATTGCGCAACGCAGCAACCACTTTCCCGTTGAACGTGTCCGCATCAAGAGAACGATAGCGCATCAGCAGGGACAAGGCAATGACCGGAGTTGCGGCCTGAATGTCCAATGCTTCCTCAACCGTCCATTTTCCTTCACCAGAAGAGTGCATAACCCCACGAATTTCGTCCAGGTTTGCATCTTTGGAAAATGCACGTTCAGTCAAGCCCATCAGCCAAGAGCGAATAACAGAACCGTTGTTCCACACGCGCGCTACTTGTTCATAATCAAAGTCAAAGCTGCTTTTTTCTAGCACTTCAAATCCTTCACCGATGGAAGCCATCATGCCGTATTCCACACCGTTATGAACCATTTTCAGAAAATGTCCGCTTCCGGATTTACCTGCATACAGATATCCATTTTCCACTGCTGTGTCACGGAAAATAGGCTCAACAACCGCCCAAGCTTCCGGATCGCCACCGATCATGTAACAAGCGCCATTACGTGCGCCTTCCATCCCGCCTGAAGTTCCAGCATCCATGAAGCTGATACCATGTTCTTGAAGACGGGCATGACGAGCAATAGACTCTTTGTAATGAGAATTACCACCTTCAATAATGATGTCCCCTTTGGACAACATCGGTTGAAGCTGATCCAGCACAGAATCAACAATTTGGTGAGGAACCATAATCCATAATACTCTAGGGGATTGAGTTGCCTGTACAAGCTCTTCCAATGTAGAAGCACCTTTAGCTCCATAATCCTTCATTTCTTGAATTGCGGCCGCATTGACGTCGTAAGCGACAAGTTCATGCTTATGATCGATCAAATTTTTTCCGAGATTCAAGCCCATTTTTCCCAAACCAATTAATCCTACTTGCATAGTAAAGGCCTCCTGCCGTAGCAAACATATTTTGTATATACTTTCTTATTGGTGTTAAGAACGAACGACTGCTTTTTCAGTGCTTTCGGACTTTTCGTCCAGCCACCATGTAAAACCTTGTTCTTCCAACAATTGATCTGAAGCTTCTGGACCGTAAGAGCCTGCTGCATACGTATGCAGTGGAACCTCACCACGAGCAAAAGCTTCCAGTACAGGTTGAACCCACACCCATGAAAGCTCAACTTCGTTCCAATGAGCAAAAAAGGTGGAATCGCCGCGCAGCGCATCAAAGATGAGACGCTCATAGGCTTCTGGTACATCCTTGGCCTCGGAATGATAATTCATCAGAACCGTTTCCAGTTGACCAGCGTTTAGCGGGTCTCTACTATTCAGACGCAGCGTTACCTTTTCATCCGGGTTAACATGGATGATCAGCAAGTTCGGGTCAGTCGGTTGCCCTTGAGCGGCATAAGGATCTGTGCTGTCCTTTTTGAATTCCACGACGATACGAGTAGATTTTTCTTTCATACGTTTACCGGTACGAATATAGAACGGCACACCAGACCATTGTTCGTTGTCAATCCATAGGCGAGCTGAAATGAAAGTATCATTTTGTGAATCTGGACCGATATCCGGCTCTTCTTTATAGGAAGGAACTGCTTTTCCGTTGATCTCACCGTTGGTATATTGGCCTCTAACTACGTTGGAAGCAATATCGGAAGGATCAAGCGCACGAAGCGCGTCCATCACCTTACTTTTTTCATCCCGCACCTGGTCAGCCGTGACATGTCCCGGCTTGTTCATCGCCGTCATCATCAACACCTGCAGCATGTGATTTTGTACCATATCACGAATAGCGCCGGAATGATCGTAGTATCCCGCTCGCTCCTCCACCCCTACAGTCTCGGAAGCGGTAATTTGCACATTGGCGATGTATTGATTGTTCCATATTCCTTGGAGTAATGGATTAGCAAATTTTAAGGCTTCCAGGTTTTGCACCATGGGCTTACCTAAGTAATGGTCAATACGATAAATCTCATCCTCAGCAAAGGTTCTGCTTAAGCGATCATTCAGCTCACGTGCGGATTCCAAATCATGTCCAAATGGTTTTTCGATAATGAGCCGTTTCCAACCCTTTGTTTCAGCTAAACCACTCTCGCGAATATTGAGGGCAATCACATCAAAAAATTCCGGTGCCACCGATAAGTAAAACATGCGGTTCCCCGGAATTCCCAAGTCATTTTCACGTTGCTCAGCAAGCTGTAGCAGCTTTTTATAATCTTCCGGGTGGTTGACATTCAATGCGCTGTAACGGAAAGCACTTAAGAACTGATCCATCTGTGCACGATCTTCATTCACGTGTCTGGAAAAATCCTTAATGGATTGCTCTACATTACTTTGAAATTGCTCGTCCGCCACTTCACGACGCCCCATCCCAATTACAGAAAAGGAAGCCGGAATTTTACCTTCTACAAACAAATTATACAAGGCAGGGTAAATTTTGCGTTTCGCCAAATCCCCTGTCGCTCCAAATAAGACAAATGTCATTGAATCCATGAATTATTCCTTCTTCCCATTATAAAGATGAGGTTATTAAAAGTTACCTGAGGAATTAACGTAACCCATAATACACCCAAAATAAGGGGCAAGTCAATCAAATTTTAGCGAAATCGTGAACATTCGATATATCCTGTAATGATAACGTTTTCTGTGGTATGATTGACGGAAAGGAAAGAGAAAAAACTGTTAAATATGTCACAGTTGATACAAAGTGTTATAGTTACTATTGGTATACAGAGTTACTTTTAGTATACTGTTTAAAACAACAATGAAATTGAGGGGATTCAGATGAGCGACGACAGGCAGCCTAAGCTTTTGTGCGGTAAGGTGGAACAGTCCTTTCAGATCATCAGCAAAAAATGGACCGCTCTCATCATTCATACTTTGATGGAACATCCCAAACGATTTAGTGAAATTCACGTCTCCATACCTGATCTTAGCAAACGCATGCTGAACGAACGCATCAAGGAACTAGAGCTTTCCGGCCTGATCCTTCGCAATGTCATCACAGAGCGGCCTGTGCGTACTGAGTATTCGCTGACACGCAAGGGTAAAGAGCTAGGTGATGCATTGAATGGTGTAGAGAGCTGGGCCGAGAGATGGCTTTAACCGCTAACAGGAGGTCGCCACACATGGTCTCCTGTTATTGTGTTACCCCATGTGGATCATAATACAAACTATAGTACGAAAATAATGGGACAACCGCTCAGCAGCTCATAATTTCAGAATGGGCCAAGGAAGGATGAGAACGATGGCATTTGGTATTACCCGCCAGGAACTTATGGCCTGGAAAAGAAAGGTCAGTCGTGGTGAAATTGCTTTTCTGACACATTACTGGCTGGATGATCGCTTTCCAGGCATTACAACTGTCACCAAGGTAGGATGTTCTGATTTGGACAAGCTGCGCTTATGGTGCAACCAAAACGGATTAGACCCCCAATATATTCATCAGCGTCAGCCCTATCCGCATTTTGATCTTATCGGCAACAAACAAGCGGAAATTTTACGTAAGTATGGCATTAGCGATCAATTTAAACGCTTTGAACTTCAACTCCCAACGAGTACACGCCCATCGTTCTAAACCGCAGCTCTCAGAGCTGCGGTACTTTTGTTTTCATACCAGTTAATACCTTGTGTATCCAAATCGCTGACATAGCTCCTTCTCCCATCGCCACAGTCGCTTGCTCGGCATGAGCTCCTAAGTCCCCGGCTACCCATACATTTTCCACATTTGTCATTTTGCTGCGAGGATGAGTTTCAATATGCTTATTGTGCAGCAGATGTACACCCAGTTGCTCTGCCAGCTCTGAATGAACATGATTGCTGCCAAAAGCTAAAAAGCCTCGCTCTGCTCGAACCACTTGTCCATCAGCCAGCCGCACTCCTTCAAAACAGCCCGGTTCTCCGGTTATAATCTCAGAAATGGCTGCTTCCTTATAGCCAATTCCTTTTTCCCGCAGCTTCACAATCAGCTCGTCCGGCACCTCTGAACGCTCATGATTGACATAAACAAGTTGATCGGTGCGCGCTGATAAAATCAGTGCCATGGAAGCTCCTGCTTTGCCTGCTCCCATGACGACCGTGCTGCGATCCTGAACCTCATAACCGTCACAATCCGGGCACACATATACACTGTTGCCCAAGCAGGCTTGTAATCCATCCAGCTTTGGAAAACGGTCCGTTAGCCCTGTAGCTAACAACAGCGTCTTAGACGAATACACGGAGCCTTCCTCCACTTGAATGTCAAAAAGCTCATCCCTTTTGACAGCTTTTACCGCCTTCCCTTCAATAAACTCAGTACCTAGTTTTGTGGCTTCACTACGTCCAAGCCGTCGCAGCTCTTCACCAGAAATTCCGTCAGGAAAGCCCAAAATATTATGATACTGGTGGCACAGCGTAGATCGACCATAGCCCGAATCTATCACTAGAACTCGATGACTGCTGTATCTCCCCAATTGAATCGCTGCTTGCAATCCGGCAATTCCCCCACCAACAATAATGCAATCATAGTTCATCACTTTTCCTCCTTTGAATGCGCGTTATCCTAGACATCTGCATAAAACCGCAATAACACCAATGTAAACTTCTCATCCAATTTTAAACATAATATCACCCACTAACGGATGAATTAACCCCTGTGTCCGCATATGTAAAAAGCTTACATGCCTTAAAAATGGAATGGCAAAGAGCACTGCAGATAACCACAGTGCTCTAATCAGGCTGATCCTGAAACGTCATTTTATCGTGAACATTATTTAAATGTTTTTACGCGTTCTTCAACAGGCTGGAATTCTTTTTCACCTGGTTGGAATGTCGGTTTACCAAATGGCATTTCAGCAATCAGTTTCCAATGCTCAGGAATGTTCCATTCGTTTTTCACTTTTTCATCAATCAATGGGTTGTAATGCTGAAGGGATGCCCCCAGTCCTTCTTGCTCCAGAGCCGTCCATACCACCAATTGCAGCATACCATTAGATTGGTTGGACCAGATTGGGAAATTGTCCGCGTAGGCTTCAAATTGTTGTTGCAGACCAGCTACCACGTTATTGTCTTCAAAGAACAAGACTGTTCCGTATCCGCTGCGGAAACCGTTCATTTTCTCGGCAGTAGACTTGAATTGCTCCTCATTGCCTACAACCTCACGCAAAATATCTTCTGTAATATTCCACAGTTTATCATGATGCTCTCCGAGCAACACTACAGCACGTGAAGTTTGGGAGTTGAAAGAGGTAGGTGTGTACTTAACAGCTTCCTCTACAATCTCTTGAATCCGTTGGTCAGAAATAACCTGTTCTTTGCTAATACCATAATAGGAGCGTCTGTCTTTCAGAGCTGTGAAGAAGTCTTTAGCCATTTTTTTGTTACCTCCTGAGTAAAATTAATTACTTTTCGTAACTTAATATACATTACATATATCTTAAAGTCAAGAGATTTCTTTTTAAATATTACCAGTTAGTTGATGATTATACGCCACCATTATATTTTTTCTCACTGGAAGAGGTGTGCTTGGTTGCATCCTTGTCTCTCTCCTCCTGTCTTTCCATCTTCAAATCCTCTACAGGAATGGCGTCTACCGTCTGCTCGATCTCAAAACGGTCGAACAAGCTTTCCTGCTCTGTCGGATACTGCTCTGCATGATCTCGATTGATCGACTGTTTCTGATGTTGAGACTCCGTTGTTCCTTTCCCCGTCTGTCCTTTCTGCTGATTCTGATCGTGCAGGTTATCTTCAAATGGGGCCATTTTACTTCCCTCCCTATCGGATTGGTGTCCACAATATACTTTTACCTTTCACATCGGGGATTAAACGCAAAAAAGAGAAAATCTCTGCAAAGATTTTCTCTACTCATGTACTTATAGATGGTTGATTGGATTATTCCGAGCTGGATTGACCTGTACACTCATGAAAAAGATGAGGTTCCAGCTTCTCTCCCGTTACGAGCTTCTGCACCAGTTGAGTCCCCGAGTCGGGGGTCATTTGACCATACCAGTCCCCTTGAGGATATACGATCACAACCGCAGCATCATGACAACGCCCATTACAGCGAGTTCTGGTCGTGTGAATATATGCTTCTGCATTTTGTTTACGAATTTCATCCCGAATTGCCTGTGTAACTTCTTCACCCTCATGTCGCATACATGTGCCTCCATTGCAGATCAACACATGATGCTTCATTGGTTCTAACTCAAAAATAGCCATAGCTTCCCCTTTAATCAACAGTTGTTGGTTTTAAATCAATGTTTATCTGGATAAAGAACAAGCTGTGCTTCCATCTGATCAGCTTCAATCGTCAGCACGATGAATGAATATTCGTCTTCGCCGCGTTTGTCCGTCGGAGACCCCGGATTAAGGACAAGCTGACCGTCAATCGTTTTGACCACCGGAATATGCGAATGTCCATAAATCAGGCAATCCAGCTTTTCTCCCTTAAACGTATTCAATGCGATATTTTCTGTCGTTCCTCGCCAGCCGTGACCGTGAACCATACCGATCCGCTTGCCTTCAACTTCAACGATTCGTTGATAGCCTAAACGCTCCACGATGTCCATTCCATCATTGTTTCCGGCAATGCCTTGCACAGGCGCAAATTCAGCTAGACGTTCATATACGAACCAATCCGTCCAGTCTCCGGCATGGAGAATGAGGTCACTGCCTTTTAACTCCTGTACAAGCCGACTAGGCAGTGTTTTGCTTCTATAAGGCATATGAGTGTCTGAAAGTACGATGATTTTCATATCAATTTCTCCTTACCAGCGTCTTTACACAGATGAACTTTGTTGCCCTACGCGCTGCTGAAGTGCCTGCTCCAGATCTCGCAGCGTAACGGTCTCGAAAAATGCCTGTATTTTCTGCTCTGCCACGGTATATAAACCATCCAACAATGCGTCTATGTTCCTGCCTACCTCACAATTATGATTGCTATCGGTATGGATGGCGAACAACGGACCTTCATCCTTGGTCGCCTCATAGATCATTTTCAGATTGATGTTTGAACTGGACATGCTTAGACGAAAGCCGCGTGCTCCAGGCGACGAATCCACCAAACCCGCTTGCTTGAGTCGGCTCATAATCCTTCTCACAACTACCGGGTTTGTATTGATGCTGGAAGCAATAAGTGACGATGTCATTCGCTCCGGTGCCCCTTCAGCCAGAAGAAGCAGACAATGGATACTAACGGAAAAATGGGTACTCATGTTAACCACCTTTATGTGTGTGCCTCATTAAATGTTTGGTAAAATGCATGTTTCCATCATACCACAATAGAGGCACTAACACAGTGCTTACTGCACCTTACTCCGGAAAATAATCATTTTCAGGACGTACTCGCACTTTTAATTGGCGTACACTATATTCCAACTGCTTAACGATATCCTCCAGTTGACGACGGTCAAGTCCATTAAGGTCGGCGGCAGGCTTAGGTGCATTTTTCAAATCACGTATGGTTGCCTGCTGCTCCTGCCACTTGTCCATCAGGTCGGCTATATTCGCATAAAAGCGTTCGTAATCCTTGATCACTTCATCCAGAAAAGCATCCACCTCGTCCGGATCATAGCCGCGCATTTTATTCTTAAACTGTTTCTCATGAATGGAGAGCGCGTCCAGCTGAATGCCCAGTTGCTTAAACAACTGCTTTTGCTTATCCAGACGACGCTTCATATGTTCATCCATCGGTTATTCCCTCCTTAACACACTATTCTTTTTATATCACATTCTAGGCTGGGAATAAAAGTCTCTGCTGATTGCCCAGCCCTATGAACGGGTATAAAAGAGCATACGTGTCACTTATCCAGACCACGAAGGGGAGAGATGATCATGAACCACTTGAACGATTCGCAGCTTTCAGAGCTGAAACATATGTTGTTGGAGCAGAAAAAGGATTTAGAAAAGCATTTTGAACAAAACGGTCAGGAAAACGCTCCATTGGGAGAAACACTGACAGATTCTACAGGTGAGCTCTCGTCCTATGACAACCACCCCGCTGATATAGGGACAGAAACCTTTGAACGGTCCCGTGATCTGGCGATTAATGATTCGCTGCAAGACGAGCTGGAGCAGGTCAATGCAGCCCTTCAACGGATGAAGGATGGGACGTACGGGATATGTGTGAAGAGCGGGGAAGAAATTCCTTTTGAACGGTTGCAAGCCATTCCCTATACAGCCTATACCGTCGAGCACACGCCAACTCGAGAATTATCGAATGACCGCCCGGTAGAGGAACAGGTCATGACTCCCCCACCCAAGGGTGCAGGTGAGGTTCGCCAACGAAATGCAGGACGATTTGACGATGCGGGCGCATGGGATGCCGTAGAAAAATACGGTACATCGAACTCGCCTGCAACTGCCGCCAAGCGTGATGTCACCGACTATGATGAAAATATGTAATGCTATACGCTTATGTATTTGTTCATCTAAAAAAGCAGCTTGTCCAAAGGATGAACTGCACCCCATTTGTTAGACACGACTAACAATGGAGGTGCAGTTTTTTGCCTAAATTCAGTTTAGATGAGAAATTGGAGGCCATTCGTAGGTATCAGCGTGGTACTGAGGGAGTCAAAA
>NZ_JANAVI010000063.1:0-522 GCF_024213325.1 Paenibacillus sp. MZ03-122A | reverse complement strand
ATATGCGCCTCCGGCCTTAAGTACCCCCAGAATGCTCACCAGAATATCCGCAGAACGTTCCAGCAATACGCCAACCGGTTGATCTGCTTCGACCCCTTCCGCTTGTAACACACGAGCCAATTGGTTCGCACGCTCATTCAGCTCAGTGTAGGTCAGCGCGGTGGCCCCAGACACAACTGCTATCCGCTCAGGGTTGCACTTCGCTTGCTCTTCAAAGCGTTCGCTGAGCGAACGGCCTTGCACCTGTCTGTGTTCAGCACAATGCACACTATGTGCGTTCGGGTCATTAAATACCTCCAGAATCTGCACGGTTTCTTCCGCCGTAATCAGTTCCAGCTCACCCAGCTTCGCATCCGGGTTCGCCGCCACGGCTTCGGCCAAGCGAACAAAGTGACGCGTCATCCGTTCTACCGTTTCGCGCTCGTACAACGCAGTTGCATACTGTAATCCGAACTGGATACCTGCCTCTTCCTCTCTGGCTTCCAGCGTCAAATCAAACTTCGCTGGCGTTTGTTCCAAACC
>NZ_JANAVI010000062.1:0-522 GCF_024213325.1 Paenibacillus sp. MZ03-122A | reverse complement strand
TGTCGGTTTGCGGTACGGGCACCTTCTCCTGGCTAGAGGCTTTTCTTGGCAGTCTGAGATCATGACCTTCGCTACTACAATTTTCGCTCCCCATCACAGCCCAGCCTTAACGATGTGCGGATTTGCCTACACATCAGCCTCACTGCTTAGACGGACATCCATCCGTCCGCGTCACTACCCTACTGCGTCACCCCATCGCTCATAACGGATTACGGTGGTACAGGAATTTCGACCTGTTGTCCTTCGACTACGCCTATCGGCCTCGCCTTAGGTCCCGACTTACCCTGAGCGGACGAACCTTCCTCAGGAACCCTTAGGCTTTCGGCGGATCTGATTCTCACAGATCTTTTCGTTACTCATACCGGCATTCTCACTTGAATGCAGTCCAGCGCTCCTTACGGTACACCTTCAACCCGCATTCAACGCTCCCCTACCCCTGATGCAAGCATCAAGCCATAGCTTCGGTGGTGTGTTTAGCCCCGTTACATTTTCGGCGCAGAGTCACTCGACCAGTGAGCTATT